>JAWQFT010000166.1:0-5119 GCA_035968055.1 Jaaginema sp. PMC 1080.18 | reverse complement strand
CCGATCCAGATGCCGACCTCACAGAAGCAACCGCCGTTACCACTGCCGATCCAGATGCCGACCTCACAGAAGCAACCGCCGTTACCACTGCCGATCCAGAGCAACCAGAAGACGACGCAACCCTCGTATTTCACCCCCCCAATTCCCCCAGTGAAAACGAAGACGAAACCCTAGTGTTTCACCCCCAACCCATCACCCAAGACCAGGATGATGATGATGAAACGATCGCGTTCGATCCCTAGAAAATAGCAAACCCCAAACAGTCAAGGTATGTTGGAAACAAGACCCAATTCTCGACCGCCTAACCCACATCTTGACTTCATGCTGACTCAAATCCAAGACATTGCTGAAAAATTAGCGCCGCGTTTGCTCGAAATTCGCCGTCATTTCCACGCTCACCCAGAGTTAAGCGGTCAAGAGTACCAAACGGCAGCTTATGTTGCCGGGGTATTATCTTCCTACGGCCTTCATGTAGAAGAAACTGTAGGCAAAACCGGAGTTGTGGGGAATTTAAGCGGCAATGGTACGGATAAGCGTTGTTTGGCAATTCGCACCGATATGGATGCTCTGCCGATTCAAGAACAAACGAATCTAGAATTTGCTTCGCGCTACCCCGGTATTATGCACGCCTGCGGCCATGATGTCCATACGACCTTGGGATTGGGAACGGCCATGATTTTGTCGCAACTCGAAGGGGTCTTACCGGGAAATGTGCGTTTTATTTTCCAACCCGCCGAAGAAATTGCTCAAGGGGCAAGTTGGATGGTACGGGATGGGGTAATGCGAGAGGTGAGCCATATTTTCGGGGTTCATGTGTTTCCCTCAATTCCCGCTCGCTCTCTGGGGATTCGTTACGGGGCATTAACCGCAGCCGCCGACGATTTAGAGATTTTTATTACCGGAGAGTCGGGTCACGGGGCTAGACCCCATCAAGCGGTTGATGCTATCTGGATTGCTGCCCAGGTCATTACCACTTTACAGCAAGCCCTCAGCCGCACTCAGAACCCCCTACACCCGGTGGTCTTGACTATTGGGCAAATTAGTGGGGGACGCGCTCCCAACGTGATTGCCGACCAGGTACGCATGGCAGGGACAGTGCGATCGCTCCACCCCCAAACCCACGCCGATTTACCCGCCTGGATTGAAAATATTACAACCAAGGTGTGCGAAACTTACGGAGCGCAATGTACGGTTAATTACCGTCGCGGCGTGCCTTCGGTACAAAATGACCCCGCTTTAACTCAGTTAATTGAAAAGGCGGCCAAAGCGGCTTGGGGAAGCGATCGCGTCCAAATTCTCACTGAGCCTTCTTTGGGGGCTGAGGATTTCGCTCTGTATCTCGAACACGCCCCCGGTACAATGTTTCGCTTGGGTGTAGGCGGCGATCGCCCTTATTATCCCTTACATCACCCCTTATTTGAGGTAGACGAAGCCGCCATTGTAACTGGAGTGGTTACTTTGGCTTATGCCAGTTGGTTGTATTGGCAGCATTGAATTCTTCAACCCGTCTGATTCATTTTTCGGATTAAGCCAAGATCGCAGTTAAATAATCCGCGATCGCGAACTCATAACCCTGATAATATAGGGGTTGTTTCAACTTAACTTGACTGAGATCGCTATCGGGAAAAGCCGTCAAACCGCGATAACTGACTAACGCTAAATCAAAGCGACAAGGGGAATCTGTCCATTGAGGATATTGGCTCAAGAATATTTCGGCAGTTTGCCATAATTTCCCTTGCTTTTGCGGTGTAATAGCCGATAATCCTCCGTTATCCCAATTTCTAAGATGACGGGTTTTCACTTCGACAAAAATTAATGTTGCCTCGTGCTGCACAATGAGATCGATTTCTCCCCAACGACAACGCCAACGAGAATGTAAAACTTGTCCTCCTTGGGATATTAGCCAAGCTGCTACAATTTTTTCTCCAATAACCCCTATTTGTTGCGATCGCTTTTTTTTAATTTCCATTGCATTTATCAGCGATTTAAGGGGCAGTAGTTTTGGGCAATCGGCAGTCGGGGGGAGGAAATTGAAATTGTGACCAACAGCCCAGAAGCAATCGAGTCCATGTTCCCCTGAACTGCCAACAATATTGGTAGGATTAGATACAAAATCTGTTGAGTTTTAGGGTTGTAAAGTTATGAATCGCCGAGCCTTGCGAGTTTTTGCTTTATTGGTGAGTGTTATTTTAGTGGCGTTGAGCGCGATCGCGTCTCCGGCTCAAGCCACGGATTATAATAATCGTACTTTTATCGGGGAAGATTTCTCCAATCAAGACTTAACCGATTCGAGTTTTGCCCACGCTAACCTGCGAACTAGCGACTTTAGCCACAGCAATCTCCAGGAAGTTAGCTTTTTCTCCTCGAATCTCGCGGGTGTGAACTTTGAAGGCGCAAATCTTCGTTATGCAGCATTGGGTTCAACCCGCATGACAAAAGCGAATCTTAAAGATGCCATCCTCGAAGGCGCTTTGGCAGCGAATGCCATGTTTACCGGGGCTATGATTGAGGGGGCTGATTTTACTGACGCGCTGTTGAGTGCTGAAGCCGAACGGGAATTGTGTAAAATTGCCACAGGAACAAACCCCACTACCGGACGCAATACTCGCGATACCCTATTTTGCCCCTAGTAACTTCAGGCTAGAGGGCGATCGCCCTCGGCCCAACCTTCAGTAAAATGGCAGAAAATTGTGCATCAAAAAACCATGAATCTACCCATGTCTAAAATAGGGCGCTTTGGCGTAATTTCAGCGATTCTCAGTCTTTTATTGGGATTAACTCTTGCCGTTTTTCCCGCTCAAGGATCGGCAATGGCGATCGCGTCAACGGATAATGTCTCTATGATGGCTTTATCCTCAGCCAAAGCCTATGTTAAAAGTACCAGCGATCCCGATATCGTTTTTGGAGAAGCCGTTTTTACCGAACTCACAGAAGGCTTAGAAATTGCTGTTATTCTCAATAATGCTCCTCCGGGAACTCACGCTTTCCATATCCACACCGTCGGCAGTTGTGATGAGAACGGTAAAGCAGCCAAAGGACATTTTAACCCCGCCGATGTCCAACACGGTTATCTCCCCGAAGACGGCTTTGATGAATCTCACGCGGGGGATTTAGGCAATATTGAAATTAGCGACGATGGGGTAGGATTGCTAGACTTGGTAATTCCCGGTTTGACGATAGAATCGGGAGAATACGCGATCGCCCAGCGCAGCGTTATCCTTCATGCCCAACCCGACGATTTCGGACAACCCACAGGGAATGCAGGCGATCGCCTCGGTTGTGGTGTAATTAACGTAACCGCCAGTTAAAAATCCCCTTCTTCGTACCAAAACTCTAGAATCGCGATAAAATATTGAGGAATGTTACAATCAGCTTCCCAAGGATTTGTAACCCTTCAACAGCATTTGGTAAAACTCACCCCAGCGTCAAGGAGGAATCGTTATGGCGACTGAAACTCTCACGAAGCCTTCAGGTTCAACATCGACTGTCCGCAAACCCGCCCCCCGGTATCGGGTACTATTGCACAACGACGACTTCAACTCAATGGAATATGTCGTCCAAACCCTCATGCAAACCGTCGCGGGTTTAACCCAACCCCAAGCCGTCAACATTATGATGGAAGCTCACAATAGCGGTGTTGCCTTAGTCATCACCTGCGCCCTCGAACACGCAGAATTTTACTGCGAAACCCTGAAAAACCACGGTTTAACCAGTACCATCGAACCCGACGAATAAGCTTTGAAATCCTGGCAATCTCGACTGAGCAATCTTGCCTCTTACCCAGTACCTCTGCGACTGGGTATTTTTCTATTTATCTTGGTCTTCCTGTGGCTACCCCTGGCATTACCCCTATGGCTCATTTTCCAAGACGATCCCAACGCTACCACGATCGCGACAATGGGCGCACTCTTTGTTCTCTTCTTGATTCTGGTGCATCTGTGGGGACGCTGGGTGTACCGCGAACCGAACCTTTTACGACGCTACGGCTGGCGCTGGACAAAACGCCACGGCATCGATTTACTTCAGGGATTAAGCCTGGGAATAATGCTCCCATTCGCCTTATTTGCCCTTATGGGGGCATTGGGCTGGGTCACTTGGCACGGGGGGACAAATGTGCCGCGCATCGTCCTAGAAGGCTTACTCAGTGGCTTGGGAGTCGGAATGGCCGAGGAGTTAGTCTTTCGCGGTTGGCTGCACGACGAACTCAAGCGCGATTATGCCCCGAAAACAACGTTATGGGTTAATGCCCTGAGTTTTGCCATTTTGCACTTTCTCAAGCCCTTAGAAGAGATTGTACGCACCTTTCCGCAATTTCCCGGTTTAGTTTTACTCGGTTTAGCTTTAGTCTGGGCTAAGCGATCGCGTCGAGGTCGTTTAGGAGTTTGTATTGGCCTACACGGCGGCTTGGTGTGGGGTTACTATATCCTCAATGTCGGTCAAATTATTGAAATAGGCGATCGCGTTTCTCCCTGGATTACCGGAGTTGATGGCAATCCCGTTGCTGGCTGCATGGGCTTACTATTTCTCAGTTTTTTAGTCCTGGCATACCGCTACCAAGCCCGTTCTCAACGCCGTCCCTTCCAGAATTGATTGTTCGCGAACAAATCCTCTGTGAGAAGATGGTTGAACAACTGCAATTTTAGGAAAACTTTACCCAAGATTAATTATGGCCCGAATTGAGTTTGCGAGAGGTATCACCGAAGAAATTGTGCCTAAAATCAAATTAACGCGATCGCGGAGTGGTAACGGCGGCACAGCTACATTCCGTTTTGACGATCCGAAAGTGTTAGGCAATGACACGGGCGAGGATATCACAGGGATGTACATGGTGGACGAAGAAGGTGAAATCGTCACCCGCGAGGTGAAGGGTGTCTTTGTGAATGGCCAAGCCCGTGCTTTAGAAGCCCTCCATATTATGAAAAGCGCGGACGAATGGGATCGCTTTATGCGCTTTATGGAGCGTTACGCTGAAGACCAAGGATTAGAATTCGTCAAGTCCTGATTTCTTTGAGCTACATTAGCAACTGGAGTAAGTTTGACTTTCTTCAGTTGTTGGTTGTTAGTTGTTGGTTGTTGGTCACAATTCTAATTACTTCCCACTCCTCCCCACTCTTCCCCC
>JAWQFT010000165.1:0-11069 GCA_035968055.1 Jaaginema sp. PMC 1080.18 | reverse complement strand
AAAATTGCCTTGTTGATTTCACCTTGCAAGCTTATCCCAAACTCACGTTAGGTAAAGATTTCCAACTTGTGTATAAGCAGTAGCCCACGGGAGGAGGGGCTTATTTTTTCTTTGTTGTTGTTCAAAGCTGGCGATTGGGATTTAGCAATTATTTTTGGCAATAGCGATCGCTCACAATGCGAGACTTGAGGTGAAGCGGTTGTTTATCCTGGTCTCTGGGAGTGGGGCGATGGTGAGGAGTTACATCAATTTGCTTGCAAACGCGAGTCTGATTGGCGTAGCCCCAAGTATAAACTGCCACATTATTAACTGTGGCATTTGCGGGGGACATCTGAAGTAAACCGACCGCCAGCGCGATCGCGACACCCATCAGCATAAAAAAGATTTTCTTCAGCATAGCCGTACTTCGAGCAGTAGAGGTAAGTTCTTGACGTTCCTACTCCACAGAGTACCCATTCCCCAAGGGTAATTGCTCATCAGGGTACAATCAATCGCTAAAATAACCCCAGAAAATACAAATCAAGGGGAGTGTAATATGGCAATTTCGTTGGGAATTCTCACTGTTTCCGATCGCGCTAGTGCCGGAGTTTACGAAGATATTTCCGGCCCTGCTATCATCGACTTACTCAAAACCTATATCAAAAACGACTGGCAACCCTTGTATAAAATTATTCCCGACGATCGCAACAGTATCGAAACGGCATTAATCGACATGAGCCAATCCTGTTGCCTGATTGTCACCACTGGCGGTACAGGGCCAGCCCCCCGCGATGTTACCCCAGAAGCCACAGAAGCCGTTTGTGAGAAGATGTTACCGGGTTTTGGGGAATTAATGCGATCGGTATCATTACAGTACGTTCCCACGGCGATTTTGTCCAGGCAAACGGCAGGCATTCGCGGCCAATCCCTAATTGTCAATTTACCGGGCAAACCCAAGTCAATTAAAGAATGTCTCGAAGCTGTTTTTCCCGCGATTCCCTACTGTCTCGACCTTATCGGTGCGCCTTATCTCGATTGTAATGCTGATACGATCCAGGTATTTCGACCGAAGAAGTAGGGCTGGTTTTTTAGTAATCAGTTTTGGGGAAAAATGGGAAGAAATTAAAATAAATAACTCAATAATCCAATGACTCAGAATCCGAAACTCGTATCGGTCGTTATTCCGATTTATAACGGAGAAGCGGATATACCGGACTTGCTGGAATGTTTGCGATCGCAATCCTACGATACTTCTCATGTAGAATATTTACTGGTAGATAATAACAGTCGCGATCGCACTCTCGAACTCCTTACCGCCGCGCAAACTCCCGATTTTCCTCTCAAAATCCTCACCGAGACGCAAATCCAGAGTTCTTATGCAGCCCGCAATACCGGGATTCGGGCATCCCAAGGGGAGATAATCGCCTTTACGGATGCTGATTGTCGCCCTCAGACTGATTGGCTCAAAAATTTGGTTCAACCCTTCTTCAAGCCCGAAATTGGGCTGACTGTGGGCGAAATTGTGGGGTTAGAGGGCAGCAGTTTATTGGAGCGTCACGCCACACGCCACGAGGTATTATCGCAAAAGCATACCCTCAACCATACTTTTTGTCCCTATGGTCAAACAGCAAATTTAGCAGTCCGTCGCCGCATTTTTGAGGAAGTGGGCTTATTTCGTCCTTACCTCACCACAGGAGGAGATGCAGATATTTGTTGGCGGATTTTGAGGCAAAATACTTGGAAGTACGAGTTTGTCGCTGAGGCAATTGTCTCGCATCGTCATCGTGCAACTTGGGACGAGTTACGCCGACAATGGCAACGCTACGGACGCTCAAATCGCTATCTGCACGAATTATACGGTATTCCCTTGATGCGGGAGGCAACTTGGCAGGAAATCGGTTATCGGGGGTTGCGGTGGCTGCTGAAGGAAGTTCCGATTCAGGGGGTTAAAATGCTGTCGGGACGTGCATCTGAGCTAGATGTGATGCAAACGCCGATTGATTTGTTTACCTTCAGAGCGCGATCGCAAGGTCAAAAACAAGCTAAACTTCCTGAAGCGGCTCGCGAAATTGTGGGGCTGGATTCAGAAAATAGTAATAAAATCTGAGTTTGGAATCAGGTAATTTTTTGAGTAGTTTGACGCAAGAATCGGGCTTTCAGTTAATGAAAAAATGAGACTTTTTGCTTATCCCAAACTGATGTTACTTATTTATCCATGAACCTAAAAATTCGACATTGTTTAGCATTTCTTCAGCAGATTTAATCGCGGCCAGCCGTAACAATCCTCGCATTTGGTCACCTACAGAGCTATTTTGCTTTGCCAAAACAATTCCTGCATGAGACTTACCGTTAGATAGCCAACTGGAATGAATGCGATAAAAATCCCTGACATTGAAGCTATATATCACTCGCTGATTATCCAAAGCCCACGCTAACTGTTGTTCATCTGGCTGTCCCAGCATATCCACTTCAGCAACTGACAAAACATCTGTTCCCCGGCTTCTAAGCGCCTGCAAAAGCCGCTTACTCGTAGCATCTTCGTCTAAATAAAAACGAATTGTTGTCATCACAAATATTTAAGACGCTTGAGACGATAGTTTTTCATACTCGGCTGTCTCTATATCTAAATCTTGATTGATGGTTTCCGGGTTAGCATAGTAGTAAGCCAGGGCTGCGTATACTTGGGCTAAGGTTAAATACTCTTTATCCGCCACGATTTCGTCAGCACTATAACCTTGTTGATAAAGAGCAACAATTCGTCGGACAGACGTTCCAGTACCTGCAATGATGGGACGACCACTTTGAATATCAGGGGATGTGATGATTAAAGTACCAATATCAACCAAAGTTTGAGGCATAAGTTTTTCCTCGAACAACTAATGTATTACGATTAAACCACTCAATCATTTCATTTTAGCAATTAATTAATGAACCGCTACCGTCGAATCGCAGCCAAAATTTTATTATGTGTCAGTCAGCAAAGTTTTCTAGAACCCTTGGTCGAAAAAATAATTACAGACTGCTTCTCTTTTTTAACCGATTATGAAGTAATTCCCTACGATTATTCTAGCCTTATTACTTTAGAGTTTGCTGATATTGCTGCGGTTCAACCCCATTTAATTTTACTAATTTTAAGCAAAAGAGAATCGGAGAATGAACTCGAAACTTATTTATTTGAATACAATTCTATGAAAAGCCTTTTTGAGAAAGTGCGAGATAATTCACAAATTCCCATTGTTATTATTTCTACGGATGAATGTCTATTTTTCAGACCCGCATTTACCGATAAGCAGAAATACTTTTCCTCAACCGTTATTTCACCTTATTTTGAACCCCAGAATTATATTTTTAGCAGTAACTTACCTCAAAATACACCCATAGATGTGCATTTCTCAATACCGCTTCATTGGTCAGAATTTGTGAAAACAGTCAGAAATTTCTTAACATAAGCTATTTTTCTTTTCCTAGAGATACAAATCCTGAGTTACTTTCGCCAAACGTTTCATGGCAGTGGCAATTTCGTCGGGAGTTGCGGTTAAACTAATGCGAATACACTCTTGTTTGTGTCGCCAATCTTCAGTTAAACCGGGGAAGAAAGTCGAACCGGGAACTGCAATAATCCCCACTTTTTTCAGTTCTTGATAGTATTCCCAATCGGTAATCGGTAAGTCTTGCAGCCACAACCAAGCGAAAATTGAACCTTCTCCTTGATGCAAATACCAGGGAATATCATCGGGAAGGTGAGCGTCGAGAGTCGTTTCGAGGACTTCGATTTTGTGTTGATAATGGGGGCGGATGATATCTTGAGAAATTTCGGCCAAGCGACCTGATACAATAGCCTTGGCTGCGATCGCCTGTCCGTAACGAGGAGAATGAATACAGGCGTTGGTTTGGAAGCTTTGCAGGATTTCAATAATATTGGCATCCCCGATAACAATACCGATGCGTTCCCCTGGTAATCCGGCTTTAGATAAGCTGAGACAATGCAGGATATTCTCGCCAAATACCGGATTCATTTGGGCATAATTAAGGGCAGGATAAGGGGGAGCATAAGCAGAATCCACTAAAACCGGGACGTGGTAAGGTTGAGCGAGGTTGGCGATTTTCTCGACTTCCGCATCGCTGATAATATTACCTGTGGGATTGCAGGGACGAGAGAAGATAACGCAACCTGTATCTTCGTTGATTTTGAGTTGGCTGAAGTCGGGACGATATTTGAAGCGGTGAGCCTTGCTGTCAATGTCGAGGTGGGGCTTGTAGGCAAGGAGGGCTTCAGGAGTGAGGCTAATGCCGCCATAACCCGTATAATCGGGGCTGAGGGGGAAAACAACCCTTTTGAGTTTTCCGTCGCTGGTATAGCCTCCGAAGGCGTTGGCTGCGTAGAAATAGAGGGCTTGCGAACCAGGAGTAATGAGGATATTGCGATCGCTCAAGGTTAAATTGTATCGTTGATTAAAGTCCGACGCGATCGCCTCAATCAACGGCGCATAACCTTGACTCGACCCGTAACGACAAGTCACTTCGCCATATTCTGAGCTTGCCAGCAGTTCTGCGGTGCAATCCCGCCACAACTGCTCGACTTCCGGTAAAATCACCGGATTTCCGGCACTGAGGTTAATAAAATCTTGCCCTGCTCCGGCTCGCAAGGTCTCGATCACATCTTTCATAATGGCACGAGTCCCAGTGAGTTGGGACATTTGCAAACCGAATTGAGATAAGGCAGGGTGAGGCATTTTCAGTTATCAGTTATCAGTCATTAGTTATCAGTATCGATTTTATGCCACTTTTTCGGAATCTTTTGCGGATGATTCAGCTAAAATTGGCTCAATATCTTGACTTTTATCTCGTTGCAGAAATTCGTCTAGCAGTTGAAAAAAATAACCGAATGCCGCTTTTTCATCAATACAGGTTAACAAAATAATTTTATCCCAAGCGTTAACAGTACGGATGGATAAGCGATTTTGCAGCCAGGGTTGGAAATTTTTATAAAAGTCACTTTCGGATTCAGTATTGGTAATACCTACTTCAGAACGTGCAAAGCGATAGCCAAGAATGAACATTCGTAGATTTGTAATGGAGGCAGTTCCTAGGTATAGTCCAGGTTTAGTTTTGATTTTTTCGAGTAGATCGAATAATGTACTCATTGTGGGAATTAACTCTATTGAATTACATTTTTAGAATTCTTCAATTACTTCTATTTCAAATTCATTAGAAAAAGAACTAAAATCTTTCACCCAATCTTCTGGTAATAGCCCAAAGCTAGAAAGGTTATCAAATATTTTTCCATAAACTTCAATGCCATAGTGAACACCATTTTCAGTAATGCTTTCAGAACAACCCTGCTGTTGTTGGCGATCGCTTAAAATAAAGTCTTCATTATCGTATCGGGTGGAAAGTCGCCACAGTTTTCCCGGAACTTGGCGCTGTTTGAGCCATATTTTGAGTGTATTAGCACATTCTTGGCAATGAAGCAAGGGAAATCGGAGGACAATATTACCGATTGCTGCATAAAGCTCTGCTAGGGCTGCATCATCCAAAAGATTTATCAGGAAAAGTATCTCCTGAACAAAAAGCTGATTTTATCTTATCAAGATTGTGGGGCGATCGCGATCGTTGGATACAGTTATTGAGGTGACGAACAACCAACAACTAACAACCAACAACCAATAACAAAAATGCCCAAAACTATCTGGCAAGTTGACTTCTACAAACCCCCTCAACCCCAAAATAACCCCACTTGGATTTTACTCGTTTGCAAACCCCCTGGGGAACTGGTTTATGAAGCCACTTGTCCCCAAGCTGAAGCCGGAGTAAGCTGGTTAGTCAAGCAATTACAAGGAATTGGCACAACGCCAGATGTGGTGCAAGTTTTCCGCCCAGAAACCTATAATTTGCTGGATTTAGCGACGCAGCAGTTGGGCTGGAAGTTAGAAGCGACGCGACACACTGCCGCTTTGAAGGAAATCTGCCGTTCTCGCGGCTTAACCGCAGATTTGATCCAATCGCCCCCCCAAGCCCTTCCCGATGCTCTGTGGGGCGAACAGTGGCGGTTTGGGGCAATTACGGCTCAGGATATTGTAACGGTATTGCGCGATCGCCCTATCCCAATTTTACAGATTCCCTCAGCTTTTGACCCGCTACAAGCAGGTTTAGCGTCAAATACGCCCATTCCCGGCATTATTATCTACGGCGGTCGTCAATCGATGCAACTGGCTCGCTGGTTGGCAGCACAACAACCCCATGCGGTAAACTATCTGCCCACAGAACCGGGAAAATCTGGGGGATTGGTACTCGAAACTGGCTTGATTGACCGTTGGATTTTAGCAACCTTTGAAGATGCACAAGTGGCTCAAGCCGCCTTAAACTACAGCGAACGACGCACAGCTAGTTTAGGAATTCATTTTCTGCTGATTCAACCGGATGATTCTGGGATGACCGATACGGCGTTTTGGTTGCTCAAAAAAACTTAGGTTCTTCGAGAGAGCAAAAAGCGGTTACTCCCAAACTAGAAGTAACCGCTCGCTCTTAATTTCTAGAGACTTTAGTAATCGAAGTCGCCACCGGGAGCAGCACCCGCTTTTTCTTTCTCAGGTTTGTCTACCACAATGCACTCCGTGGTCAAGACCATTCCGGCGATCGAAGCAGCATTTTGTAAGGCGCTACGGGTGACTTTAGCCGGGTCAACGATACCCGCCTCAAACATATCGGCAAACTCGCCATTAGCGGCATTGTAGCCAATGTTGAAGTCTTTTTCTTTGACTCGTTCGGCGATTACTGCACCGTTTTGTCCGGCATTTTCAGCAATGCGCTTCAGAGGAGCAGTCAACGCACGAGCCACCAAAGTTGCACCCGTGAGTTCTTCGTTTTTCAGGTTCTCATTCGCCCAAGCTTCCACATCAGGAACGAGGTGGGCTAAGGTTGTACCGCCACCGGGAACGATACCTTCTTCAACGGCGGCTTTCGTGGCGTTGATGGCATCTTCCAGGCGCAGTTTGCGGTCTTTCATTTCAGTTTCAGTCGCCGCACCGACTTTGATGACGGCAACACCACCAGAGAGTTTGGCTAAACGCTCTTGTAGCTTTTCTTTATCGTAGGAAGACTCGGTTTCTTCGATTTGACGGCGGATTTGGTCGCAACGGGTTTTCACGGCAACTTCGTTACCTTCGGCAACCACCGTGGTGTTATCTTTGGTTACGGTGATGCGACGAGCCGAACCGAGCATTTCCAGTTTGGTGCTGTCGAGTTTCAAACCGGCATCTTCGGTGATCAGTTGACCACCTGTAAGGACGGCGATATCTTCGAGCATTTGCTTACGGCGATCGCCAAAACCAGGCGCTTTAACCGCAGCGACGTTGAGAACACCACGCAAACGGTTAACAACCAAGGTTGCGAGGGCTTCTTTCTCGATATCCTCAGCAATGATGAACAGAGGACGACCTTGACGAGCCACTTGTTCGAGGACGGGAACGAGGTCTTGTACCAAGGCGATTTTCTTGTCGGTGATCAGGATGTAAGGCTCATCCATTACCACTTCCATGCGCTCGGTGTCGGTAACGAAGTAGGGGGAGATGTAACCTTTGTCGAAACGCATCCCTTCGGTGATTTCGAGTTCGGTGGTCATGGATTTCCCTTCTTCTAAGGAAATGACTCCTTCTTTGCCGACTTTATCCATCGCTTGAGAGATCATTTGACCGACTTCTTCATCGTTTCCTGCTGAGATAGAACCGACTTGCGCGATGGATTTGGAATCGCTGATGTCGCGAGCGTGGGAAGCGATTTTGCCCACAAGGTATTCGGTGGCTTTGTCTACACCGCGCTTCAGGGCGATCGGATTTGCCCCCGCAGCAACGTTGCGTAAGCCTTCTTTGACCATCGCGTGAGCCAGGACTGTCGCGGTGGTAGTTCCGTCTCCAGCTACGTCGTTGGTTTTAGACGCAGCCTGACGAATCAAGGAAACGCCTGTGTTTTCGATGTGGTCTTCGAGTTCGATTTCTTTGGCAATGGTTACACCGTCGTTCACGATTTGCGGTGCGCCAAATTTTTTCTCTAGAACCACGTTACGACCTTTGGGGCCGAGGGTAACGGCTACGGCTTCGGCGAGGAGGTCGATACCGCGTTCGAGAGCGCGACGGGCTTCGTCGTTGTAGATAATACTTTTAGCCATAATGGATGCTTGCTATGGATTACTAATGGGATTTGCAGATGAATATTTGGGGGCTGTGAAGCCAGCTTAACGAGGCGATTTAAGCAACGGCAGCGAGGATGTCTTTTTCGGAGAGGAGAACGTAGTCTTCACCACCGAGTTTGATGTCGGTTCCGGCGTATTTGGAGTAGAGAACTTTGTCGCCGACTTTGACTTCCATAGGGACGCGATCGCCACTGTCTTTGACTTTACCAGGGCCTACGGCAACGACTTCGCCAACTTGGGGCTTTTCTTTGACGTTATCGGGTAGGTAGATACCACCGTCGGTTTTTTCTTCGGAGGGGCTGACTTTGACGAAGACGCGATCGCCCAAAGGGTTAACGGTAGAGACGTTGATGGATAATGCAGGCATTCAAGTTACTCCTAACGACTAGAATGGATAGTTGAGATTCGCGATCTGACGCGATCGCTACTTTTTTCAGGTAAGTTGGCATTTTAGCACTCTCACCTTCCGAGTGCTAATTTAGCGAATCTTGTATCGCGATCGCAACTCTTGCGGGGGTACGGTTTCCCGCACTCTCTAGAATCTGTGTAGTTTCGCGGGTTTGAGCGCGATCGCGTAACGGGGCTATTTTTGCTTGCGTTCTATAAGTTTTTTCGCAACCCACCAAGCTCCAAAAGAACACAATACACTGCCAACCAGAGCAATAATAAAAGGGTGCGGTGGCAGCTTGAGATTAGGAGATTTCCAGGGTTGCGTAATTAAACCGGAAGTGGATGCGACAATTGCTCCGGCTGCAATCCCAACCCCAACGGCTTGTAGGCTGTCTTGTAGTTTTTTTTCTACGTCTAAACGTTCGCGATCGCTTTGGGCTTGGTCGATGGCTGCGGTAGTTTGAATAGTATTAATAAAGTCTGTAAACAAGTCTTTTCCCGGTTCGAGATAATTAAGATAGATTTGAATTTGGCTGAGGTAATGAGGACAACGATTTAGAGAAAAATCCGACCAAGTTTTGACATTATCATTAGGAGTTAAAACCCGATCTAAGCATATTTTGAAATTTTCAGCATTAGTTTCTATGGTGGTATAATGAGCTTTTAAATCGCGTAAAGCGCAGCTATATTCTAATAAATTTTGAGGAATTGTTTGTAGCAGTGAATTAATTTGATCCAAACGATCTTCATCATTATTTACTAAAATCTGGGAAAATATTTGTGATTTTTGCTCTAAATTGCTATAGTTATTTCGAGCTTTTTGATAACAAGCCAAAGCTTCTTTGTAAGCAAAAACAACTTTTTGGTGACTCCACCATAAATCTCTAAACCAAGCATAATCTCGCTCTGCCCTTTCGAGATCGGCTTGTTGCGATTTGGCGATAGAAACAAGCAGTATAATATTTTCGGCTTGATAAATAAATAAATGACTATTTAAGAATTTTCCTGATTCTATTAAAGTAAATTCTAATCCAGTTGTTTGACAAAAAGCTTCAACCCAATTTTCAGCATCTTTTTGGGGGTTCAAAAAATACCTTTTTTCGCCAGTAAGCCAGAATACCTTTCCCAAATCTGCTTGTATTTCTTTGATGAGTTTAGCAGGATACAGCCGACCAATATCTTGAATTGAGAATTGAGAATCAGGCGTTATTGGAGAAAGAGTCAAATCAATACAGTAAGTATCGTGGAGGCGAAAGGGTTGTAAATTTCCCGCGATCGCTAATTTATTTGCAACTACAATTGGGGATAAATCAATAGGTTTTTGGTTGTCGGTTAGCCATTCTGTTGTTGAGTTATCTTGAAATTTATATTCATTGTTTTCAGAATTGGGAGTGTAACAATTTAAGTGAGACTTAAGGTTAATTAACTCTTTAAATCTTGTTTGTTGACCAAACTCAATTAAACTTTCCCAAATGCGGTCTGCTGACGAGTTTACAGTGTCAGGACTATCCTCTAAGGTATTCCGTGAATGAAAAGCATATAAACTGAGGTGAAAATTAGTTGCGTTGGTCATCGGATGGCGGATTTTGAGGATCGGGATCGGGGGTATTTTTCTTAATCGCTTGTTCGAGAAGTTTTTTCCAAGTATCGCTTGATTTTATTGTTTTTTTACTCCCAAAACCGCCTCTATTCGATACAGAAGAAGTTGGCGATATTTCGCTTGATGATGTTTGAGGATCAAAAGCAAGAGATTCTATTTGATTCGCAATTTCTTGATGTTCGGGTTTCATATACCAATCCGCGATCGCGTCTGCTAATTTTTGAGAACCGTCTTCTGTATTAGTAATAATTTGTTCAAGTTCGGCGCGATCGCGTTCGGAAAAAAGCTCGGCTTGAGTTTCCCAAAGTTCTAGAAAAGCGTTGAGTATTTGTGCATCTAACGACATAATATTTACCAAAACAAGGGTATTGAGAGATAATATACTTAAGAACTAAATCTTCTTCAGGAGAAATACCGACTAACCTCGTTCCTTGGTTCTACCAAGGGACGCACTAATGAGGCTCTGCCTCCAGTCAACCATTAAATTTGAATGCTGACAAAACAGCTTTTTATTATTTCTCAGTACAATCATAAAAACAAGGCTATTGATTTGTATGCAGTAAGACAGTAATGATTACCAATATTAATTTACCCCTTGAAAAAATACAAAAATTTTGTCACAAATGGCAAGTCATCGAATTGGCTTTGTTTGGTTCTGTTCTCCGAGAAGATTTCCGTCCCGATAGCGATATTGATGTGTTACTTACCTTTTCTCCTACTGCGAAACGAGGCTTAACAGAAACTCTACCAATACGCGATGAACTGGAAACCATTTTTAATCGCAATGTCGATCTTATAGCGCTACAGCAAAGCGTGGGTACATTTCGTTTCACTCGTAAAATTAGCCCTTCTCCCGTGGGCTACTGCTTATACACAACGCCAGAAATTCTAACCCAATCTGAGTTCAGGATG
>JAWQFT010000164.1:0-11215 GCA_035968055.1 Jaaginema sp. PMC 1080.18 | reverse complement strand
CTGCAATCTAGCTATCCGCCGTAACCCACCGTTTAAAGTGTGTCACGGCACTACTGGCTACGGGCTGTCCTCTAATCCAGAAAAATGAGTATGAGAAATCGCGATCGCCCGTTTGATAGGGAGCAAATCTGGTAGAGGATTAAATGAATTGGACAAAACAAAACTAACCCGCAATAAATAACCGCCCAAATGCAACATTATTTCACGCCGCAACTGACAGAGGATGGCTCATTTACCTTTTTTTCTTCAGAATTTGATGAGGCATTTCATTCTCATTATGGAGCGAGACAAGAGGCCTTTTATAAATTTGTAAAACCTTGTTTATTAGCGGACAAAGCGAGGCAGCAAAAGTGCTTAGTTATTCTCGATATTTGCTATGGTTTGGGATACAATAGTGCTGCTGCGATCGCGACGATTTGGCAACAGAATCCTCATTGTCAGATTCAACTTATTGCCCTCGAATCCGATTTAGGAGTTCCCCAAGCCGCGATCGCCCAAAATTTATTAACCCAGGAATCGCCGGAAATTTTAGCAATTCTTACTGAAATTGCCGCGCAGCAACAATGTAATACCGAATATTTCCAAGGGAATTTATTGATTGCGGATGCTCGTATCGCGATTCAAAAATTAAGAGCGCAAAAATTACAAGCCGATGCCATTTTTCTCGATCCCTTTTCCCCTCCCAAATGTCCCCAATTGTGGACAGTAGAATTTATCACTCAGGTTGCGGCTTGTCTCAAATTGAAAGGACGACTGGCGACTTATTCTTGTGCGTCTTCTGTCCGCAATGCTTTGGCTGAAACTGGGTTGCACTTCGGCTCATCGACAGTAATAGGGCGCAAAACTCCAGGAACGGTTGCTAGTTGGAGTCCGGAAGCCATCCCGGCGCTATCCGAGCGAGAACGAGAACATTTACAAACTCGCGCCAGTATTCCTTATCGCGATCCGACTTTGGCGGCTACTGCGACGGTAATTAAAGAAAACCGTCAGCACGAACAACGTCAGAGCGATCGCGAACCGACGAGACAATGGAAAAAACGCTGGCGTTCTCAGTAAAAAGAAAATTCCTAAAACCGTAGCACATTCTATGTTTTTGAGCAAAAAGCCGTTTAACCCGTACTCAACGATCGATTCCGTAAAATAACCGATGTTTGAAACTCCAGTTTTGGGCATACTATAACCAGGCTTTTGTTATAAACTCATGAAAAACAAATCTACTGCGGTAGTCTTCCCTCACCCCCAAAATCAGCAAACGCGATCGCTCAACCAAGACACAGCCAACATTCTCGTTGTGGACGACAACGCCCTAACCCGCAACCTCACAGCAGAAATGTTGTTTTTGGAACAATACAAAGCCATTGAAGCTGAAAGTGGGATCGCCGCTTTAGAATGTCTCCAACAGTTCCCCATCGACTTAATTTTGCTCGACGTACTCATGCCTTTCATGAATGGCTTTGAAGTGTGTCGTCGTCTCAAACAAAACCCCACAACCCAAAACATTCCCATTATTTTTATGACTGTGGCTGACGATCGCAGCGCGCGCGTTCAGGGTTTAGAAGCCGGGGGGGATGACTTTATCAGCAAACCTATCGATCGCCTCGAACTCATCCCTCGCTTGCGGAACTGGATTCGTCACAAACGCCTGAACGAAGACCTCGATCGCACCGAACAAACCCTATTTGCTATTGCCCGCGCCCTCGAAAGCCGTTTTCACAGCAGCAACCCCCAAAGCGATCGCCTTTTGAGACTTACCCAAAGCTTTAGTTGTTATCTCCAACTTGATGCTACCGCTATCCAAGACCTCACTGCCGCCGCTCATCTCCACGATATCGGTACGGTGGCGATCCCCGACGCTATCCTCCTCAAAACAACCCCCCTCACGACTGCCGAAAAAGCAATAGTCAAACAGCACGTTCTCATCGGCGAAAAACTGTGTCAACCTTTACGGCATTGCCGGGGGGTATTGCCCATTATCCGCCATCACCACGAACGCTGGGACGGTAGTGGCTATCCCGACGGCTTGCAACGTCACGAAATTCCCTGGTTAGCCCAAGTTTTTCAAACCCTGGATATCTACGACGCACTCACCAGTTCCCGTCCTTATAAGCAAGCCCTAGATACCGAGACGGCTTTGCAAATTATTGAGGAAGAAGCTAAAAGAGGATGGCGCAATCCCGACTTAGTACAACAGTTTTGCCAGTTCTTGCAAAGCTACCCTTGTTGACGGAGCGGCAAATTCACGGTTGAATGTTGAGAGTCATTCCTTGAGTTTGAATTATTTTTTAGTTCCCTGATTTAACGTATCCTCTCATGGTAGCCGTAGCAATTTTAGCGGCAGGACGTGGCACTCGCATGAAGTCTAGCTTGCCCAAAGTTCTGCATCCCCTTGGTGGGCGATCGCTTGTTGAGCGTGTTTTAGAAAGTTGTACTTCCCTCAAACCTTCGCGGCGCTTGGCCATTATCGGTTATGCGGGCGATCGCGTCAAAAGCGCCCTTGCCCACTGCGAAAACCTCGAATTTGTCGAACAAACCGAACAACTCGGCACGGGTCACGCTATTCAGCAACTTTTGCCCTATTTAGAAGACTTTACGGAAGATTTGCTCGTTTTAAATGGGGATGTACCCTTACTGCGACCTTCCAGCCTCGAACAGTTGTTAGCCCTTCACAAACACCACAATAACGCCGCGACCCTCCTGACGGCCCAACTCCCCAATCCCAAAGGCTACGGACGGGTTTTTTGCGACCAAAATAACTCAGTCAAAGAAATTGTCGAAGACCGCGATTGTACGGATGCTCAAAAGCACAATCACCGAATTAATGCGGGAGTTTATTGTTTCAATTGGCCGCAACTTGCCCAAGTATTGCCCCATCTCAAAGCTGAAAACGACCAAAAAGAATATTACCTCACGGATGTTTTTAGCCAACTCGATCCCGTGATGGCCCTTGATGTGGAGGATTATCAAGAAATTCTCGGCATTAACGATCGCCGTCAACTGGCTGCGGCTTATAATATCCTGCAAATGCGCGTCAAAGATGACTGGATGGCCGCGGGAGTCACCCTCATCGACCCCGACAGCATTACCATTGACGACACGGTACAGATAGAAGCAGATGTCATTATCGAACCGCAAACCCATTTACGGGGTAGCACTTCTGTGGCCACGGGGAGTCGAATTGGCCCCGGTAGTTTGATTGAAAATAGCAAGATTGGCTCGAATACAACGATCTCGTATTCGGTGATTAGCGATAGTGTTGTCAAGGCGAATACCCGCGTGGGACCTTACGCTCATTTACGGGGTCATGTGGAAACGGGAGAATCTTGTCGCATCGGTAATTTTGTGGAATTGAAAAAGAGCAAGCTCGGTAATAATACCAATGTGGCTCATTTATCTTATTTAGGGGATGCGACTCTGGGGAATAAAGTGAATGTGGGTGCGGGGACGATTACGGCGAATTACGACGGCGTAAACAAGCACCAAACCATTTTGGGCGATCGCGTCAAAACGGGTTCTAACAGCGTCTTAGTTGCTCCCCTAACCCTCGGAGATGATGTGACGGTGGCGGCAGGTTCGACGGTGACAGAGGATGTGGAGGGTGATGCTTTAGTGATAGCGCGATCGCGTCAGGTGGTCAAGCAAGGTTGGCGTTTGAACAGTAAAAAATCGTAGTTGGTTTTCTTACACTATCTTAAACTGTTTTGAACCAGTATAAGGTGGTGCGATCGCGCTCAAAGCCAATATTAGTATAGAGTTTAACAGCTCCGGCTCGGTTGTCGGCATCGACACCCAGTTGAGCGGTAATGGCGGCCGCAGCTTGCAAGCGTTGTAAACTATGGAGTAGGAGCGATCTCCCTAAACCCCGACAGCGATAAGCGGGAATTGTCCCTAAAACGACGATTTCACCCGTGGAGGTATCCGACAGTATTTTACTGAAACAAAAGGCGACCAGAGTGCCGTCAGGGGCGACTGCGAGAAGATTGAGATCGGGGCGGTATAGGGGAGAGTTGAACTCGTAGCGCAGTTGAGGGAGGGGGAGGGGGTGAAAGTTCCAATGATCGGCAAAGCTTTGGTTGTAGAGGTTTTGAATAGCGAGGATTTCGCTTTCGCCATGACAAGTACGGAGATAAAAGGGTTGAGGGAGTTGGGGTTGGGGAATAGAATTGAGGAGCGATCGCGACATCGAAAAGAAGTAGCGCGTGAGGGTAAAACCCCAAGTTGAGAGGAGGTTGTGGCGGTAAGTATCGTTTTCGGTTGCATGAATGCGAAGACAAAGGGGATAGTTTGGAGCTTGGGTGTGAAGTCTCGTTTCTGCCCAAGTGAGTATCAAAGCGGGAAGGTCGGTATCGCGAGCTTGGGGATGAATGCGAAACCACAAAAACCCCTCAAGTTTGTCTTTTGGCGGCATTAATCCCAGCCAAGCATAGCCAATGAGTTCTCCGTTTGCATCTTCCCAGAGGCGCACATTGTTTTGGCGATCCAGTTGGGGATTGTTGAGGTCGCGCTGTAACGATTCTAAACTGATTTCTTCTGGAAGATTGTCAAAGCGATCGCAAATTTGCACCAAATGGGCAATTGCAGAAAGGTCAGTGTCTTCTTCATAATATCTAACGCTAATTTCAGTCATTTTTATACACCGATAAAGGCATTGAGGGGAATGGGTTTTAGAACCTGGTTTTTCTCAAAAACCGGGTTTCTAACATCACCAGCGATAATAGCGGTAGGGGTTGTCGCCGAGGTCAAAATCGCTGCGATAATCGGGGTGATAGTAGGGGATATCCTCGGTAGATTTGAGACTGTTGCTATCGGCTTGAAAACTTGCGCCTAAGTTTGCTAGAATTTGCGCGATCGCGTGATATTGTCGCCAGCGTGTTAAACGAAGATAGGTATTTTGGTCGGCGTTTAATTCGGGGGGATTGAGTTGCGAGAAAATTACGACTCCTTCTCCAATTTTGACGCGACTGAGTAAGCCATCGGCAGCAATTTCTCCACCGTTGGTAATCAGGTGGGTATTATAATCACTACGGGGGTGTAAATCCGAGGTACTAATGCCTTTTGTTTCTGTCCAATTTGGGGGTTTTAACGAGCCGGAAAAGGTTTGAGGTTGAATTTGAACCCCCAAGGGATTATTCCCTGCTTCTCGCGGCAGAAAGAAGACTTTGCCGCCGTTTTCGAGATAGTTGCGTAACTCGTTATCCGAGGGTTTGGTTTTAGACCCAATCAGGATTAAATCGGCGTTAGTATCTAAGTTATTTCCTGGCTTATAATTTAGCCCCAAAGTATCAACAAAAGCTGCATCTGTTTCATCTCCCCACAACACTACTTTTGCGGCTGAAGGAGAAATAGGAGAATTAGCTGCATAATTAATAATTTGGTGTGTAATTTGTTGCGCTGCCCCATCTTTACGGGCATAATCTTCAATATCGAGAGTATTGAGAATCGCTTTACCTTTGCCATAATTTAACTCTAGCAAGGGACTATAAGCCAAATCAAACTCGGTTTCGAGAATGGGTTGCCAAGCACTAAAATGGGGTTTCTCGATGGCTGCACTACTAATTGTGCCGCGATTACCCCAATGCCAACCATACCACGGCGTACCGTAATCGCTTCTTTGGGTCGGATTTTCGATACTATTAGGATAGGCAGAAATGAGCGTACTTTCGCCTCGCCAATCGCGTAAATCTGTTGCATCCAAACCCTGCATTATGGGATGTTGAGAATCGACAGGAAAGACACGACGACTCAAATGTTGGGCAACTCGAAAACCCCACTTTGTTTCTAGCCAATCCCGATTTTGGGTTTCGATGAGGATGCGTCCCCCGTTGCGGAGATAGGTTTCTAATTCAAAGGGGAGTTTGTGGTTAGAAGATAGGACTTCACGGCCAATAATGACTAAATCGGTTTGAGATGTATTGCTGTTAAAGTTGTTAATTTCATAGCCCAATTGTTGCAACATTTGATGAGTTTTGCCAACAGGGTCAAAGAGCGTTACAGAGGCAAGAGTGGGAGTAGAATTGAAGATACGAAAGGCAAAGTTATCTTGATGGGAAGTGTTAGCAATACGAGCCTTAAGGCTAACTTTACCGTCGGTTTTATTACTAACTTGGGGGAGGGAAGTTGTTATGGGGAAAAATAGCCGTTGACTGATGTTAATAGTTCCACTTTCTTGCCCAGAAGCAATAACATTACCCGCCACTTCGACTTGCCAAGTTAATTCGTAATTTTGGGGACTGCGAGTGTCGTTAATCAGAATTGCTTGTTTTTCAAGATTATCCCCAGCTAAATAGTTATGATCTTTCTCGACAAAAGCCGTTTTTGAGCCGCCAATCCAAGCTAAAGTAGGGCTATCATTGGCGATTAGTGCTTTGGCTGCTGGATAGAGATTGTAATAGGTGGGGGAGAGGTAATCGAAAAAGTATCGATAGGTTTTTGCTGGGAAAGGTCCCCGCTTCCCTGCGGCATAATCGGCTAAATTTACCCATTTTTTGCCTTCTGGGGTTGCTTGCCAGCCGTGGGCTTCATTCCAGGGAATCATACCCCCGCTAATACCGTAAGTCCGCCAACTACGCCAAGTATTGGTAATAAATAAATCCTGTACTTTTTGGAAAGCGGGGGCAAAGTTGACTTCTGGTTGCAGTTGCCAGTTTTGGTATTGCTGATTTTCTTGGAAGTATTCAGAGATTTTGCTACGATAATCGTCTTTTTCCAGTTGATAAGCCTCTTTCCCCGTATAAATGGCGCTATATTCTGTCATCAGGGGTTCAGAATGAATCACTTGCCCGAAACCGTTACGACCGCGCATAATGGAAGCGTGTAATGGCGTGCCAAATTCGACGACAAGATAGGGCATTTCGCCGTTTTCAGCCCAATGGGATAACCATTCTTCCCTTTCTTGCAGGGGAATCAAATTTAAGTAGGAATTCAAGGCATAAACATCCCCTACCGCAGCCCCTTGGTGCATCATGGCAGGACGGGTGGGGTCGTATTTTTTAATCGTGGCAATGATATCCTTTCCAATAGGGATTAGTTTGGCCATGCGGTCATTTTCGATATCTTTCAAACCGCCAGCAAAGTCTTCTATCCCGATACGACGGGGGTTTTGGTCGTCGCTGTGACCGAAAAAGTTAGGACTATTTGCCCACATTAGGATAGCAGGTTCACCGCGATCGCGCCGCATTTGTTGTTGGAGTTTTGCTTCCCAAACCGCTTTCCCTTCCCGACGATTCCACTTCTCGGTGTAACCATCTCGCACCGCATCCAACGCCGGGGCAATAACCGGAAATCCTTTTAATGCGGCTCTTTCGGCGAAAATATCCCGAAAATGCCAGCGTCCGCGCTCATAATAATTCCACGGCCACAATTGCGCGATATTATAGCCCGTGGCTAAATATCCCTCAATCGCACTATCAATAACTTCTGGGACTCCTACCCCCCAACCTTGCCAGTTATCTTCATGTAAAGTGGGTCTGAGTTTGATTTCTGTATTATTAAGATAAAAATTGCGTCCTTCTACCCAAAACTCGCGAAAGCCGAAGGATTGGTCGTAATTATCCTCAATGTTTTCCCCTTGCACATTTAACCGCAGAGTATATAAATTCGGCTGTCCGATGTCCCACAAGCGCGGCTTTTGCCAATCCCAACTCATTTCTAGGGTTTGGGTGGGTTTCGCCCGTAAACGGCTAGAAGTGGTAAACTCTTTTTCAACCTGCCCTGCTTCGTTGAATAAAGTCGCCGTAATTGCCACATTTTCCGCTTGCTGGACTCCCGCTACTTCCACCTCCAGATTTAGCTGTCGCTGTCGCACAGAAGGCTGGACAAAAACATCGCTAATATGGGCATTCTGGGGATAACTCAACAAACGCACTTCCCCAATCAAACCCTTAGAATCAAGATGATTGTCCCCCTCATCGACATAAATCTCGTTGGGACTCATCACCGTCAGCTTATCCTTCGCATCCGCTACCGCAGCCACGAGAATATCTAACGTTACCGTTTCCCCTGGTGTTGCTAACTGGGAAATATCGACAGCCCCGTAAGGCCAAGCAATAGCGCCACATTCGCGATTATTAACGTACAATTTAGCATCGGTGCTGACGCGATCGAGATTGACGACAATGGCGCGATTCTGCCAAGTTGCCGGAATTGCGATTTCTCGGCGATACCAAGCCTTGAGTAACTGCTTGCCGTCGAAATCCTGCCAAGAATTGCTGCTGCCTCGCTCTATCACCCCCGGAACTAAACCCTCTCCTTCTTGCTGCCAATCTCCAGGGACGCGAATCTTGCCCCAACCTTGTTGGGGGGGTTGGGCTGTAGTTGCAGGGATAAAGTCCCAAACGCCGTTGAGATATTCCTGAGTCCGCAAAGGGTTTTCTGGGACTTGGGTGAGGAGGGGACGACTGCTAATGTCAACGGTAGGACAGATGGCTGTGGCTGCTGATTGCCGTATCGTTCCAAGATAAACGATCGCGATCGCGGCCAAAACAAATAGCCCACAAAAGATGGCAATTTTTTTCAACATGGGGGTGAGGAGGAAAGGCGATTGACTGTTATTTTAGCGGAGGTCTATGTTTGCAGCCCCTGGATTAAAATCCGGGGCTACATTTACGAAGTCTGCGGGAGCAGACTCTAGGAATCGAAAAAGCAGTATAGGTAAATTAATTAGCCTAATTATCGCTGAATCAACCATCAAATAGGGAAAAGTAAGCTAACCCTACAGCTAAAATCGGGTAACAGGGGAGACGTTATTTCATCGTCAGGATACAGAGTAGCCACGAGTTGTAATTGAGCGTTTTCGCGACGATAGATTTCTAGTTTGGGGATAACGCGATCGCATAACCAATATTCCCGCACACCTTGGATAGAATAGAGTTTAAGTTTAGCCTCTCGGTCGCGTCGTTGATTCTGCACCCCAGGCGATAAAACTTCAACTACCAACTCTGGTGCGTCTGTAAGGTGTCCCGCTTCGTCCTCAATCTGGGCTAAACGCTCGTAACTCACCCAAACCACATCGGGAATAACGCTATCAGCCTCCGAGAAAATCAGCCCAGGGGTAATAATTGCCGTCCCCAAGCCACTTTTCTCCGACCAAATATTCAACTGTCGTGCAATATTAAAACAGACCTGTTGATGGCGATAATGAGGCGCACGAGTCATAAATAACTCCCCGGAAATGATTTCGTAGCGAGTGCCTTCACTTTGGGGTAAAACGTCCAAATCCTCAATCGTCCAGCGAATCCTGTTAACTGCTTGTGCCATTCTTCCCCTTTCTCGCAAGCTGATAGGTTTATTTTAGCGTTGCCATCAAATCCTGAAGGGCTTACTACGGACGTTAGCGCGACGGGAAAAGTAAGCTAACTCTACAGCTAAAATCGGGTAACAGGGGAGACGTTATTTCATCGTCAGGATACAGAGTAGCCACGAGTTGTAATTGAGCATTTTCGCGACGATAGATTTCCAGTTTGGGGATATCGCGATCGCACAGCCAATATTCTCCGACCAAATATCTAGCTGTCGAAAAACTTTACCAATAACCTGTTGATGGCGATAATGAGGCGCACGAGTCACGAATAATTCCCCCGCAATGATTTCGTAGCGAGTCCCTTCACTTTGAGGTAAAACGTCCAAATCCTCAATTGTCCAGCGAATCCCGTTAACTGTTTGTGCCATTCTTCCCCCTTTCTCGCCAGCTTGATAGGTTTATTCTAGCGTTCAGGCAAGCCCTGAAGGGCTTACTACGAACTGCTTATCGACTCACCATAACAGTTGTTATGTTGGTCATAACACTTGTTATGTTTTCGAGCATCTAATCATCCCTTTGCGCCACAGCATCATTCTCCACCCCAGAAATGCGGCTAGGGTCGCCAAATTTGCCATTATCGCCCTTAGCCGCCGGGAGAGAGGATATTCCCCAAGCTTGAGAGAGATTTTGTAATAAACGGTCTTGTTGGGCGCGTAACTCCACAATATCGCCCCCTTCGTTAATAATGGCAAACCAGACCCAGCCATACTCCTTTGTCGGTAGAATACCAGCCAGGGCGCTGACGCGGGCGAGAGTCCCGGTTTTCATAGCGGTATTGGGCGGTAAATCGCGATCGCGCACTGTTCCGAGGTTATCGCGACCTACTACGGGAAATAAGTCCTCAACCCCCGTAGAATCGCCTTCTAACTGCCTCTCCAGGGCGATTAGCATGGCAGTCGTCGCATGAGGTGAAATGCGGTTTTCTACCCCCAAGCCCGACCCGTTGATCAGTTGAATTTCTTTAGGGGGAACACCGGCGGCAACAGCAGCCAACTTCGCCACCGCTTCACCCCCTCCCAACGCCTCAGCCAGCACTTCAGCAATTACATTATTACTGTAGATATTCATTTGCTTGATAATTTGGCGCAGGGTTAGGGATTGATGGCGTAACAATAAGCGGCCATTCGTCGGGGGATTTTTCTGCACCATAACCCGCCCTAACAACTCTACCTTGGGTTGTGGCGTACCGGGGGGCATTAAGGCGTGAGACGTTTTGACTTCCCTCGACCACAGATTGCGATTCATGCCTACTTTAAGGCGATCGCCCCCCAGAGCCGGATTTGGGGTAAAATTCATGAAGAAATTATCAGAAACAAGCAAATTCCCCGTAATTTTACGAATTCCCAACTCATTCAGGGCATTGCCAATCGCGATCGCCTCCTCCCACACAAAAATCGGGTCATCCCCCCCAACCACAATCAAATCCCCCTGCAATACCCCGTCTTTAACCTCTCCCGTTCCGTAAAACTGGGTTTCAAACTGAAAATCCAACTCCCACTGCTGCAACGCCGCTACCGTCGTGGCGATTTTGGTCAGGGAAGCTGCCGATAAAGGTGAATCCCCATTCCGCACCGCCAAACGAGTCAAATCCGATTGCAGCCAAACCCCCTGACGCTGAGGATCGAAACCTTTAGCCGCCAATGTTTTGAGATAATCTTTGACAATCTGTTCTGCCGTCGGATTGGGTTCTTGGGGCAATTGAAAAAACGCCGTTTCTTGCCATTTCAACTCTTGAAGCGGTTGTATCGCTGCTTCTGGTTGTCCCCAAAAGAGAAAACCCATCAAACTTGCGCTCAACAATTTTTGCATCGGTCTATTGGACATTCTTCCCTCCCATAGCAACATTATTGTAGGGGAAGATGGACAGTAGGGAAGGAGGGAAGAGGGGGGAGAGGGGGAAGAAACGCCGAAGGGTGGGGG
>JAWQFT010000163.1:0-11091 GCA_035968055.1 Jaaginema sp. PMC 1080.18 | reverse complement strand
CTTCCCGTTGAGGTTGGATAACGGGAGTTTCGGTAGTATCAATATCTTCCCGTTGAGGTTGGATAACGGGAGTTTCGGTAGTATCAATATCTTCCCGTTGGGGTTGAAGGACAGGAGTTTCAGTTGGAAGTGGAGGAGATGCGATCGCGTTCTCGCTTTCCGAGGTAGGTTGGATATTGGAATCAACAGTATCAATATCTTCCCGTTGAGGTTGAATAATGGGAGTTTCGGTTGTAGGTGGAGAAAATGCGATCGCGTTCTCGCTTTCTAATGTAGGTTGGATAGTTGAACCAACAGTATCAGCATTTTCTCGTTGAGGTTGAATTCTTGAATTAGCTGTTGTTGTATCAGTAGCAGGGGATATTTCAACCGGAAAATCCATCAAATTCTCACGCAACTCAACGTCTTGAAATGATAAATGCTGTGCTTGAATTAGCGATCGCATTCCCAAGGGAGACAAAAAATGAGGAGACAAAAAAGCTTGTCCCAAAGGTTTTTGAGACACTAAACAAGATTGAAGATCGAGAGATGAATTAGAAATTTCTGTTTCTTTCAAGTTACGATCGTTCGCTTTTTTGCCGCGATCTGTCATGATTGATTTAGCCTTAACTGTAGTAACCTAGATTATCTCGCTGCTGTCCTTTTCCTTTCAAAATTTCTTGATTTTGGCTATTGTTAGCGTTACTAACTTTCAATCCCTCATAACTTAGAGTTAGTTCTTCAATAGCTACCGTGTTAGAATTGGCTTGCAATCCGGGTGCTTTCCAAGCTGTAGGAATTGCCCCAAGCATTGTCCAAGTTTGCATTCTCGCACCAGCTTGGTTAAATAAAATAATACTAATGTTGAGCCGTTGTTTGGGTTTTCCTTCTAAAACTTGACTAATCCATTGCCAAAAAACAATATCGTTAGTCATTCCGCGTTTGAGCGTAACATCATTAAATTTAGATTGTTTGAGTAAAATACGCTGTCGATCGTTAACACCACCTTCTAGATAAGTTTCTTTGTCAATGGTAACTCCTAAACCGGAACATTCTGTAAACCAAGCGCTAATTGTACTGTCAATTTCAACGTAAAAACGGTTGGCTGTAATGTAGTTCATCGGATTAATTTCAGCCATTAGAAACGCCTCCCATAATTTTGACAACGTTCTTTTTGTCGGCGTAAATCTTCTTGCATTAACTCATAAACGCGATCGCAAAGTTGGCGTTGTAACAGGGGATTTTCTAAAACTATTGCGGCTAGTTTGAGAAGCTGAGGATTTTTGGCTAAAGTTTCGTTAGCTAAAATGGCGGTAGAAGCGGTAAATCCGGCTGTATTGCCACTGTTTCTCGAAGCTTCTAAAATAGATTTGATTTCTGATGGTAGCGCAGAAGAAAATACCATGACAAAAAAGGGAATTGATTTAATATTCTAGAAGAAGTAATGACAGAAAGGCTAGTAGCCAAAAGTCTAAGTTCAAGGTTGTCGAGATTCTAAGGGAATGAGACCGATTTCCTGTAATACTTCCTGAATTTCTGCTGTTTTTAAAATTTCAGCAAATTTATCTCCGACAGGTTCTTGGCGATTATCTCTAGGATAAACTACTGCTAGTGGATAAGCTAGGGGATATTGACGATGGATAAAAGCGTTTTTATGAGGAGTATAACTGCCTTTATCATTGCAGAGATCGGTCGCTGGTGTAACGGGTTCTTGATTATTTTGGATGAGAGGAGATATTGCACCATTTAAATCATCGGTTATCGCAAGGGGATAAACAGAACATTGACCAAAGACTTCGCTAAAAGTATCAAAGCCGAGACTTCCTATGGTTTCATTGGTGTTTTCAAAATCTTGGAGTACAGAACGTAACATTTCTGGAGTAGAATCAACTTGCGCGATCGCCACTTGCGTCGGACTAATAAAAAAGCGATCGCCTTCAGTATTTTCGCGAATTAATTTCCGAAAAGTCGCGATCGCATCTGCGTCTTGCAAGACCCGTTTTTCAAAGATGCGTAAAGCTTCTGCTTTTGCTGGAACGTACAGTTTTACGGGTAAGTTTGGCCCTCCCAACTGTTTCCAATTCGTAATTTGTCCCGTATAAAGTTGACGAAGTTGCTTGAAACTAATTTTCCCATTTAAAGTATGAGGAAGTCCATTTTTTCGTTCTGTATAGCTGAAAGGAACAAAGACTACCAAACCATCATAAGCAAAAATAGAACGGGCTATTTGAGGATCGATTTCACTATCGTCAATTAAAGTGGTAATGGCAAAACGAGCCGTTGAGTCTACAGTGAGGGATTTTAAAACATTAGGTTCTAATTCAGCTTTGAGTTGTAATTCTGGCTGTTTTTGTTTAATGATTTCTGCCAGCTTTTTTCCTTCTTGTAATAAGTTAGGCTGAGTTAAAACATACTGCCAAGTTCCATTTGGTTCTATTAAGTAGCTAAATTCTCCTGTAGGAACGCCGACAACATCACTAATACTGGCTTGGGTAACTTCAGGAGAAGAAGTGGCTTGTTGGTTGCGACGGGAAGCAAGTATAATTAAAGCGGCTAAGATTAATAGTCCGATTAATCCAAGTAGTAATAAACGCCAGGGTCTCGGTTGCTGTTTATCTTGAATTTGGGTAGGAGTATTCGCGTTGTCAATTACCATTTCTGGGGGTAAAATTGGTATTTTTTCTAAATGGCGATAAGCGACTTCTGCGGTAGGATAGTTAATAATTCCCTGACCCATCAAATTAAGAATATAAGTTTTTAAATTAAGGTTAACATTGCTCGGCCAATTGGTGTCAATCTCTGGTTGAAGTGCTGAGTTATTATCGAGAGCGATTGGCTTGCCAGCAAGTAAATAAAAAGCTACATAAGCTAAAGCTTGTAAATCTTCTGTAGGAGAATGAACGACGGGAGAAGTTAGAGGTAAGTCAAAGATATCTTCCCACAAGGCTAAGTCTGTGAGATAGATAAAAAAGCCTTGGAAGTGAGGAACAATGAGCAAACTATCGAGATTAATATTACCGTGAGCCATTCCTGCTGCCATTAAGCGACCGGAAATACGGAATTTTTGAGTGTGGAGAAATTGCAAACTTTGTAATACTTGTTTCAGAACTTGAAAGACCTCTAAATTTGAAAATGCTCCGGTTTTTTGCAAGTAGCTTCTTAGGGTGGGTACGCCGTATAAATCCCCTTTAAAAATGAGATAGCAGCGTTCTTGGTAAGTGTCTGGTATTGCTTCTAAGGGACTTAATAAACGAAAATCTTGAAGGGGACGACCATCGGCTAAATCTAGACTGGATAATTGTTTGAAATTCGCTTTTTTAAGCTGCAATTCTGTTTCATTGTAATATTTTTTGGGTAAAAGATATTCTTTCAAAATACAAGGTTGGCGATCGGGTAATTGAAGAGCTTGATAAAAACGTCCTTGACCGCGATCGCCCTGAAAAGACTCAATTTGATAAACTGCAAAATCCCCTCGAATTTGCTTTTGAGCGGCTAGAATTGCGGGAAAACCGCATTTAAAACAATATTGCTGTTCTGCGTTTGTCTCTGTGGTTTGTCGCGACCAAGGACAATTGAGAGGATTATTTTCTAAACAAGCATACGCGGTATTGAGAGAACGAGAAAAAGGAGAAACAGGAACGGGAAGAGCAGTTTCGGCTTCAATTTCCGCTAATATCTGTGATTCTGACAATCCTTTTTGACGACCAATTACTCCTGTCATGCCGTCAATTTCGGGTTGAAATTCTTGGATCGCAAAAGGAAGTATGCGTCGCATGGGAGTGGGAACAAAAAGGAAAATCCGTTGTACCGCAGCACTTTTGAGAAATCCGGCGCGTCCTTGAAAACTGCTAACAATTCGTTGTTGGACTCGCTGGCGAATGCGTGTGATTCTGCCGGGGGATTTATTCGGGGACATATTGGTTCAATTAGCCTGAGAGTTTACATATTTTTACAGCGAAAAAACTCATGAAAAAGGTTGCTTTTATTATTTTTTTACAAATTTTTCCTAATTTTTTAAGACTTGCTGTGGGAGAAAGCGATCGCTTCCGTATAAAAATAAAGAGAACGATTGCAGGAGTATTAGGGACTACATGGCAACAAAAAAAAGAATTGGTATCCTTACCAGTGGGGGGGATTGTGCAGGACTCAACGCGATTATTCGAGCGGTTGTTCATCATGGGAGTAGCTACGGTTGGGAAACCTTGGGCATTCGGGGGGCAACAACGGGCTTGATGAGTCGTCCTTGTCAGTATATGCCTCTCCAACTTCATAATATTGATTCGTTGCTGACTTTAGGGGGAACGATTCTGGGGACTACTAATAAAGGTAATCCTTTTGCCTTTCCCATGCCCGATGGGACGCTTAAAGACCGTTCTCAGGAGATTATTGACGGTTACTATGAGTTGGGGTTGCACGCCTTAATTGGGATTGGGGGTGATGGCAGTTTGGCGATTCTGCACCGTCTTGCCGAACAAGGGGGGTTTAACTTTGTCGGGATTCCCAAAACTATTGATAATGATGTGGGCGCAACGGAGCAGTCTATTGGCTTTGATACGGCGGTGAATATTGCGACAGATGCCATCGATCGCCTGCATTTTACCGCAGCCAGTCACAATCGGGTGATGATTTTGGAAGTGATGGGACGAGATGCGGGACATATTGCCTTGCACGCGGGGATTGCTGGGGGCGCTCATGTGATTCTTATCCCTGAAATTCCTTATTCCATTGCTAAAGTTTGCGAAAAAATTAAAGAACGCCAAGAAATAGGGTTAAAGCACTCGATTGTGGTGGTTTCTGAGGCGGTTTGTACCGAAGCGGGAGAATCAATCACGAAAATTGAGCAGTTTGGGGAATGCCGTCTGGGGGGGATTGGGCAATATCTAGCGAATCAAATTACGGATTGTACGGGGGCAGAAACCCGCGTGACGGTGTTGGGACATTTGCAACGAGGGGGTATTCCTTCACCCCACGATCGCCTTTTGGCTTCTTGTTTTGGGGTAGCAGCCGTGGATTTAATCGCCAGAGGTAAGTTTAGCCAGATGGTGGCTTGGCAGGATCGTCAGGTGGTGAGCGTACCTATTGCTGAGGCGATCGCGACTTATCGGGCTGTGGAAGCTGAAGGCACTTTGGCAAAAGCGGCTCGCGGTTTGGGGATTTGTTTGGGGAGTTAGACCCGAAAACGGATTACTGAAGCGCCAAAAATCGCTAAAATCAAAACCGATGATTGCAGTAATGATGTGATGTCTGAATCCAATCCTCCTCTACTTCCCACCAACGCGATCGCTGAAAAAGAAACCCTCAACGCTACTACTGAGCGTTGGTTTGAATACCCCGTGAGAGCGCATCCCCACCACACCGATTATGCTGGCATTGTCTGGCATGGTTCTTATATTACCTGGATGGAAGAAGCCCGTGTGGAATGTTTGCGCTCTATTGGCATTGATTTTGAGGAATGGGTGCAGTTGGGCTGCGATCTGCCCGTGGTGGAGCTTTCGGTGCGCTATCATCAAGCTTTGCGTCTGGGAATGACGGCGATTGTCAAGACGCGGATGCTCGAAGCGACGGGGGTGCGGATTCATTGGGATTATCAAATTCAATCCCCGGATGGCAAGGAGTTGTATTTAACCGCGAGGGTGACTTTAGTGGCTGTGGATCGCGAAAAGGGCAAGATTTTACGCAAATTACCTCCTACTGTCGAAGCCGCCTTGGTCAAGTTAACGCAGTGAAGGAATTTTGTAATTTTCTAGACATTTAAAACCTTTAAAAAAAATAGAGTCTGAATAAAATCTTAGTTAAGTTGGAAACATAACCACAGACTATTATTTTTTTAACCTTATGACTATCGCTCCTGAAAAACGCGATCGCGCCACCACAATAACCTCTCTGAGTAAACATATCGTCCAAGAAACCTCCCTCAGTCACGACGAACTCGCCAAAATAAACGCTTACTGGCGGGCAGCGAACTATCTCTCCGTTGGGCAAATCTACCTCTTTGGCAATCCCTTACTCAGAGAACCCCTCACCCTCGACCACATCAAACCCCGCTTACTCGGTCATTGGGGAACCACACCGGGACTCAACTTCATCTACGTTCACCTCAACCGCATTATTAAAGCCTACGACCTCAACACTATCTACATTGCAGGCCCGGGCCACGGCGGCCCCGGTTTGGTGGCGAATACCTACCTTGAAGGGACGTACAGCGAATATTATCCCAACATCTCCCCCGATGCCAAGGGGATGCAAAAACTATTCAAGCAGTTTTCCTTTCCCGGCGGTATTCCCAGTCACGTTGCCCCGGAAACCCCTGGTTCGATTCACGAAGGGGGCGAATTGGGTTATGCTGTGGCTCATGCTTATGGGGCAGCTTTCGACAACCCAGACTTACTCGTGGCTTGCGTCGTCGGGGATGGAGAAGCCGAAACCGGGGCATTAGCCACCAGTTGGCATTCCAATAAATTCCTCAATCCCGTCACCGATGGGGCGGTACTGCCGATTTTACACCTCAACGGTTACAAAATTGCCAATCCCACGGTTCTCGCTCGTCTCAGCGATGAAGAATTGGTCAGTTTATTTGTGGGTTATGGCTACAAACCCTACTTTGTCGAGGGGTCTGACCCGGAAATCATGCACCCAATGATGGCCGGGACTCTCGATCGCGTCGTGAATGAAATCAAAGAAATTCAACGGAATGCCCGCGAAAATCATTCTACCGAACGACCGCAATGGCCGCTGATTATTTTGCGATCGCCCAAAGGTTGGACAGGGCCCGAAACTGTAGACGGTCATAAAACCGAAGATTATTGGCGATCGCACCAAGTCCCCTTCTCCGACTTAGCAGGCAATCCCGACCATATCGCCCTCCTGGAAAGCTGGCTGAAAAGCTACAAACCCGAAGAACTTTTCGACGAAAACGGTACGCTGATTCCCGAACTTGCCGAACTTGCCCCCCAAGGGAAACGACGCATGGGCGACAATCCCCACGCTAACGGCGGTATCCTCATGAAAGCCCTAAAAATGCCCGACTTCGAGGATTATGCCGTAGATGTACCATCCCCTGCCACCACCAAAGCTTCTGCCACTCGTACTCTCGGCGGTTTCCTACGAGATATTATCAAAGCCAATCCCCACAACTTCCGCATTGTCGGACCAGATGAAACTGCCTCCAACCGTCTCAGTGATGTTTTTGAGGTTACCAATCGCACTTGGATGGCTAAACAACTCCCCGAAGACGAAAACCTTGCCCCCGATGGTCGCGTCATGGAAGTTCTCAGCGAACACCTTTGTCAAGGCTGGTTAGAAGGCTATCTCCTCACAGGTCGTCACGGCTTTTTCTCTTGTTATGAAGCCTTTATCCACATTATCGACTCCATGTTCAACCAACACGCCAAATGGTTGAAAACCACCAAACACATTCCTTGGCGGCGTTCTATCCCTTCCTTGACCTATCTCCTGACCTCCCACGTTTGGCGACAAGACCACAACGGCTTCTCTCACCAAGACCCCGGTTTCATCGACCATGTGATGAATAAAAAAGCCGAGGTGGTGCGGGTTTATCTGCCCCCCGATGCTAATACTTTACTTTCGGTGGTCGATCACTGTCTTCGCAGTCGCGATTATGTTAACGCGATCGTGGCAGGAAAACAGCCATCTCTGCAATACCTCAGTATGGAAGAAGCGGTGAAACACTGTACTAAAGGTATTGGTATTTGGGAATGGGCAAGTAATGATAAAGGGCAAGAACCCGATGTGGTGATGGCTTGCGCGGGGGATGTCCCCACCCTGGAAACCCTCGCAGCAACGGATATCCTCTACCAGCAGTTTCCTGACCTCAAAGTGCGGGTGGTTAACGTGGTAGACCTGATGACCCTCCAACCGAGTAGCGAACATCCCCACGGGCTTAGTAATGCCGATTTCGACGCAATTTTTACGACCGACAAGCCGATTATCTTTGCGTATCACGGTTATCCTTGGTTGATTCACCGTCTAACTTATCGTCGCACCAACCACAAAAACCTGCACGTGCGCGGCTATAAGGAGGAAGGTACAACTACTACACCGTTTGATATGGTGGTGCTAAACGACCTCGACCGCTTCCACTTGGCCTCAGATGTCATCGATCGCGTCCCGAAATTAGGCTATGCGGCGGCTTATGTTAAACAAATGCTGCAAGATAAGTTGATCGAACACAAGCGCTATATTGCCCGTTACGGTCAAGATATGCCGGAAATTCGCGATTGGCAATGGTCGGGACATACATCTTAAGGTTAGGATATTGCGTTTAGGGTTAGCCCTTACCCCAAGCCCCTCTCCTACTCCGAGAGGGGTTTATTGTGGATTAAAACTCAAAATCAATAACCAATATATTTCGCTACTGCTAATATCCAAGGTTTTATTGTTTCGTTAAAGTAGAAATTCAACACTTTAACCCGTGGCAAATTCAGTGAATTGACGACCATAAGGGTCATGGAAACCGAGAACAATTGATTGAGAACGAACGCCTAATTCCATCAATTCATTAGCGACTCCGACTTCTGTACCATCGTGCTGAATCCAGATTTTATCCTCTTTGATATCAATGTGAATTAAACAACTAAATATACGGCGATCGCCTTCCCATCCCACTGTAGAAAGCTGGTAATGGTCGTTTTTGGTATCGATAATTAGTAGTTGTTCGACTTCTCCATAAGAAGGCTTATATTGATTATGTCTTGCCAGTATTTGTTGTATCCATTGCCGATATTTTTCTACTTTCTCCATTGTATAATTACCTCCTGTTCGGGATCGAAAATGAGCAATTTAACATCATATTCAGCCACACTTAACTGGGCTAATTCTCCAGAGAAAAAGTTACGATATATCTTAGCGGGTACAGTTAAAAAGATAGTTCGATTCGGTTCTTTGACTTTTAAAGCTACTCGATAGTTTAGAAATTGTCCTAAAGCACTATGAAATGCTGATGTAGTAGAAGATGCTAAGAAACTCTTGATTTCAACAGCAATTTTTGAGCCATCTTTTTGCGCTGCAATCAACTGTTCAGCACCTAAATCAATTTCTAGTCTTCCAGAAGATAGCTCTAGCAATAGGGGATCGTGAGTGATGAGCCAATCCTCTTTTTGTAGAGCTATTTTGACTTTATCATGGTAAATATCCTTAGCAGACATAAAACCACTATCCCATGTAAATAATCTATTTTTATTTTAGTCCAAATTTCACAGTTGAAACCAATAACAAATATATTTCACTAATTTATATATTGCTTTAATACTTGAGCAACTTCCTGGTATCCAAATTTTTCTGCTTTCATTAAAGCTGTCTCACCACTGGTATCTTTAATATTCGGATCGGCACCAGCTTCTAATAGTAAACGAATAATTGGTAGACATCTTCTTTTAGCAGCATACATTAGAGGTGTTCCTCCTGTATCTTCTTCAGATAAATTGGGATTTGCACCAGCTTTGAGCAAAGTTTCTACGATCCCAGCAAGCTCTTCCTCTCCTTGATTAACAACGTCAATTAAAGTTGTAAAACCATTATCGCACCAAACTCCTTTCATGCGAGACGCATCTACATTAACTTGTTTTTGCGTGAAAGCTTTAAGAGCTTGTAAATCTCCAGATACCGCAGATATGGATAGAGATAATTCTCTCAGTTCTCGATCGGTTAAATCAAATAAGTATTCAAAAACATCCCAATGTCTTTTCTCAGCAGCACATAGTAATGAACAATTTCCATCCATATCAAGGTAATTAACATCCGACCCCATCTCTACTAAAAATTTAACCAATTCTAAATTTCCGCTAATTGATGCTGCCATCAGAAGTGTTGTACCATTTTCATCATATTCTTGAATAAGATTGCTATCTAAAGAAACAAGTCTTTGAATTTCTGGTAAATTACTGTCTTCGACTAAATCTAAAATTTGATACAACGAATATTCATTTTGATGATTCATTTTATCCTGAGTAAGTTTAAGCGCAAATCAAAACCCCGGTTTTTCAAAAACCGGGGTTTTAAAATTTAAGTTTTCACCAAAGCTTTTTCCGGTAAAGCACCTTGCATTGAACCCAACCAACTAATTAAACTTTCCAATTGTTTGTCGGGTTTGAGGACACCTAAACCGCGCACAATGACTTTTTTCGGGGTATAAACGAAGCGGGAATGGAGGTGTTGGGGGAGGTTTTCTTTGAGGAGTTTCCAAGCGGGTTCTTCCATCGGGGTTTCGAGGATAACGTGCTGTTTGCCTTCGGGTTTGATGCGGGAAAAGCCGAGGGATTTGGCAATTTGTTTGAGTTCGATCGCGAGTAAAAGTTGTAGTGCGGGGCTGGGAATTTCGCCGTAGCGATCGCGCCAATCGGCAGCCAGTTCGTCGATTTCTTTTTTGGAATGGGTGGTAGCTACGGCACGATATGCGTCCATTTTTTGGTCTAAATCGGGGATATAATCGGCAGGAATAAAGGCGGTTAATTTGAGGTCAATTTGGGCTTCATCCACTTGGGGAATTTCTTGTCCTTGGACTTCTTGGATGGCTTCTTGTAACATTTCCATATAGAAGTCGAAGCCGATTGCATCCATTTGTCCCGATTGTTCTGCACCAAGGAGGTTTCCGACTCCTCGAATCTCCATATCTCGCATGGCTAGTTGATAGCCCGAACCGAGTTGGGTAAACTCTTGTAAGGCACGCAGGCGTTTTTTGGCGACATCTGTGAGTGCTTTGAGTTGGGGGTATAATAGCCAGGCGTGGGCTTGTATGCCAGAGCGTCCGACCCGACCGCGCAGTTGGTACAGTTGCGATAAACCAAAGCGCTGGGAATCTTCAATAATAATGGTGTTGACGCGGGGTATATCGAGTCCCGATTCAATGATGGTGGTACATACCAAAATGTCTGCTTCACCGTTGCTGAAGGTGAGCATGGTGGCTTCGAGTTCGCTTTCGTTCATTTGTCCGTGGGCGATCGCGACTCTGGCGCTGGGTATCATTTGCCGTAGTTGTGCGCCGACTTCTTCGATGCCTTCGACTCTGGGAACGACGTAAAAGACCTGGCCGCCGCGATCGAGTTCGTTGCGGATGGCGGTACGGATGACTTCGGGATTATAGGGGGAGAGGTGGGT
>JAWQFT010000162.1:0-11292 GCA_035968055.1 Jaaginema sp. PMC 1080.18 | reverse complement strand
AAAATACAAAGCCGTCCTTCAAGGACGGGGTTTCAGACCCAGAAGGTTTTGATGAAGAATCTATCCATCCTTTCAACGGAAATATTTTAGCTAGTTAGCGATCGCTTGATAGTAAGCACTTATCTAGAATAGTTTACCTAATTAAGACTATTTCTGCCGACGACGCAGGCTTTGAGCCAGAGAAGTAGCTTCTCGTTCGGCTTTGTGGAGATCGACGCGACGGGAGGTAAGCAGCCAACGTCCCCAAACGGATTGAGTTACAGAAGGTACGGTGACAGAGCGGTATTCGCAGATTTTGGGGGGATAGTGATGCTTGGGGTTGTGAGTTTGCAGATATCGGTGAATTTGATTGATTTTCGTGGCTGTTTCTTTGAAGTCCGCGATCGCGCTCTCTAATTCTACGGCAAGTTGATTGACGCGATCGCTCTGGGTTTTCAATTCTTTGAGGCTGGTTTGTAAATGCTGTTGCGGTGTATCTCGACGACGCTGGGCGGCGGTAACGTGAGCATAAGAGCGAATTCCCGGAGATATTGGCGGTGTTCCTCCCGGCAAGCAGACGAGATGCTGATTTTTGGGGTCAAGAGTCCGCAAAATAGGCTGTTTCATGGCGATCGCTGTGCAAAATAGAAATTCACTCCTTATATTAGTACAATTGTATTGCTTGGTCAAGATTTTCCCCCAACTTGCCTACAATAAGAACTCAACAGCAATCTTTCAGGAACAGATTTACAGATATGGTGCTTACCCCCTCGACAATGCTCTCCCTCGGTACCCAAGCCCCGGCTTTTGAGCTACCGGATGCGGTAACACAGGATATGATTTCCTTGGATAGTTTTACGGACAAGACAGCCTTGCTGGTCATGTTTATGTGTCGTCACTGTCCCTTTGTCAAGCACGTTCAAGAGGAATTAGCGCAAATTGGCCAAGATTACGCGGACAAAAGTTTGGGGATTGTCGCGATTAGTGCCAATGATATCGAAAAGCATCCCGACGACGCACCGGAAAAACTCAAGGAAATGGCGACAACTTTGGGGTTTAACTTTCCCTTTTGCTACGATGGTACGCAGGAAGTCGCGAAAACCTACACGGCTGCTTGTACGCCAGATTTCTTTTTATTCGATCGCGATCGCGCTTTAGTTTATCGGGGACAACTCGACGAAAGCCGCCCCAGTAATGGCATTCCGGTGACGGGGAAAGACTTACGCACTGCCATTGATGAAGTATTGCGCGATCGCACTCCCGACCCCAATCAAAAACCCAGTATCGGCTGTAATATCAAATGGAAACCGGGGAACGAACCGCCTTATTTTGGCGCTTAGAAGCAATTATTACCGAAAACGGTAACGCCCCTCTACAACTGACCCCAAAGCCGTTTTAAACTACTTCCAAACCCATCTTCCCACCTTGCGCCCCCTCATCGATGAAACCGAAGCTCAAGCCCTACTTAAAAGACCCACAGCGCGATTATTAACCGTCCAATGCGATCGCTTTCACCAAGGCGATCGTATCCCGATCTTAGGAGATGCCGCTCACGCTGTTTCCCCCGCCATCGGTCAAGGCTGTAATTCCGCCTTAGAAGATGTCAGCCTGCTTAACAACTTGCTTGATGAATACCAAGACGATTGGTCGCAAGTTTTGCCCCAATTTTCCCAAAAACGAGTCCCAGAAGCCCACGCCCTCCATGAACTCTCTCAATACAGCTTTCCGCGCTCAAAACGATTAGTGCTAGAATTTTTCCTACGCTTAACCCTCGGTCGCAAACTGCATCAATGGTTTCCGCAACAATTTCCCCCCTTCGTCTTCGACCTCGTATTTGATACCGACTTGTCCTACCTCGAAGTGCTACACCTTAGTCAAAGTTGGATATCCAAAGTCAAACGCTCCTTAGTTAATTAAACAGATTTGACATTATTTTTTAAACTTCTCCGAGGCACAAAAACACATCCATCTGCGTACCATATTAATATTGCACTCAACTTCATCATCCCCTCGGACTGAATCCATGAACTCCGAAAGCGAGATTATTATCTTAGGCGGTGGCATTATTGGTTTAGCCCTCGCCATAGAACTAAAACTACGCGGTACAGATGTCACCGTCCTCAGTCGTAACTTCCAAGAATCCGCCGCTCGTGTTGCGGCTGGGATGATTGCCCCCCAAGCCGAGCGCATTCCCCCCAGTCCCATGCTCGAACTATGTCTGCGAAGCCGAGATTTGTACCCAGAGTGGACGCGCAAACTCGAAAGCATCACGGGACGCGAAACCGGATACTGGCAATGTGGCATTCTCTCCCCCGCTTACGAAGCCAATGGCCTCGACACCGCCCCCTGTACCAGTAACTTACCCGCTCGTTGGCTCGATCGTCAAGCCATCCACGAACTGCAACCCGGCTTAGGAACAGATGTCGCAGGAGGTTGGTGGTATCCCTACGATGCTCAAGTAGACAATCGTCGCTGTCTCGTCCAAAACCTGATTATCGCCGCCCAAGTATTAGGTGTAAATCGCTGCGAAGGGGTAGAAGTCACCGAAATTCTACAAAAAAAAGCAAAAATTACAGGTCTACAAACTAACCAAGGTATTATTCGCGGCTCACACTATATTCTCGCCACAGGAGCATGGTCGGGTCAACTCCTACCCATCCCCGTCTATCCTAAAAAAGGGCAAATGCTCTCAGTGAAAGTGCCGGACTCTGATGATGAACTACCCCTAAAACAAGTTTTGTACGGTACAGATACCTACATTGTGCCGCGACGGGATGGCTTAATTATTATTGGTGCAACCTCAGAAAATGTCGGCTTTACGCCAGAAATTACCCCTGCGGGAGTCCAGCAATTGTTAGCTAATGCCATGCGCTTGTTTCCCCGATTAAAAGATTTTCCCTTGCAAGAGTTTTGGTGGGGCTATCGTCCCGCAACCCCCGATGATTTACCCATTTTAGGAGCGAGTCCTCTAGAAAATTTAACCCTCGCTACCGGGCATTATCGCAATGGTATTTTACTCGCTCCAATTACAGCAAAGTTGATTGCAGATTTTGTTTTATCCCAGGAAGCTGACCCCTTGTTGGCTTATTTTCATTGGGAGCGTTTTTGAAGAGAAGAACCCCGGTTTCTTGGAAAAACTGGGGTTCTTTATTGCTGTAAATTAAGCAGATTCGATCTAATTTATTCCCCAGTTACAGACAAATTATCAACCCAAATGCGAGGTGAAATTCCACCAGGTGTTAATTCCAGTTCTGCCTCTACATAAATAATTGACTTAAGCAGTTCCAAGTAATCTCCAGCGATGGTTGCTGAATCAATACTTACTTTTTCGCCTTTATTAACTAACCAACCATCAAAAGGCAAAGAAAACGAACCTTGTAACGAATTAACTCCAGCATGAAGCGCACTCAAATCATCAATTAAAATGACATTTTCGGCATCATCAAGAGAGTATTTCTGTTCCGCAGCTTTCCCAGGAAAAACGTGAAAGAAGTGCGGACTAATACTAACTTTTGCGCCAATATTTCCATGACCTGTGGGTTCGGTATTCATCCGTTTTGCCGTTCCCGCACTGTGGAGAAAATTACTTAAAATCCCTTCTGTAATCAAATCAATGCGACGGGTAGGCGTACCTTCTCCATCGAAACTTTCACCGCCAATATTACTTGGATGTAGTGCATCATCGCACACCGAAAGTAAGGGAGACGCAATGAGCGTTCCTAGGGATTCAGGGGTTGATAAACTTTGTTTGTCGAGGATACTTTGGGCATTAAATAAGTTAAAAAATGCACCGAGTAAACTTAAGAAAGCTTCTGCTGAGAAAACAGCCCGATATTTACCCGATTTAATTTTTTGGTAATTGAGGTGACTAATGGTTTTTTCACCTGCTTCTTGGATACAGTCGGCAATGGCTAAAGTTTCTAAGCTTTCGCTAACTTTGTAACTGCCTGCACTGCGGGGCTTTTTGCCTTCTTGTTCGGTTTTGCTATACAGATAAACGCTGGCATAGGAACAACCTTCGCTACGCATTGCGCCGTCACTGTTGATATAGAAACGGTCAATATCCCGTTGTGATAACCCATTATAGGGAACGAGGGCGATCGCGGGATGAGCATTCAGCAATTCTTTTTCTGCTACAACTAACTTACTAATTAACTCGGAAACTGGCACTTGTGTCCCTTTCTTCCACGGTAATTTAGCCGTGTCTGCGGTAGCTTGAGGACTAAAATCAGGTATATTTTCTTTGACTCCGAAATAACTGGCTTCGTGGGCCGTTTTAAGCGCTAATTCGATACCTTGCGGGTTAATATCTGTGGTTGTCGTTACCCCCATCATATCTTTCTCATTCCATACCCGTACAATCACACTTGAACGGTTGGAGGCTTTGACTTGTTTGGGTTCTCCGGTATCGACTTCAACGCTAGTCGAATCTACCGCCGAACCATAAATATCATACTTTTTAATGCCAATTTCTTGGGCAATATCGTTAGCGTAATTGGCGAGGTCTTGAACTTGAACCATTTTTAATAAATGCTGAATTAATGAACAGAGATTAAGAACCCCGGTTTCTTATTTGTTGATACAACAAACTTAAGATTTTGAGTTACCAAACCAGGGGTTCTAGAAAACGGGTTGTTTTTTCGGATTTGATATAACCAATAACAAAAACCAAAAAATATGCTATCCAAAAGGCTCTCGCGCAAAACAATAAAATAACAAGAGCTAACTTAAAGTTGAAACCTCTTTTTTACTGAAGAAACTACTCAAAATCTGCTCGGTCATTTGCGAACTACTCAAACCCAAATCTACTTTTGATTGAGTCGGTGTAGCATGGTCTACTAAGATATCGGGAATACCAAAACGCTTCACAGAGACTAACACATTGTTATCTGCAAGAGCTTCTGTTACCGCCGAACCGAAACCGCCCATCAAGCAGCCTTCTTCTAATGTTACAACTTTACCAATACGTTGTGCCAAAGGCAGAATTAACTCCGTATCTAAGGGCTTCACAAAACGAGCATTGACGACGGTAGCTTCTACCCCGTGTTCGCTCAACATTTCTGCGACTTGCATGGCAGAGTTAACCATCGAACCATAACCCAACAGCAGTACATCATCGCCATTGCGGAGAATTTCGCCTTTACCAATTTCTAAGGCTTCCCAACCATCTTCCATCAAGGGAACGCCCACACCATTACCACGAGGATAACGCATCGCGATCGGGCCTGCGGTGTGATTAATCCCGGTGACTAGCATTCGTTGTAACTCCGCTTCGTCCTTCGGGGCCATAATCGTGAGATGAGGCAGACAACGCATATATGCAATATCATACATCCCTTGGTGTGTCGGTCCGTCTGCTCCCACAATCCCGGCTCGGTCTAAACAGAAAAAGACGGGTAATTTTTGGATGCAGACATCATGCACCATTTGGTCGTAAGCCCGTTGCAGGAAAGTCGAGTAAATTGCGGCTACAGGACGCATTCCTTCGCAAGCTAAACCAGCAGCTAAAGTAACTGCGTGTTGTTCGGCAATTCCTACATCAATGTATTGTTTTGGCAGTTTTTTCTGAAGTTTATCCAACCCCGTTCCTGTAGCCATTGCTGCCGTAATGCCAATGATTTTCGGGTTGTTTTCTGCCAGTTTCGTTAAAGTATGGGCAAAAACTTTAGAATAACTCGGTGGTGTGGGTTTGTTCGAGGGGAAAGCCTTACCCGTTTTCAGGTCAAAGGGTTTTTGCGCGTGATAACCTACTTGGTCTTTTTCGGCAATTTCGTAACCTTTGCCTTTAATTGTTGCAACGTGAACTAATACCGGACCTCTGACTTGATGGGCTTGTTTGAAAGTGGCAATTAATTCTTCGATATTATGACCGTCGATGGGGCCAAAATACTTAAAGCCTAACTCCTCGATAACCGCCCCCACTTTGGGAACTGCCAGACGTTTCATACTTTCCTTGAGGCGTTCCATATCCGGGGAAAGGGTTTCACCGAGGAAGGGGAGGTGTTTGAACTGTTCTTCGAGATTGTCCGAGAGGAATTGGACGGGGGGAGAGAGGCGGACTTTGTTGAGATAGCGAGAAATTGCACCGACATTGGGGGAAATGGACATCTCGTTGTCGTTGAGAACCACCATCAGGTTTGTATTCGGGAGGTGTCCGGCGTGATTGATGGCTTCGAGGGCCATTCCCCCTGTAAGTGCGCCATCTCCAATAATCGAGACGACTTTGTAGTTATCTCCTTGGGCATCGCGAGCTAAAGCCATTCCTAACCCTGCGGAAATGCTCGTAGAGGCGTGTCCCGCGCCAAAATGGTCAAATTTGCTCTCACAGCGCTTGAGATAGCCAGCAATGCCATCCTTTTGCCGTAGGGTGTGGAATTGGCTATAGCGACCTGTGAGCATTTTGTGGGGGTAGGCTTGGTGGCCGACATCCCAGAGGACTTTATCGCGGTCGAGGTCGAGGGTTTGGTAGAGGGCAATGGTTAACTCAACTACGCCTAAACCGGGGCCGAGATGACCGCCACTGGTGGCAATGGTTTCTAAGTGTTTTTCTCGTATTTGACGGGCAATGTTTTCGAGTTGTCGCACAGACAAGCCGTGCAATTGATTTGGATGAGTAATTTCGCTGATGTGCATACCGAGGTAGATTTTTAGATTTTTTTACAGGTTCTCTAAATCTATTTCACACTTTAAGATATTTATTCCTCAAAGCGGCAATCTGGATCGATATCTTTGCATTTTGCGGTTTTTGGGCAGATGATACGCCTTATGTAGATAGATTTTATTGACTCCATCGATCCCATACGGCTCGCGTAATCTTGGCGATCGCTTCTTCCCGTGTTGGACTGTCAGCTGTCGAATCTGAAATAAAAACTGCGATCGCTAAATGTTGCCCATTCGGTAATGTTACCAGTCCCACATCATTAGTTGCCGCCGTCACGCCATCAACAGTTGCCGAAGTCCCCGTTTTGTGGGCAACAATTGTCCCCTCCGGTAATAGTCCTTTAATCCGGTTTGGGCCTGTCGTAGTTTCTGTCATGAGTTGCTGCAATAAAGCTTGACTAGATTCTGAAAGCCCCCGTCCTTCATGGAGAATCCGTAATAGATCGACGGCTGCATTTGGCGTTGCATAGTTACGATACTGCAATTCTGCATCTTGCCCGAACTGAATTTCGTTCTCGGTGTTCGCAACAACGATATCATTCACACCCAAATCGCGTAAATATGCTGTAACACGTTGGGGTTCACCGATGAGTCGCAACAGTACATCACAAGCGGTACTATCACTTTCAGAAACCATATACTGCAATAATTCAGTTAGACTGTATTCCTTTCCTTGGGAATTTTCATCTAAAATCCGACTGTCCTGAACGATATCCCCGGCTTCAACCCGAATCTTCTGGTCTATCGTGAGATTTCCTTGGTCTACTTGAGCCAAAATAGCCATTGCGATGGGAAATTTATAAACGCTCTGCATCGGAAATTGTTCGTCTCCATTCAGAGAAACTGACTCCCCAGTTTCTAGTACGGTGGCTGTAACTCCAACTTGCCCTTCAGCAGTTTGAGAGATTTGTTCAAGGCGATCGCGTAATTCGTTTTCGTTATTGGCAGTAGATGCTGTAACCTCTTTGATTTAAAAGCTTTGATTGTGCGGCCGAACATCTGAAACCAGGAGGTTTATTAATTAACGTCAGTTTGGGATAACAAATTTGGGTTCGTTTTTCAACATTAGCTTGTCTTTATTGTTGTTTTTTCAGATTGAGGATATTTAGCTTGTCATCAGCCCTCACCCACGGGAGAAGGGCTTATTCTTACGAGTGCGACGCTTTGCCGTAGCGCTATAGTCAACTGTGACAATGCGATGTATTAGCTCAAACGATCGCACCATTGTTGAAAATATTGGGAACGTTGTTGTGCGTCTTTATGGCGATCGCATCGGATTTCTAAAAGGCGTACTCCCTCGGTGGGTAAGGGATTGAGGCGATCGCGCAATTCGTCCCAAGTGGTAATCAACTGGTACTCTACGCCGTAAGTTTGGCACAACTGCTCAAAATCTACGTTCTGGGGAGTCGCGAAATAATCCTCAAACACTTCGCTAAATTTGGCAATCGGTAGCATTTCAAAAATACCGCCGCCGTTATTGTTAATTAGAATAATCGTGAGATGCCCGGATAAGCGCGACGCTTGTAAAAAGCCGTTACTGTCGTGTAACAGGGCTAAATCCCCCGTTAACAGGACGCTACTGCGATTGCGGTGTGCCATACCTATTGCGGTCGAGAGTGTACCGTCGATGCCATTAGCCCCGCGATTGAAAAAGGGTCGGACGCGATCGCGATTCGGTTGCCAGAAATACTCAATATCCCGCACAGGCATACTATTGGCAATAAATAGGGGAGTTTCAGGAGGTAAGGTTTGAGACAGCAGCCAGGCAACTTTACCTTCAAACAAATCAGCCACACTCGCGAGGGTAGTATCAATTTGGTGTCGCATCGCCGCTTCTGCTTGTAGCCACTGCTGGAGATATGCTGAGGGCTGGGGTTGTGCGAAAGCGGGTAAAGAGGCGGTAAGTTGCTCAATTCCCAAGTACAAATGGCGGGTTTTGCTGTGGAGGGGGTCGAAGTTTTCCGGGTGAGGATCGACAATCCAGCGTTGGGGTTGCGTCCTCTCTAACCAAGCCCGGAGTTGTTTGCTAATGGGGAGTTCGCCGATTTGAATCACGATATCAGCTTGTAGACTTTCGGCAAGTTTGGGGTTTCGCAGGAGAGTGTCGTAAGTAGAAATTAGGTAAGGATTGCGGTCGCGATAATTCCGTAAGGGAGAAAGCCCTTCAGCGAGGACAGGAAACCCTAGAGTTTGGGATAAACGGGCGATCGCGTCTACATATTTTTCCGGGTTTTGGGGTTGCGCTAACCCACCAATAATGATGCCGCGATCGCACTGCTGCCAAGAACTAAAACTAAAATCCGTTTTCATAACAGTTGTTATGTCCGCCATAACAGTTGTTATGTTTTGCGGTTGTAAATGCCCGAAAAATGCCTCTGAATCCCAACTTGCAGCCAACTCAACCGTTGTATTATCCGGTAATGGGGGCAGAGGATCGCGAAACGGTACATTGAGATGAACTGGCCCCGGAACTGGAAATTGACACAATTGCCAAACCTGACTCAGCGTTTGACGCAAATAGCGCAATAACCCCAAATCGGCCTGGGGTGTGGCCAATTCGCGATAATCTCGTCCATATTGACCGTAAAGTTGCGTTTGCGCGATCGCTTGTCCCGCGTGACAATGGCGTAATTCTGGCGGGCGATCGGCGGTTAAAACAATTAAAGGCACATGGCTGTAATGAGCTTCAATGATCGCTGGATAAAAATTCGCTCCTGCCGTTCCCGACGTACAAATCAACACCACGGGTAAGCTTGACTGTTTCGCGATTCCTAACCCCAAAAACGCCGCCGAACGCTCATCTAACACGGGTATTGTCTCGATCTGGGGATGTTGAGCAAATGCCATTGTCAAGGGTGTCGAACGAGAACCCGGAGAGGCGATCGCGTTTTGCAAGCCCAAGCAAGCCAGGGTTTCAGCGATTATCGTAGCCCAGAGGGTATTGAGATTGCGAAAATCAAGGGACATCTTTTTCAGTAATCAGTAATCAGTAATCAGTTATCAGTTTTTTGGGCAGTAGGTATGCAGGCAGTGGGCATTGGGGGAGGGAATTGGGCAATCGGGAAGTAATTAGAATTGTGACGAACAACCAATAACCAACAACCAACAACTAACAACCAACAACAAATACCCCAGTTCCAGAAAGAAACTAGGGTTTTGCGACCAAAAACCAGAGATTACGGCTTATGCGTTAGCACTAGCTTTGCTTTTACCGTTTTTCTCGACATTATCATTATTGTCGTTGCTATCCTCACTCTCAGAATCGACATCTACATCGGGTAAGCCCGTAGCACTACCATCAGCTTGTACGCCTCCTGAGAGAGCTTGACGTACCTTTTGTTCGATTTCGGCGGCAACTTCTGGGTTATCTTCGAGGTATTTCACGGCGTTATCGCGACCTTGCGAGATATTTTCGTTGTTATAGCTATACCAAGCCCCTTTACGAACAACAATATCATTATTTTCGGCAATATCGAGAATACAGCCCATCTGGGAAATCCCTTCGCCGAAGATAATGTCAAACTCAGCAATCCGAAACGGCGGTGCAACTTTATTTTTCGCCACTTTGACCTTAGCCCGAATGCCGTATTCGCCTTCGCTGCCTTTTTTCAGGGTTTGAATGCGGCGAATATCGAGACGAACCGAAGCATAAAATTTGAGGGCAGTTCCCCCCGTGGTAACTTCAGGACTACCGTAGGTTACACCAATTTTTTGCCGCAATTGGTTGAGGAAAATGACGGTTGATTCGGATTTGCCGATGTTACCCGCAATTTTTCGCAGGGCTTTACTCATCAAGCGGGCTTGCAAACCTACTTGTACGTCGCCCATTTCTCCTTCAATCTCAGCCCTGGGAACTAAGGCCGCTACAGAGTCTACCACAACCAAATCGACAGCCGCAGACCGCACTAATTGATCGACAATTTCTAAGCCTGCTTCTCCCGTGTCGGGTTGAGCAACGAGGAGGTTTTCGATATCGACTCCCAAGGCTGCTGAATAGGTGGGGTCGAGGGCGTGTTCGGCATCGACGAAAGCCGCTATACCACCAGCTTTCTGGACTTCGGCGATCGCGTGTAGGGCCAAGGTCGTTTTCCCGGAACTTTCGGGCCCGTAAATTTCAACGATCCGGCCTTTGGGGAGTCCCCCCCCTAGGGCAATATCTAGGGTTAATGCACCACTGGAGATGGTTTCAACTCGCATACGAGTGGCATCACCTAAGCGCATGATTGCACCCTTACCAAAGTTGCGCTCAATTTGGGTTAGGACTAATTTCAGTGCTTTCTCTTTATCAGGATTTTTAGTAATAGTCGCCATTGCGCCTTGCCTAGCTTGGACTACGGACTGTTAAGTGTTTTTGGGTTCTTGCTGGTGTGTCAGCGAGAACAAATGTAGTACAAAAGTACCTAGACTATTGTAGCTCGTTTCTCCAATAGATGGCCAATCTGAGCCGAATTTTTTTGTGAGTCTAGGGAAATTGGCGATCGCGCTTAACATAACGCAATCATAAATATTAAATTTGTGCATCGATCTCAGAGAATTTTTGAGATTCTTTGTTACTATCTTTTTTATCTAAAATGTCGGGGTGAAGACCCCCGTTATACGGATGTTAGCGGTGGGATGAAACCCCGACCAACAAATAAACTGCGTAGCATCCAT
>JAWQFT010000161.1:0-11353 GCA_035968055.1 Jaaginema sp. PMC 1080.18 | reverse complement strand
GCGTTACGCTGCGCTAACGACACCCTACTTATAGCCTCATTTTAGGTGTGTCACGACAGTAGGGTGGGTTAGGCGGCTAAAACTTCCGCTATGACTGCAATCTAGCTATCCGCCGTAACCCACCGTTTAAAGTGTGTCACGCCACTAGAGCAGATTGCCCGTATTTTAAGTATTATGCCAGGCCTTTTGTAGTGAGACACACGGAACTGGGAGATTGAGATTGTTAGATTGCTACTCGGAGTGTATCTCAAAAAAAGGATCAAGCTGGTGACGACTCAATCCGAGCGTATCGAACAGACAGAGCAATCTTTGGACACCGAAGCAAGTTTCAAGCAACAACTCACCTATGTCCAAATCATACTTTGTGCCAGCATCATTGGTATTGTGGGCGGTTTTGTCGCCACGATTTACTACTTTGTCCTCGAAAGCTTTATGTACGGGGTCTGGGATTTTCTACCCGCTTGGGTCAATCCCTATTTTCCCCGTTGGCTTCCTTCTCAGCATTATGTCTGGATAGTAACAACTTTGGGGGGTTGTGGTGTGGGACTTCTGTTGTATTTCCTGGGAATGCCGGGGGAAATGGCTGAAGTGGTCGATTGCGTTCACCAACCGGGTCGTATTGAGATTCGCAAAACTCCTGTGATGGTTATTGCTTCGTTGGTGTCTATTACTGCGGGGGGAAGTGCGGGGCCGGAAGCTCCTTTGGTGCAAGTAAATGGTAGCTTAGGGAGTTGGTTGGGGGATACTTTGAATCTGGATACTGCTGCGGTGCGGGTGCTGACTTTGTGTGGTATGAGTGCGGCTTTGGGGGCGTTTTTTGGTGCGCCGATTGGGGCGGCTATTTTTGCGTTGGAGATTCCTCATCGACGCGGTTTGGAGTATTACGAAGCGGTTGCTCCTGCGGTGATCTCTGCGATCTTTTCTTTTGCTGTTTTTCGTATTAGTACCGGGATGACCATTGGCGGGTTTTATCACTTTGAGACGGTGGCAACCCTCACGCCGATAAGCTTGCTGAAAGGGCTGGTATTGGGGGCTGTGGGGGCAGGAGTGGCGGTAATGTTTATGGGGGTATTTCGGGCAATTGGTCGCTTGTTTGAGCCGTTAGAAAAGCATTTGATTCTACGGGCTACTTTGGGGGGATTGGCAATTGGCGCGATCGCGTTTTTCTTACCGCAAACTTTGTTTTTTAGTGAGACGCAAATTCAGACGGTGATTGAAACTGGTGCAACGCTCGGTGTGACGATGTTGTTGTTGATTGCGATCGCGAAAATGTTGGCAATTAGCTTGACGTTGCACTCTGGTTTTTTGGGAGGGTTTATTTTCCCGTTATTTTTTATTGGGGCTAATGTCGGTTTGGCGATCGCTCTTATTATGCCTCAAATTGAGCCTACGGTGGGGATGGTTTGTTTGATGGCGGCTCTCAATGTGGCTGTTACGAAAACCCCAATTAGTACCAGTATTATTCTCAGTGTGTTATCCGGTACAACAATGCTGCCTGTGATTGTGATTGCTAGTTTTACTAGCTTTTTGTTAACTCATCAAATTGCCTTAATTCCAACTCAGCGATCGCGCCCGGAAATCAACCAAATTTCAGCTTGAAGTCAGCCTTTTTTTAATCTATAAACTACAGCTAAAAGCCTCCTACTATTTTTTGAAAAATCTCATTAGGAATAGCGTGTTCTTGGGTATAAACCTTATTATATTTAGCTTCAAGTCCTTGCCAATCAATTGAATTATCTGCTAAAACTTCTTGCTCAAAAATAGTTAAAGCTTGACCGGATAAGCCTTTTTCTAAACAGCGTTTCATGGCCAATCGACTTTCAGCAATTTCCCCAATACATTCAAACGGCGTATGTTCTGCCAAGCCAATCATTTGCCTGAATATTGGTAGCAAATCTGGGTCATCAAACAAGTTTACTCCGAATACTTTATCCACCGCAACCGGGTCGCAAGTAGACATCAATCCCAACCAAACATAAGCACATTTTGGGCATTTTTTACACCAAGGTTTCTTAATATTACAAGAATGAATCCTAGGTAAAAATTCGGGATATTGGCTTAATTTTCTGAAAATCCGAAAATCATAAACGGGTTGTAAAATGCCAAAATAATTGAAATTTGTTAATAAATACTGTTGAATAAAACTATTGAGAGCTTGTTCTGCCTCAAATCCTTTACCCCATTGATGATTGACTTCCTTACCCAGTTTCTCCCAGAATAAATTACCCGTATTGGCGCTTTTTTCGTGGGCTAAACTCAAAAACTTGTAACCTTCGTGCAGCATCAAAGGTAAAGATTCAAAAATAGAAACGGGAGTTTCTGGAGCAGTAATTCCTGAGTTTTCTGGGAAATACAAAGATAAAAATGGGAAGTCAAGAAAGTCATCAAAAATTGAGATTTTATGAGCCTTTACTGGCTTTGTTTCTGCGACAACTTCGCTGATTAAATCATGTTGCGTTTCTGCCTTGCCATAAACACTATGAGAATACTGCATCGTGCTATAAGGCAAGTTGGCTTCTTCTAACAACTTAATCGCGACAATACTATCTTTTCCCCCTCCGCAACCTGTCAAAATTGCCGGATTATCCCCTACAATTGCGGCAGGACTAAATTTATTAAAGGGTTGCGATGAAACAATTTCCGGCTGTTGATAATCCGTCACATTATTTTCGTACCAATGTTGACCAAATACACCTTGATATATTTTGACAAATAAATCTAAAGCCGCTTTATCCAAATGAGGGGCAATAGCCGAAATATCGTAATATTGAGGAAATAAAGAACAGAGCTTCATCCCTTCAAATAAAGCAATATAAGCAGCTATTCTGTTAATGAATTTTTCTGAGTATTGCTGTTTAAGCTTAGAAAAGGAAACTTCGTGATAAAAAACTTGAGTTGAAAACCAAAAACCATCGGCACTGTACTGTATGTTGAGATGATGCTCGTACAGTTGCCAATCATCAATTTGAATCTGTTTTATTTCCACTATTTACCAGCCTCGCGTACCGGGTTCGCCTTTAAAAGGCCCGACAATATCTGCCGTAATCCAGCCTCCATAAAAATCCCCTGATTGCGGCTTCACTTGCTCGTCAGCAACGTAACAAGCATCCATTAAACTGGCATTAAAACCGTAATAAGTTTGAATGGACTCAAAAGGGGAAGTCGGCTCGAAATAGCGCCAAGCTGCATAGGGAATAAGTTTATCGCCAATTTTGACATCATAATATTGGTAGCGTCCTTTCCATTCGCACCATAACTGCCGGGGGTTTTCTACTAAATATTGAAGCTGAATATCATCAGGAGGGAAATAGTAAACAGGTGGATGGCTGGTTTCTAATGCTCTTTTCCCTTGTTGAGTTTCAGCTAAAACAATACCTTGACAAATTACCTTCAAGTGTTTATCAGTATCTTGAAGAATTGCAGGTCTAGGGTAATCCCAAACAGATTCTTGTCCGGGTTGAGGGGTAATCGGTTGAGGCCGGGGTTTCATAACTCAAAATTTAACGTCAATAACATCATCGTAAATTAAGTCTATATAACGATGCAAGGAATTTAACTGGAGGATAAAGTCTCACAAGCAAGCAAGTCATCTGTCGAGGTGCTTACCGACCTTATTAGCAAGTCCTGTTTACTCTTGGGTGTGGTAGTCCGCGCTGACCACTCAAGAGTGATAAATTCTTTTTTTCGCGCAAATTAACCAAGACACCACTAAACTAAGGACAAGACAACCTATATTCATTAAGAACAAACAGCAATAAAATCGACTTTTGTGGGGCTGTAATACTCATATAGTCTAGCTTGTGGCTTTTTCCTAGAGTCTACCCTAAAAGCCAAAATTTCTGGCTAACTTTGCTGGGGTAGAATGCAACTTCCCCCAACTGCCGATTGCTGAGGAGATCCTTAATCGCTGATAACTGCTAGAGGTAGCTGCTACCAACCATGAGTAAAACCGCAGACCGCGTATCCAAATCCAAACAACTTTTGACCACCCAAAATATCATCTACACTGGTATTGCTTGGTGTTTTATCTCTCTACTCTTCTTCCTGCTATTTAGCGAAACCGCTCCCGGTGAAGACCCCCCATTTTGGTTTATTATCAGCACCTATGTATTTGAACTCGGTGCTTTTTTAGCCTCATCTTTGTTGTGTTATCGTAATTGGCAATCGCCCCAAATCGCTAGCGGTCGCAATGTTTGGTTAGGCATGGGTTTAGGGCTGTTTTGCTATTTTTTAGGAGGCGTTTTATTCGGTATTTGGGAATTATACTTCGGTCTTGAACCTGACGTATCTCTAGGTGATTTTTTTTATATGCTGTTTTACTTTTGCATTAGCTGGGGTATGACTCTCGCTGTTTTACCCCGACGCTTAAACCTCGAAGTTTGGCAGTGGGTTGTTGTCGCGGTGATTGCTTTACTAGCGATTATTTTGGCGTTTATTGTTACTTTCGGCAATTCCGAAGCAGCATTGACTCCCCAAAATTCCCCTTCTGAGGTGACGGTGTTGTTTGTTTCTGAACCTACTCCTACTCCTACTCCCGTTACCACTCCAGTCGAACCAGTGCCAGACAAACTAGACGACTTACCCGGTTGGGTTGCTGGTCTAGACCGTTTTTTATCGAAGTTAGAAGGCCCGGTCAAGTTGTTTTATATCATTGCCGATGTGGGTTTAATTATTATTGCTACAACTTTATTACTGGCGTTTTGGGGAGGACGATTTTCTTTATCTTGGCGAATGATTGCCTGTGCAACGGTGTTTTTGTATTGTGCGGATATGTGGTTCCAATATGCTTATTCCTACATCGAAAACTACGAAGGCGGTGGTTTGCCAGAAGTCTTTTTTGTTTTTAGTGGAGTCTTTTTTGGTATTGGAGCAGCGTTAGAGTATGAGGTTTCTACCAGTCGTCCGAGTCGCAGTCGTCGTCGCCGTCATGGTTGAATTTCTGCTTTTTCTTCGAGATAGTTAACTATCTCACTGTCTTGAGGCTTTGATGTTCAAATTTTCTGTAGAAATTGCGCTTGCCTCATTACTTGAAGGACAAGATTACGCCTCTCAATTCTTTGGTGATTACTTCTCATCTGTCCGCCGTCTAGAATTACCAGAGGGGACATAAAAACTGGCAATTAGTAACAAAATAATACCGATATTAATACAAACGTCGGCTAAGTTAAATACCGGAAAATTAATCCCTCGAAAATCGAGAAAATCAATCACAGAACCATAGATAAAGCGGCAAATTCCGTTTCCTACAGCCCCTGCTAAAATAAACCCATAAGCTAACTGTTCCACTGGACGCAACCGCGGCCCCCAAATTGCAAAACCTATCAAAGCGATACTGACTGCCAAAGATAGCCAGCGCAACCACCCTGCCCCTCCCGCAAATAAGCTAAAGGCTGCTCCAGTATTGCGGACATAGGTCAAGTGAAAAATTCCGGGTATTAAGGGAATGGTATCGCCAATACTTTCAAAGTGATAGATTGTCCAATATTTGGTAATTTGATCGAGGAGTAAGCCGAGTAGGGCAGCTATCCAAAAATAAGCGTTTTTTGTCATTATTAAAGTATATTATGACCAATAACTAATAACTAATAACTAATAAAATAATATTTGTCGCAAGACAAAACTCAGTACCGAAATGGCACAAACGATCGCGAATTGACCGGGTAAGGGCAAAATCGAATAGCGTACAATCCCTTGTAATAGTGCCATAAAACCTTCTCCTAGGGGGCTAAATAGCTGTAAACCCACTAAGTAGGTTACGCCGATAAAATGAATGAGACCCAAGCCCCCTAGACAACTCAGTGCTAGAGATTCCAGTTTAGCTTTGTGACGAAATGCGAGGAAACCGCACAACCAAGCCCCCGGAATAAAACCGATGATATAACCAAAAGTGGGTTTGACCATATAGGCGATGCCGCCTCCTTGGTCGAAGACAGGTTGCCAAGTCAGTCCTAGAACTAAGTAGGCGATTTGGGATAAAGCAGCAGCATTTTTGCCTCCCAAGCAGCCTACTAGCAAGACTGCCGCAATTTGACAAGTTACGCCCAAGGAAACTGGATAAACGCCACTTTTAGCCCAATCCCAAGGAAAATTTGTCCAATGTGCTTCGACCATTGTGCCGCCAATGGTTAATAGCAAACCAACAATCGCCCAGAGGAATTCTATGGGGGGAGATAGTTTGGGTATCATGGTGGCAGAACGCGGTTTGGAAGTTACAGGACGCGATCGCCGACGGTTACGATGTTTGGGACGGGGCTTGATACTCACCAGGGATAGGGGCTTCACCACCAACAAGTCCTAAGTTACTCAACATAGCGCGATCGCGTTCGGGAGGTTGACCGAGAGTTGTGAGGTAATGACCGATTAACATGGCGTTAATTCCGGCTTGTAACCCCAAACTTTGCAGTTCTCCCATGACGGCTTCTCGACCGCCAGCATAACGCAAAATTTGTTGAGGTAAAATTAGGCGGAAAATCGCGATCGCCTTGAGCGCTTCCAAGGGATCGAGACGCGGTAGATCGCCCAAGGGCGTTCCCTGGCGGGGATTGAGTAAATTAATGGGGACAGAATCCACTTCGAGATCGCGCAAGGCTAAAGCTAAGTCTACTCGATCTTCCCAACTTTCGCCCATGCCGATAATACCACCCGTACAAGCTTGAATCCCGGCATTTTTGAGGTTTTTGACGGTGGCGACGCGATCGCGCCAAGTATGGGTCGTTACAATCTCTTCGTAGAAGCTTTCTGAGGCTTCGAGGTTATGGTTGTAACGGGTGACTCCGGCTTCCCGTAAAGCTGTGGCTTGTTCGGGGGTGACTTCTCCTAGGGCGCAACAGGGTTTAATCTGGGTTTGGGCGACAATGGCGCGGACGGTGGCGAGGATTTCTGCAAATTCTGTGGATTTGGGGCTGTTGTATTTGGGCCCGCGACCTTGACTGACGAGGCAAAAGCGTTTAGCCCCTGCGTCGGCGGCAGCTTGGGCTTGAGCGAGGATTTCCTCTTGGGTTTTGAGGCCGTAAACCGGGGAATTTTCACCTTGGTGGTGGGCGGATTGAGAGCAAAAACTGCAATTTTCCGAGCAATTGCCGGATTTAACGTTGATAATGCTGCATAAATCCACGGTATTGCCGCAGCAAGCTTGACGGACGCGATCGGCGGCTTGGCAAAGTTTGAGAATGTTATCTTGGCCTGCGATTTGGGTCAGGGCGATCGCGGTTGCTTTGTCGAGGCGATCGCCTTGTATAATTTGGGCGACTAATTCATCTAAAGCGCTTTGTAGGGCTTCCCCAGTGAGGGGGAACGATGGGTGGGTTGTTGGGGGAACTGGTGTTTGAACCACGTTAGTTATTTCTCGATGCCACTAAAAGTAAGGCAATTTTATCATCGTCCCCTAAATAATTACCAATGTTGTTAGTTTTTGGGCTTTCCAGGACACCCCCCAACATAACAGTTGTTATGCTCTACATAACACTTGTTATGGAAACTAACTTCCTACCCCTCTAAGGAACAGCAGTGTCATCAACCCGACAAAGAAAGCTTTTGACAGATTTCGGTCGCGATCGCGTCGGGAGTTGCGTCAATATTGACTTCTATAGCGTTGTGCGGTTCTTCAAGGGCAGCAAATTGACTATCGAGTAATGCCGAAGACATAAAATGATTTTGGCGATTTTGCAGGCGATCGCGAATTAAAGACTTCGAGCCTTTAAGATAGACAAAGCTTGCGCCATCGTTGTTGAATTGTAGGCGATCGCGATATTGGTGTTTGAGGGCAGAACAAGCCAAAATATAAGGCTTTTCTTCTTGATTCCAATGTTCAATCGCATTGCTAAGAACATCTAGCCACAAATTGCGGTCTTCATCCGTCAAAGCTTCACCCCGACTCATTTTTTGGATATTCGTGGTGGGATGAAACCAATCTGCGTCTTGAAAAATACCGTTGATTCGAGGTGCAAGCAAGCGGCCTATCGTGGTTTTTCCCGACCCGGATACGCCCATCAGAATAATAGTCATGTTAGTTATTGGTTGTTAGTTATTGGTTATTGGTTATTAGTTGTTAGCCAAAGTCCCAATTTCTTCCCCCTCTTCCCACTCTCCCCCTGGGTGCTGATATTCGATAAAATCAACTTAACTTTTTCACAAACAAAGCTATGAGTGACATTGTTCTCGACATTCGCGATTTGCAAGTTCAGTTTGTCGCAGATGAGAAAAAAACCGTTGCGGTCGATCGCATTAACTTCACTCTCGAACGCGGCAAAACCTTGGGCATTGTTGGCGAATCCGGGTCGGGAAAGTCGGTCACTTCCTTAGCAATTATGGGGCTTTTAGCTCCCACTGCACAAGTCCAAGGCGAAATTTGGTTTTCTCCTCAACCAGGACAGTCTCCGGTCGATTTGCTGGCGTTATCCGAAAATGCGAAACGGCAATTTCGTGGCGGTCAAATTGCCATGATTTTTCAAGAACCGATGAGTTCTCTGAATCCGGTTTACAATATCGGCTTCCAATTGACGGAGGCAATTCGGCTGCATCAACAAGTCAGCCCTGAAGAAGCCCGACGCAAGGCGATCGCGTCTTTACAAGAAGTTAAACTTCTTGCTGAAGACGAGCAGTTATACGAACAACTCCAAAGTGAAAATCCCGGTCAAAATATCCGTCCCCGCGATGTTAATGCTCGCAAACAAGCGATGCTGAAACGCTATCCCCACCAGCTTTCCGGGGGACAGTTGCAACGGGTGATGATTGCGATGGCGATTTCTTGCAATCCTACGGTACTCATTGCCGACGAACCCACAACTGCCTTGGATGTGACCGTCCAAGCCACTATTTTAGAATTATTGCGGGAGTTGTGTGCGGCGCGCTCGATGTCGCTGATTTTTATTACCCACGATCTCGGCGTGATTGCAGAAATCGCCGACCAAGTAGCGGTGATGTACCGAGGTAAAATTGTGGAAACTGCCGCGACGCGATCGCTTTTTAGCCATTCCCAACATCCCTATACCAAAGGGCTACTCGCTTGTCGGCCTCAACTCGATAACAACCCCGATTTACTACCGACAGTCTCCGATTATATGGAGGTCATTACCAACGCTAACGGGGAAATTGTGATTCGCGAGAAACCAGAAATCCCGAAAAATCTTAGCTTGGATGTTCGTCCTACTGAGGCTGAGACTCCCCTTTCAGGTCAGACCTTGCTAAAGGTTAATAAACTGCGAGTTGGTTTTCCCATGCAGGGGATTTTTGGTCAAACTAAGCGCTATTTTATGGCGGTGAATGATATCTCTTTTGAGGTGTACGAAGGCGAAACTCTGGGCTTGGTCGGAGAATCGGGTTGCGGGAAATCAACTTTAGCCCGGACGCTATTGCGCCTCACGCCTAGTATGAGCGGCAATATTTACTTTGAAGAGGAAGATATTACCAATCTTCAAGGTAAGCGTTTGCGACAACTGCGACGACAGGTGCAGATTGTTTTCCAGAACCCCTATAATTCCCTCGATCCGCGCTTTTCGGTGGGTCAAACGATTCTAGAGCCATTAAACATCCATAACGCGGGTGCAAGCCCCAAAAAACGGCGCGATCGCGTGGCCTATCTCCTCGAACGGGTAGGTTTAAGTCCCGATGCCATGAAGCGCTATCCCCACGAGTTTTCCGGGGGTCAACGGCAACGCATTTGTATTGCTCGCGCCCTCGCACTCAATCCTAAGTTTATTATCTGCGATGAGTCGGTTTCGGCTTTGGATGTCTCGGTGCAAGCCCAGGTATTAAATCTTCTCAAAGAGTTACAAGCGGAATTTGGCTTAACTTATATCTTCATTTCCCATGACTTGAGTGTGGTTAAATTTATGAGCGATCGCATTATGGTCATGAACAAAGGCCGCATCGAAGAAATCGGCCCTGCTAACGACATTTACCGATCTCCCCAAAAAGACTACACTCGCCAACTTATTGCTTCTATTCCTACGGGCGGTTTTGAATCAGTACGAAGCTAATTTATTGTTGGTTGTTCGTCACAATCCACATTTCCTTCCCCGACTGCCCAAAAACTACCGCCCCCAAACTACTTCGTCGTCATCGTCCAAACCCCATCCCAATCTGCCGGGGGTGGCTCAGTGATAAAATGCTGACAGCGTTGGAGGTGTAGCCGAGCCGCCTTGTCCATCGGGTTAAGGTTTAAAATGTTGGAGAAATTCGCGATCGCCGCACCAAAACGCTTCTTTTTGTAAAAATCCCGTCCCTGACCGTACAACTCCAAAATTTGCTTGTGGTTAGGCGGCAGTTGAGCATCTATCTTCTCCACCAACTCATACACCCCCACGGGTTGCGTGCGACCTTTCACCCGGATACAGTCTAACTCCCGCACCACCACATGGCCTTCACACTGCTTATAAGTATCTTCGCTAATCACAATATCGCAGCCGTATTGCTTACTCGCTCCTTCTAAACGAGAACTCAGGTTTACCCCGTCCCCAATGGCGGTAAACTCCATGCGCTTGCTCGAACCAATATTCCCGCTAACCACGCGACCAGAGTTAATGCCAATGCCAATGCGAATCGGCATCTCGCCTTCTCGAACTCGCTTATTATTAAACTCAGCCAGACGATAGCGCATCTCCAAAGCACTCTGTACCGAAGCCCAAGCATGATCGGGAATCGGCATCGGCGTACCAAACACCGCCATAATGGCATCACCGATATACTTATCCAAAATGCCTTTATGATTGAAAATCGCCTCAACCATACTCTCAAAATATTCGTTGAGCAAACTCACCACTTCTTCCGGCTTCATTTTCTCCGTGAGGGTGGTGTAACTGCGAATATCGGAAAATAACACCGAAACTTCCTTTTCATCGCCACCCATGCGAATCTCGTCGCCACTGAGCAACTGTTCGGCTAACTCCTGGTTCATGTAGCGATACATGGTACTCTTGAGCCGCTTTTCGTCGCTGATATCGTCCATGACCACCAGTACGCCGTTAACTTTACTCAAGTCTTCGGGATCGCAGATGGAGTTAATCGAGAGGTTGACGCTGTGTTCTTCCCCGGCGGCAGAAATTAAAGGGCGATCGGGATAATATTGTTCCCGGTCTTTATCCTCTTTAGGATTGAGAGCGCGAGCAAACCATTCGGAAAACTCCCCGGCTTGAGAAGCATCGGTGTTTTCTTTGGTTTTGATTTCCACCAACTTACTCATTTCTTTGCCTTCGAGGGGTTCATTCATGCCAAACCCTAACAACTCGCGGGCGCGTTCGTTGGTGGCAATAATTTTGCCTTGGGAGTCTGTTGAAATTACACCATTGGTTAAGCTGCGAAGAATCAGAAGTGTTGAATGGTACTAATGAACTAACTAAAAATAGATACAAGAATC
>JAWQFT010000160.1:0-11422 GCA_035968055.1 Jaaginema sp. PMC 1080.18 | reverse complement strand
GACTGATGACTGACGACTGATAACTGAAAATCCCTCCCCCCGATTGCCGACTGCCTACTGCCTACTGCCCAATACCCAGTTCCCTCCCACTCCTCCCACTCTCCCTAACAAAATATGTGCCGCTTATTAGGCTATATCGGTGCGCCGATTTCCCTCGAAAACCTGTTATATCAACCCTCTCACTCGCTGATTGTCCAAAGTTATCAACCCCGCGAGATGGAAAATGCGCTTCTCAATGCGGATGGCTTTGGGGTGGGGTGGTATCGCACAGTACCGTCCATCGAGTCATTTATCTACAAAAATACAGTACCCATTTGGAATGACAGCAATTTAGTGCAACTCAGTCGCTATGCAGAATCTAGCTGCATTCTCGGCTATGTTCGCAGTGCCACTAGCGGTCAAGAAATTAGTATGAGTAATTGTCAGCCCTTTGTCAAAGACGAGGTTTTGCTGGCTCATAATGGCTTAATCGAAGACTTCCGCGCAACTCTGTATCGTCCAATACGAGAGTTATTGAGCGATGAGTTATATCAATGGGTGCAGGGAAGTACCGATTCGGAACATATTGGGGCTTTGATTTTAAATCAACGGGAAAAGCAGCCGGATTTACCTTGGGATGAGGCGCTAATGCAGGCTTTAGTCCAAATTACTATATTAGCCAGCATCAAAAAGGCTCGTTGTGCGGCAAATATGATGATTAGTACCGGAAAAGAGTTAATTGCTAGTCGCTACGCTACTAGAGGTAATATACCTTCTTTATACTGGATTAGGGATGCGCCTTCTTTCCCAAATTCGGTTATCGTTGCGTCCGAACCGCTTTTTGAGGGAGACTGGAAAAGTTGCCCCGAACACAGCATTCTTAGTGTAGGAGAAGATTTGAATGTCAATATCTCCAAGTGTCGTTTCGCCCAATTCGCCTAAGTTACAGATTCGCGAGGCTTTAATTCAATGTCGCGATCGCACTCTGAGTTTATTCGATCTTCTCACCCCAAATACATTTTCTTCTCAAGCCCACCCAGAGTTTAGTCCGGTAGGCTGGCATTTGGGACATATTGCTTTTATTGAGTCTTTCTGGATATTAGAACAAATCGCGGGAGATAAGGCGTTATACCCCCAATATCACCAGCTTTTCGCCGCCGATGGACTTCCGAAAGAGAAACGCCAAGCATTACCCGATGTTACATTTATTCGAGATTATTTGCGTCAAGTGCGCGATCGCGTTCTAGCATACCTCGATCGCGCCCCGGTTGAACCCAACGAGCGCTTATGGTGGTGGCTGATTCAACACGAAAGCCATCACAACGAAATTATCAGCTTTATTCTGCAACTCCACCATCCCCACCCTTTACCAACCGCTACATCTGGGGAAGTTTCGCCAATCGTTGCCGATATGGTAACCATTCCTGCCGGAACATTCAGCATGGGTAATAATGCCCCCGATGCCATTGATAACGAAAGCCCCGCTTACTCAATTTACCTCGATACCTTCCAAATTGACCGCTATCCCGTCACTTGCGCTCAATATCGCCAGTTTATCCAAGCGGGAGGCTACCAAACGCAACAATACTGGACGAAAGACGGTTGGCAATGGTTACAAACTCACCCCGTCACCCAACCCCGTTACTGGCTAGATTCCACCGCTAGAGACAACCATCCCGTTTGCGGTGTTAATGCCTACGAAGCCGAAGCTTATGCCGCATTCGTGGGGAAGCGACTACCCACGGAAGCCGAATGGGAAAAAGCCGCTCGTTGGGACGCAACCACCGGAAAATCCCTATTATATCCTTGGGGAGACGCTCAACCGAGTGTAGCATGGTGCAATTGCGATCGCGCTCACTCCGGCACAACTCCCGTCAACGCCTATCCCCAAAATCGCAGTCCCCTCGGCTGTCAAGAGATGTTAGGCAATGTCTGGGAATGGACAGCTTCTTGGTTTGCAGGCTATGAAGGTTTTGCCTGGTTTCCCTATCAGGGCTATTCGGAAGCCTGGTTCGATAACCAACATCGTACCCTCCGGGGCGGCAGTTGGGCAACTCGTCCTTGGGTATTGCGCGTCACAGCCCGCAATTGGTACAACCCTTGGGTGAGAGAAGTTTTAGCGGGTTTTCGCTGTGCCGCGGATTAAAGCTGAAAGCTAATTCAGAGTGACTGTGCAGACAATGCTGGCCAGCAACAACACGACAAAGGGCAATAATACGTTAAATTGTCTCAATTTTAAACCTCCTGGTTGCCTTACTGCCTTTTTCCCCAACTAATCAAGACCTACTGCCTGATTTCTTCCCCCTCTGCCCACTCATCCCCCTCTTTCTCCCTACTGCCCACTGCCCAAAAACACTGGTAACTGGTCACTGATTACTGATAACTGAAAATCAATTTCCTGTCAACTTAACCGCCCCAATGCCCCCAAAATAAAGGATAAGAACCGCCCCAGCTAATAAAGATTGAGTAATCGGATCGGTCGAAGGCGTTAAAATTGCGCCTAATATGGTTGAACCCAACACCACAAACCGCCAACCCGACAGCATTTGCCGAGAAGAAACAATCCGCAAACTCCCCAAGAGTAACTGAATAATCGGGATTTGAAACGCCAGTCCCGTACAGAACATCAACAACAGTACCAACTCAAAATACTTATCAATCGACCAAGCTTGTTCCACCACATCAGCCCCGTAGGTAATAAAGAAGTTCAACGCCGCAGGAATCAGGGCAATATAAGCAAACGCTAAACCCGCAAAGAATAATATACTCGACCCAAAAACAATCGGACCGAGAAAGCGACGTTCGCGCACTGTCAAGCCGGGTAAAATAAAGCGAATCGCTTGGTAGAGAATCACCGGACTCGCCATTAAAATGCCACTGTAGCCCGCAACTTTGATGGAAACGAAGAAAAACTCCCCTGGTGCGATTTGGAGGAACTTCACGCCCTCAGCCGGGGCTTCGAGGACACGGACAATCGGACGAACCAGGGAAAAACAGGCGATCGCGCCTACCGCTACCGCAATTAAAGAATAAAAAATACGCCGTCGCAATTCTTCGAGGTGATCGAACAACGACATCTCCACATCATGGGGCAATTCGTTCGAGTTATCGTTGTTATCTGGCGCTTCTTTTTGTTCGGCTTCGCGGGTTGTCGTGGGCATAATTGCTCCAATCGGCATTGCTGAGGTTCGTTGAACATTGTATCGAAAAGCGCTGCGACACAGGAGACTCGAAACTTCAAAGTCCACGATCTCGTCAAAAGAACGAGGAATTTTGGGATTGGGGTTGCAAGTTAGGATCGGGAATGTGACGCACGAGGAACTGTCCTGACCTCGGCAACTCTCAAAACTGTCTTCCCGTCATAACTCCCATGAATGCAAAATTGTTATAGCTTATTTTTGACTATAACACTGCATTTATCCGTAAAAAAGTTCCCGAAAAAATATATTTCTTTGGTTTGGAACTTCTTACTCCCGCTTATGTCTAATTAAGCAACAACACAAGTTCAAGTTTTTATTGAGGCAGTTCTCATCATGGCAAAGGTCAATCGTTTAAAATCGGCTACCGCTTTATTACTCACTGCGGGTATGAGTGTGACAACGATCGCGCAAATGTTGATTCCCAGTGCAGCGATCGCCCAAAGCAGCCGTTTTGCGGATGTTTCCAATAACTATTGGGCGGCTGATTATATCAATGCGTTAGTCTCTCGCGGCGTAATTGCAGGCTTCCCCGATGGCACATTCAAACCCGATGCACCCGTAACTCGCGCTCAATTCTCCTCGATGGTACAAGGAGCATTTAATAAAGCGGCCATTCGCAATTCTGTCAACTTTATTGATGTTCCAAGCAATCACTGGGCCCGCAGATCGATTGATGACTCCTACCGCACGGGTTTCTTGTCTGGTTATCCCGGTAACATCTTCCGTCCCGAACAAAATATCCCCCGCGAACAAGTTTTAGTTTCCTTGGCTAATGGTTTCGACTACAGCGCGACTCAATCGGTCAACCAAGTTCTGAGTTACTACAGCGACCAAGCTAATATTTCTAACTATGCGCGGTCTTCCATCGCTGCGGCTACAGAAAATAGCATGGTGGTGAACTATCCGGTTCTCAAAAATCTCAATCCCCAACGCAATGCAACTCGCGCTGAAGTAGCGGCATTTATTTACCAAGCCCTGGTTGCTCAAAATCAAGCGTCACCGATTGCGTCGTCTTATATCGTCCCATCGACTACTGTAGCGACCGAATTCCGCATTCCTGCCGGGACAACGATTCCGGTACGCTACGAACAAGAAAAAATCTTGTTAATGGATGATGAGACTTTACCCGTAACCCTCACGGTGGCGACTAATATTACGACGACTGATGGTAAGTTGTTGATCCCGCGCGATAGTAAAGTGGTTGGGGAGTTACGTCCGGCGAATGGCGGTACGCAGTTTGTCGCGCAACAATTGGTCTTCCCCAATGGCGATCGCAAAGCTTTCAGCGCTACATCGGAAACGATTACTACCACCGAAACGATCCGTACGAATAGCTCTGTCACTAATTTACTGAAAAATGCCGCCATCGGTTCGGCTGCTGCGGCTGCGATTTCTGCGGTAACGGGCGATCGCACTGTAACGGCAGGTGAAGTCCTGATCGGTACGGGTAGCGGCGCATTAGCCAGCTTGATTCAACGCTTCCTGGGTCTCAACAGTGTCGATGTCTTGGTGGTTAACCCGGATACCGACTTGAACCTCACCCTCGATAGTGATGTAATTGTCAGCGTTCGCTAAAATCCGGCGACGGGTTGTGGTGTGATACTTTGAGTCGTCGGTAACCAAATAATAAAGGTTGTTCCTGAGTTCAGTTCGCGATTAGCCTCACCGAGATGGGTGGGGCTAATTAGTTCGATTTCCCCTTGCATTTGCTCGATCAAGTCTTGGGCAATGGCTAACCCTAACCCCGTTCCGCTAATATTGCCTTGGGCTTGGATACCGCGATAATGACGCTCGAAAATGCGGGCTTGGTCTGTGGGGGGAATCCCCGGGCCTGTGTCGGTGATGGCAATGCCTAACTGTTGCGGGCGTTGCAGACCTGCTCGTAGGATGATACTGCCGCCTTTGGGGGTGTATTTGAGGGCGTTGTCGATGAGGTTGCTAAGGACTTCGTTGAGGGCGATCGCGTCGCCTTGGATAGGGGGTAAATCGGCGGGAATTTCAGCGTGAAACTCTAAGTGGCGTTCGCTGGCGATCGCTTCGGCGGTGGCAATTAGCGGTGCTAAAATGTTGGGGATAGATAAAGCTTGCAGGTTGAGAATTTTACCGGGAATCAGGGATAAAGTAGGGGTAGCTGGGTCGCCACTGGCAGCGAACAAAGGCAAGGCTGAGTCGGGTAAAACATCGGTTTCGACAGTCATACCGTCGAGGGATTCGTCGAATTGTTCGAGAAGGCTTTGCAGGCGATCGCTTTCCCGAATTAGACTTTCAGAGATTTTGTAGTTGCGGTCTTCAGGAAGCAAACGTTTGCGTAAGAGTTTGCTAAATGTCCGAATGGCCGTCATGGGATTGCGAAACTGGTGTAGGAGGGTGTCAAAGCGATCGCGATAGCGCCTTTGGGTGTCGAGGTGTTGTTGCAACTGCTGGCGATACCAAGCCGGACGGCGATCGAGTTGACAAGCAATTCCTAGGGTTTTGGCGACTTGCTCAATCTGGGCGAATTCTTGCTCGTTCCATTGCCGTTGCTGACGACCAGCGACTAATATCCCCATTACTTTTTCTTGGGCGGCGATGGGAAGTACAACCTGATGCCCTTCTCGCCAGGATTCTGTAGCGGTTTCGGCTTGGGGATTGACCTCAACAAAGGGCGGTTTTGTGGTGGGTAAGGCTGAAGCAAGCAGTCTTTGGGGATTGGTAATGGGAATTGGCGATCGCCTCCCCGTTTCAGGATACACCACAATCGGCAGTAAATTTGGCAGGTCTTCAGCCCATTCCTCAGTGAGATACACCCCGCACCAAGCGATTTCCAAGGCTTGTCGTAACAAAGTCACTTGGGATTCGCACAAAGCAATAAATTCAGCACTGGCAGGAACAGACATAAGCTCGGTTTCGGACATGGGCAGCTTCGGCAGACAAACATACTCTTATTGTGTACGCGATCGCGCTAAGACGGCTTTTACGGCGATTGACCAACACAGTTTTTAGTACATACTTAGCTTATTTTACTTTTTGTTAAGGTTTTACTCGATCCTCCTCCGTCACAAAAAACGCTCAAACCCTTCTAAAGTCTCGGCTCAAGCTCAATTAAACTTTATTTTGTTTTTTTCTTCAACTGCTTGATATTTTTGTTTATACCGGATATACTAGCGTCGGCTTTTGTAACTAATATTACAAACAGTAGCCAAATTAGGAGGTAAAGATTGGCCAGGAAACGCAAGCGTAAAAGTCGCCGCCGCCAAGAAGGACGCAAGATTTTAGAGCTAGTACCCCAGTTTAACTTAGAAAGTGGCGAAGATAAACCCGTCACCGCCGCTCGCAAGTATATCGCAGCTCAGGGAATTATCCCCCCGGCATTGTTAGTTGTGAAACGAAACGAGCATACCACAGACCGTTACTTCTGGGCAGAAAAAGGGCTTTTTGGCGCACAGTATGTAGAAGAAAATCATTTTCTTTTCCCCAGTTTGCGTGTTGTTGCACCCCCCAGTCCCGGCGAGAACCAAGCTAAGGCTGCGGTGGTGGTAACTATATAGCAATTAATCAAAAACACTGCTGTCAATTGTGTAAATTTACATAAAGACGGCGCATAAAATGATACCCTCCCAATTCATTCAAAGGTTGGGGGGTATTGATTTTGTCATTTTAAGTGGCGATTAAGCTGCTTCAAATCAAGGTCAATGGTAACTCCCGACGCAAGGCAATTAATTCGTCGCGATGAGCAGTGACCTTAACCACGCTCGTTTCTCCTAAAGCTTCGACTTGTAAAATGACTTTTTCAACTCGTCCGGCTTTTTGCCAGTAAAACCAACCTGCGAGGGGAGAGAGTAAACTCAAGCCAAACCAACCGCTTCTCAGGGGGGGGTAGATGTAGATAAACACCAAAGCCAAACAGAAAAAACCACAAGCAGCCAAAAAAGTCAAGAAGATCGCTAAAAACCAACTGGGTCGCACAAAGCCTTCAAAGGTAATGGCTTGGGTTTCGCGGTCGAGATGAGTCACGCGGTAAGCCCGACGGTCAAAATAGTCTTGTAGCTGAGGTAAGAGCTTTTCCTGGGGAATTTCAGTTGCTAGGGCTTCTTGGGTGGTGCGGTCTTTAACCGAAGCCCGGATAAAGAAAAATAAGCCAATCCCTAAGAGGATGGTTAAGAAAAAAGTGGAACTAATAACAGGAATATTCACAGGTCGATCAAAAACCCAAAAATAATGACTAGGGTATAGTTTAGTTATACCAAAAGTGCGATCGCAGCCTCACAGGAAAGGGGCGCGATCGCACTTAATATTGTTATTTTAAGTTGTTTTGGACAGGACAACGGGATAACTCGTCTCTCTTAGTCTTGTCAACCCGCTACATCGCTTGATGTTCGCCGTTGAGGTAATCTTGCCAAAAACAAGCCAATTCCTCCGCTTGACGACGAGCTTCCGGTCGTACTTTGTACATCCGACGGGGACGACCGCGACCTTCCACTTTTTTCCAATACCCTTCAATTGTTCCTTCGTCTTCCAAGAACTTTAACCCCCCATACAGCACTGTGTCGGACAGGCGATACATAGGGTAATCTTTCTCTAGTTGCTCGATTAGCTTAGTGCCATAAGATTCTCTGGCCAGCAAGACATCGAGAACGTAACAAACCGCAAGTTCTTTATTAAGATAAAGCGGTGGCGGACTGTTGAAAAACTGGTAAATATCTTCAAATTTCATTGTGTAACCCATCAAACTTCCCAGATACCTATAACGAACGAAACATGGACGTTCTGGTAGAAGATGCACCGAGAATGCGAGAGCCACAGTTGACTGTTGTTGCGACTAAAATACCTTTTAAGAGTGAGTTAGCCGCGACTTCATCGAGCCAAAAAAAATCAGACTTTAACAGATTGAATTGAGATAAATTGCGCCCGAATTGCTCATAATACAATAGACTGAGCCTACAGAGGAAAATCGGGACGAGTTTGCCAAACTTCATTAAGAATTTGACCTTGACGATTAATTTGCACCTGATAATACGCTAAAAATGTCTCGGACTGACCGCGATGGGACAAAACGCGAATCTTGAGTTGGGCTTTGATGTTGCGGACTCCCCGCTCTTCATCCCCATTATGATACTCGATGGGTTGAATCGCTTGTAAGTCTTGAATGCGATACTGCGAAAAAAAGTCTTGCCAAGCTTCGTAGATTAAATCACCCCGATAAATTTCTGTTCGGATGCCCGCGACTCGTTTAAGTTTAGCCCCACTACTATATAGATTAGCCGTTTTTTGCGGATTGGACGAGGCGATCGCCTCCCAATGTTGCTCTAAAGCGTACCAAGGTTGAGCTTCAATTTGGTGTTTATAAATTGCCGCACTCCCGACTAAAGCTAGTGTTGAGGTAACACAAGCTAGATGATGTTGCCAAGTTTTGGGTTGAATCCATTTCATCATCTTGTACGGGTTGAAAACCTAGTTGGAGTATCTTGTTCTCTATAAGATAGATGTTTGAGATGCTTGACTACAGTCTCGATGTTGATGACTCCTGACATACTCTAAAAGTTCTCTTTCTTAACAAAAATATTGAATTCCCTGACGGGATAAGTTGCCTCAATACAATCGACGCTACAGTTATAGGCCGTAAAATCTGTCTTTCGCAAGGACAAAAAACCCCTTCAAGCTCGATACAATCTTGTATATCCGCACAGATTCACCATCACAATGAAAGACAAAACTCAATTGGAACTTTCCTCTCCTCTCCCTGCGGCTGTACAGCGAGCCTCTAGCGATATCAAATGGGCAGGTCGCGTGGGTTTTTGGGTACAGTTGGTTCTGGGGGTAATTTCGACGGTTACGGTCTTGTTTGCCAGTCCTAGCTTGCTCGAAAGCAATGTTACGAGCAGTCAAGGTAGTGGTTTTGGGATTTTTTGCGCGGTTTGCGGTTTGATTACGTTGGGAATTGGGATTTATTTTTCGGTGCGCTATCTTGGTATTGCTCGCAAACTCCAAAGTACGAATCCGGGTTTGCGTCCGAATAAATCCGACACGATTAAGGTGATTCGTGTGGGCTTGCTGGTCAATTTGATTGGCATGGCGTTGACGATTGTGGGAGCAGAAGCGATTGTGGGGATTGTTTTGGCCAAGTCTTTGGCTCGTCCGCAATTGGCTTTAGGTTCTGACCCGAAAGAATTTGTGAATTCGATTGATTTACTAATTGTGCAGGCCAATACGAATACGATTGCGGCTCATTTTTCGGGAATTGTGACTTCTTTGTTGTTGCTCAATCGGATTACGAAGTGATTAGTCTTGCTGGTGGGAGAATTGATAAGCCCCCCAAATTGAGAGGGCGATCGCGATAACCAGTAAAATGGGTACAGAATACCAGGTAAATTCCGACCCAGGCAGATAAGCCGCAGAACGCAGACCCACGCTGGTATAGGTTAGGGGTAAGCAGTAGACAACCACCTTCAGAGCAGTCGGTAGGGTAGCAGGGTCAAAGAAGGTTGCACCGAGGAAAGACATCGGGACAATCAGGAAGTTGTTATAAAGTCCGACGCTTTCGAGGGATTGAACTTTTAAGCCTGTAATTACCCCCAAACCGGAGAAAACAGCGCAGTTTAGCAGGAGAACGAGTAAAAATAAGGGATTCAGGAAACTCCACCATTGCCCGGTAAAGAGAATGGCAATGATAATGACTGAACCAGAGGTCATGAGTCCCCGAACAATCCCTGCTAACATTTTGCCCAGGTGTAGCGCTAGGGGATGAACGGGTAAAAGTAACAGTTCTTCAAAGGTTTTATTGTAAAGGCGATCGCCACAAATCGAAAATGTTGTCCCCCCGAAGCTGATGGTCATCGAAGACAATGCCACCATTCCCGGCAAGATAAACTCAAGATAACTATCCCCCACAGGAGGAGTCACGGCTTGGTCGAGGGCGCTTCCTAAACCCAAACCAAAAGCAAAAATGTAGATTAGCGGCGAAATTAGACCTGTAGCGGCGATTTGAGCAATCCGAACCCGCAAATCGAGCCATTCCCCCCAAAATAATGTCATGGTGTCGGCAATTAAGAGATTCAGTTGGGAGGGTTTTAAAAAGAGGGACAGAGGCGATTTCACGGGTTGTCGGTGCTAAGTTTTCTTCAGTTTATCTTTACATAACTTTGTAATTCAAGCTCATTATTTTCCCCAGATAAAAAATATGAAAGGAAAATCTTTACCTCCTGGTCTCATGGTTCGTTTGGGAAAGTTTGCCTGGACGACGATGTGGCAAGTGATGATGTCTCAACTAGCCCCTAGTAATAAAACAGGGGATTATCAACGACCGCAAAGTCAGTTTCGCAATGCTATCGGAGACGAACCGTATCCAGCCGCAGCTTCTCGCTATCGTCTGTATGTGGGAATGGGGTGTCCTTGGGCCCATCGGACGTTGGTGGTGAGGGCGTTGAAGGGCTTAGAGGCGGTTATTGAGGTAGTGGTGGCTCAACCCTCTTCTGAAGCCGGGATTTGGGTCTTAGAAGCAGCGTCAGAGGGGTGTCATACTTTACCGGAACTGTATCAAAAGGCGCAACCAGGTTACAAGGGACGCTCTACTGTCCCCCTGTTGTGGGATACACAGACCCAAACCATTGTCAATAATGAGAGTGCGGAAATTATTGTGATGCTCAATGCCGAGTTTAATGCTTGGGCAACGCGATCGCACCTTAACTTATATCCTGAAGCTTTACAAGGCGAGATTGAGGCTTGGAATGCCAAGATTTATCCAGCGATTAATAATGGGGTTTATCGTTGTGGCTTTGCCCAGTCTCAGGAGGCTTATGACCGCGCTACTACCGAGTTATTTAGCACATTAGATGAAATTGAGCGAGTATTAGCTTCATCCCGTTATTTATGCGGCGAAAATGTCACTTTAGCTGACGTGCGGTTGTTTACAACGCTATTTCGATTTGATATTGTTTACTACAGTTTGTTTAAGTGCAATCTGCGCCGCATCCAAGATTATCAGCATTTAGGGGCGTATTTGCGCGATATGTATCAACTCCCTGATGTGGCTGCGACTTGCGATTTGGAGGCGGTTAAACGGGATTATTTTGGGAATTTGTTTCCTCTCAATCCTGGGGGTATTATTCCTTGCGGGCCGGAAATCTCGACTTTGAGTTTACCTCATGGTAGGGCAATGGGCAGTTGAGGAGGGGGCTCTTTTAACCCTCTGGCGCTGCCGACGATAAGGGTCGCGGAGTGCTTGGTACTCGGTGCCTCTCTCTTGTTCACGTATGATGCTCGCTACG
>JAWQFT010000159.1:0-11645 GCA_035968055.1 Jaaginema sp. PMC 1080.18 | reverse complement strand
TTTTACCTCTCTGTTTCTTCTGACTTGATTTCGGAGAGTGACAGAAGAGGGATATAGTAATTCTATTTGAGAGGTAAACTCACATCTAGGTTTTTCTTGATAAGATAAGACTGCTTAAACCAAGGCAGAGCCTTGTTTCTTCGTTACCAGGTTGAACCTGATAACGAAATTAACACCCTAAATCTTCTCCACAAAAAAAGGCGAGCCTTAGCCCGCCTACAATTAATCAGAAAGGTTAAGAATTAACCGATGATTTTCTTGGCTTTGGCGACCACATTATCGACCGTGAAGCCAAACTTCTCTAGAGCAACGTCACCAGGCGCAGAAGACCCAAAAGTATTAACCGAGATGGTATTATCTTCGCTGCCCGTATAACGACCCCAACCGAAGCTTACACCCGCTTCAACGGCTAAACGCTTGGCACTGGGAGGCAGAACCGAGTTCTTGTAGGCTTCGTCTTGTTCCTCGAATAACTCCCAACTGGGCATCGAAACCACGCGGACTTTCTTACCTTCAGCTTTGAGTTTTTCGGCGGCATCTAAGCACAAACCGACCTCAGAACCCGTACCGATGAGTACGAGGTCGAGTTCTTCGGGAGCAAAGCCACAAGCGGCAACATAAGCGCCTTTAGCAGTGTTTTCAATCGAGCTTGCTTCTAAGTGAGGTAGACCTTGACGAGACAAAGCCAGCAATACAGGTTGGGGTTTACCGTTAGGACTCATGCCTTTAGAACGCTCAACGGCGACTTTATAAGCCCCAGAAGTTTCGTTACCATCGGCAGGACGAATAACCACTAAGTCGGGAATCATGCGAAGTGACGCAATATGTTCTACGGGTTGGTGAGTCGGTCCGTCTTCACCCAAGGCAACTGAATCGTGGGTCATCACCCAGATTACTCCGGCGTGAGACAAGGCAGACAAGCGAATTGCATTCCGCATATAGTCGGTGAAGACTAAGAAAGTCGCACCGTAAGTCAGTAAACCAGAGCCATGTAGAGCAATCCCGTTACAGATTGCACCCATACCGTGTTCGCGCACGCCGAAACGTAGGTTTTTGCCTTCGTAGCTGCCTTTTTGGAAATCCCCAGCCCCTTTGATTAAGGTTTTGTTGGAGGGGGCTAAATCTGCCGAACCGCCGAACATTTCCGGTAAAACGCCCGCTAAAGCGTTGAGGGTTGCACCAGATTGGTTGCGGGTGGCATCCTTTTTGCTTTCGGTGGTGTAAGTGGGGATGGCTTTTTCCCAACCGTCGGGCAGTTTGTTGCTGGTCATGCGTTCAAACAAGGCCGCATCTTCGGGATATTTAGTTTTGTATTCAGCGTAGGTTTGATCCCATTCGGCTTCGTAGCTTGCGCCGCGTTCGATGGCTTTGCGGAAGTGGCTGAGGGCATCTTCGGGGACGACGAAGGGGTCGTAGTTCCAACCGAGGTGTTTGCGGGTGGCATCGACTTCCGAACCGCCTAACGCCGCACCGTGTACGTCGTGGGTGTTGGCTTTGTTGGGAGAGCCGTAACCGATGGTGGTGGTAACTTTGATGAGGGTTGGCTTGTCGGTAACGGTTTTAGCGGTTTCGATGGCTTTGTGGACGGCTTCGAGGTCGGTGTTGCCGTTTTCGACGGACAAGACTTGCCAACCGTAGGCTTCAAAGCGTTTGCCGACATCTTCGGTGAAGGAAAGGTCGGTTGAACCGTCGATGGAGATGTGGTTGTCGTCGTAGAGAGCGATTAATTTACCTAACCCTAAGTGACCCGCGAGGGAACAGGCTTCGCCGGAAATGCCTTCCATGTTGCAGCCATCGCCTAAGATAACGTAGGTGTAGTGATCGACGATGGTGCTGTCGGGTTTGTTGAACATCGCGCCGAGGTGGGCTTCGGCCATGGCGAGTCCAACGCCGTTAGCAATACCTTGACCGAGAGGCCCGGTGGTGACTTCTACGCCTTCGGTAATGAAGTTTTCGGGGTGTCCGGGGGTTTTGGAGTCCCACTGACGGAATTGTTGGATGTCTTCGATGCTGACGCTATCGTAGCCAGTTAGGTGCAGCAGGGCGTATTGCAACATACAACCATGACCCGCAGAAAGTACGAAGCGATCGCGATTGAACCATTTGGGATTTTTGGGATTATAGCGCATGAAGCGATCCCAAAGAACAAATGCCATTGGGGCTGCACCCATTGGCAGTCCGGGGTGTCCAGAGTTTGCTTTTTCGACTGCATCAATGGCGAGAAAGCGAATGGAATTAATACAAAGTTCTTCGAGTGATTGTTTAGCAACGACCATATTTTCTTGTGTTATGGATGTGGAACTACATTTATGGGGTGACGCGATGAGTGGGTCTTGCGTCGGGCAATTTAACTCGATCGCCCCAAGGCACTTTTTATCATCCCATTGTTCGGGATCGATGAGCAAGTTCTACAGACAAGCGGATTTTACTATTGCGGGTTATATTACACAACCAATCAGGATTATGGTATTTGTTTATCCTTACAGAATTGATTTGGCTGACACCGATGCGGCAGGGGTGATCTATTTTGCGAAAGCCTTTGAGATGTGCCACTCGGCCTATGAGCATTATTTAGCAACTTGGGCGATCGCGCTGCCTGAAATCGTCAAGTCCTACAGCATCGCCCTTCCTATCGTACACAGTGAGGCGGATTTTTTTCAGCCACTTTTTTGGGGCGATCGCGTTTTGGTCAAAGTTACGAGCGAGCCGCCTAGACCCCATAGTTTTGAGTTAGCTTACCAAATTACCCCGGAAAATCAACCGGACGCGATCGCGATTTCGGCCCGGACTCGTCATGTTTGTATCAACCCTCAAACTCGGCAAAAAGCTTTATTGCCGGAGGTTTTGCTGAAGGCGATTGGGGAGATTAAAATTTCTTAAACAATACCGTTTTGCTGAGGGCGATCGCCACCCGTCAACCATCATGAAAACCCTCTCCTCAAATCAATTAAAAAGACGAACTCTCCTTGCCGTAAGCCTGCCAAGCCAAATCCACCAAGCCCTTCAAAATAGCCACCGCCACCACGGCACTCCCTTTGCGACCATTAATGCGAATATGGGAGATCATCGAATCCTGTAAGCGCTCCTTCGCCACATCTGCCCCCACAAAGCCCGATGGCGTACCAATCACCAATGCCGGGCGAATTTCTTCAGCTTCGATCAACTCAACCAAAGCCGTGAGGGCAGTTTGGGACTGACCCACCACAAACAGCGCTTCGGGATAGCGGCGAGCCAGGGTTTGAATACCCCAAGCCGCTTGGGTTTTTTCCTTTTGGGGTCGGGTGAGAGCTTCAGCCGCACAGTAAACCGGATTGGCAAAAGTTTTTTGAATCCTACCTGCAATACCCACCTGTACCATTGGCACATCAACCACAATGGTACTGCGAGCCGCTAATGCTGCCGCTCCTGCTTGCAAAGCCCGTTCGGAAAAGGCAATCAAATCTTGATATTCAAAATCCGCCGTCTCGTAGATAACGCGGCGCACAATTTCATATTCTGCCGGGGAAAAACGGTGTACGCCAATTTCGCGATCGATGATTGCTAAACTTTGCGCGTCAGTTGAGTGCCACTCCATATTTATTTATCCAGAAAAATCCGTCGATAGGGAAAGAAGCAGATGTTGGTGTTGGGGCAGGTCACAATTACAGATTAGAAATAGATGCGTTGAAGTTTCTAAGCTTAGTCTAACAGGCAAGCGCATTGCCCATAACGATTGTCTTTTCCCTTCATTACAATTTGGCGTTAATCGCCAAATCTATTCATTATTTAGCCTGATGGGAAAAATCCCCGCTCTCATGGGGAACGGGGATTTTTGATTATAGTAGATGGCGACCTAGGAAGTTAAGTTTCAGAGGGTTCTGAGGGGGCCATTTGATTGACCATAGGGGAAAGATAAGCTACTAATGCCCCTAAGACAAAACCAATGATATTGCGGAATAACGGCAGCCATTCTGAAGTGCGCGTGATAACCGGGCCGATGCCAAAAGCGATAAAGAGAATGCCCCATAAGGGAGAGAAAATGAGCGCCCATTGCCAGGCGACGATTTGACCTTTTTTGCGGGGAATGGCAGCTAAACCACAAACTACGCCCCCAGCAACGGAGGTAATGAGGGTCAGAATCCATTGTTCTTGGGGTAAGCCAGGAACAACTTGACAACCGCCTTTGGTCAAGCAGGTAGCAACGGTATCGAGAGCGCTTGTGATGGCGTTGTTTTCGCCGTTTTCGCGCACATAGTACATATTGCCAAAGCGGGTTTGAAGTTCGATCCAGAAGGTGCGAGGGAGGAGTTCGTAAACATCATCACCAATGCTGAACGCCAGTAAGTTGCCACCGCGCAAGTCTGCTACGAGCAAGATACTTTTTTCGTCTAGTCCCCAAAAATCGATCACGGCGCGGCCGGGAGTACGGTCGTACTGAGTGAGGACTCGCATTTTCCAGCCAGTTTCGGATTCAAAGCTTTGAATTTTCTGTAGTAAAGCTTCTTCTTGCAAGGTGGGGAGAATGTCGGCTAAGTCAACGATGGGGGTTTCCTCTGCGGGGAGCAAGGAAGGGTCGTTGAAGGCATAAGCGGCAGTCGGAGCGCTCAAAACTCCCAGCAAGACGACGATCGCGGCGGCGAGTATACTAAAAAGGCGTTGTTTCATCGGGTTATAAAAGTGCTGCTTCAATAACGTTATTTTAAGGTTAGTATAATTTTCTTTACACTTGTTCATAATATTTTAAGGTTAAAAACCCAGGGTTGACAAACTTTTTTAAGGAAGGCAAAGCAAGAGTAGGAAGCCAACGTAAGGATGTTGACCTGCCAAAATGGATCGCTCTGGGGAGACCCAAGGCGATCGCGAAGATTTGTGACTTCCACCTTTTATGCTTAAGCTGAAGTAAAAATAGCCTGCATACCCAAAATTCTGAAACTGTATGTCAAAACGATTACCTTTTGATTCGGGTAACTTAACCGATCGCGCCGAGCAGATTTTAACGGCGGCTTCTAATCGGTATCGCATTACCGTCCAAGTTGCCAATCGCTCCAAACGATTGCGTCACAACAACTTTGACAATTTTGATAGTTTCGACGATCCGATGATGAAACCCGTTATTCGCGCGATCGTCGAAATTTCTGATGAATTGACCGAACCCGGTATTTTAGAAGAAAGTTCTTGAATACCATCAGTTTCAATCCCAGACGAGCAGCATTTTGGTATTTTCCCTGGGGACTCGATCAAGTCACAACAGTCTCAAACTCCGAGACTGGGTTTTAAAAATTAGGGTTTTGCCTGAGTTTCGTCACCATTTTTGTTTAGCTAATCCTGGGGAAGCCCCGCACTCTAACTGAAGCGGGTGAGCGTCACTGATGAGGAGCAGTGAGTTAAGGGATTTAAAACTGCGAAATGAACCAACTCTGCTATAGTATTTGTAGTGATTTAAATTGCCTCTAAGATGTTGCAGGTCGTCAAAATCAGACTTTATCCCACACAACACCAAAAACAGTTGCTAGAGCAGTCGTTCGGCAATTGTCGCTGGCTGTGGAATCACTTTCTGGATTTGATGAACAAAACTTACATAGATACGGGAAAGGGATTGTCAGGATATGAAGTCAAAAAGCTAATTCCGGCTCTTAAAAAAGAGCATGAATGGCTGGCATTGACTTATTCTCAGTGCCTTCAACAAGTTTGTCTTAATCTTGGGGTGGCTTTCAACAACTTTTTTGAGAAAAGAGCTAGATATCCTCGGTTTCAATCCAAGCATGGGAAGCAATCAATTCAATATCCTCAGAACGTTAAACTTCTGAAGGGTGCTGTTAACCTTCCCAAAATAGGCGAAGTTAAAGCAGTCATTCACCGACTAATAGAAGGCAAGATCAAAACAGTTACGGTTTCTAAAAACAAGTGTGACCAGTATTTTGCCTCTATTTTGTTTGATGATGGTAAACCTATTCCTGAGACATCAACCGAGGGAAAAGCTATCGGGATAGATGTTGGGTTGAATCACTACGCCGTAACCTCAGATGGTTCTAAGTTTGATAACCCTCCCTGGCTCAAGAGGCATGAGGGTAACTTAAAGCGCAAGCAACAGCAACTATCAAGAAAACAAAAGGGGTCAAACAACGGGAATAAGGCGCGTCAAAAAGTCGCCAAAGTTCACAATAAAGTCACTCGTTGCCGAGAGGATTTTCTGCACAAGCTATCCCGTAGAATAGTAGACGAAAACCAAGTTATTTGCGTGGAAAACCTCAACGTCAAAAGAATGCTTCAAAACCACTGTTTAGCCAAGGCTATAAGCCAAGTCGGGTGGGGGATGTTCTGCACAATGCTTAAATATAAAGCAGAGGCAGAAGGGAAAGTTTATCAGGAAGTTGATAGGTTTTTCCCCAGTTCTAAGACCTGCAACGTTTGCTTGAATCAAATAAAAAGTTTGCCCCTTGATGTTCGCTCGTGGACTTGCTCTAATTGTCGAACTCACCATGACAGGGATATCAATGCTGCCATCAACCTCAGAAATGAGGGACTACGGATTTTGACCTGCGGGACGCGGGATAAAGCCTATTGTCCAGATGTAAGACGTAGCAGTAGAGGACGAAAGAAATCTACTACTGCGCTGTCTGCTGGGTAGGAAGCCTGCGCTGATGCTTCGCATACAGCGTCGGGTAGTTCACAATGCAGATCGCACCCAATATCTTTTTTTTGTTGTCTCCTTGATTTCCTTTATCTAGTTTTCTCCTGAATAGAACTATGGCTATGCCATCCGCCAAAATTCTTGTCGTTGATGACGATCCGGCAATTCGCAACCTAATTTATCGCTTTCTCAGTCAAAAAAATTACCAAGTTGAAGCGGCTGATAATGGTCAAGCTGCACTAGAGATATTTGGTAAATTCAATCCTGACTTGGTAATCTTAGATGTCAATTTACCCGATGCCTTGGGCTACAATTTGTGCGAAGAAATGCAACGCAGCACTGATGTTTTTGTGTTGATGCTTACCAGTCGTACCGACACTGAAGATAAAGCCACAGGTTTTCAAAAAGGTGCTGATGACTACTTAACCAAGCCCTTCGATCTACGAGAATTAGAGTTTCGGGTAGGTGCTATTTTAAAACGCCAACGGAGCGTGACTCCCAGTGCGAACAAGCAACCGTTAGTTTTTGGTCATCTGAGTATCGATCCCGAACGTCGCGAAATCAAGGTGAATGGCGAGTTAGTTCCTTTTACAGCTTTAGAGTTTGATTTGCTCAATTTTTTAGCGAATCATCCAGGACAGGCGTTGAGTCGAGCGACGCTGATTGGCGAAGTCTGGGATTATTCCGAGGTTGTTGGCGATCAACGGGTGGTTGATGTCCATATTGGGCAAATTCGCAAAAAAATCGAACATAATGCTGCTCAACCTGCTTTGATTAAAACAGTACGAGGATTTGGCTATCGTTTTGAAGCGCCGATGACTTCTGAAAAAACGACCTAAAGAAAATAGAATTGGCTGAGGTATGAGAACGGACTTGAGTACAATGACTAAAGCAAAGCTACATCCGTCCTCAGCAGGGGTTGATTTCTGTTTGGGGAAATGCCGGATCGAGCTTTGGTGCAAACATTTTAGTTGTTGAAAAATACTTCCCCGCGATCGCCTATGATTTTTTCTAGAAGAACCAGTGGTGTTTTGTTGCACCCCACCTCTTTACCCGGTCGTTATGGGATTGGCGACTTGGGAGAGCAGGCTTATCGTTTTGTGGACTTTCTCGCCCAAAGCTTGCAACAGTTGTGGCAGGTTTTACCCTTGGGGCCGACGGGTTTTGGTAATTCTCCTTATTTGAGTTATTCGGCGTTTGCAGGCAATCCGTTGTTAATTAATTTAGATTGGTTAGCGGCGGAGGGGTTAATTTTAGCCGAGGAGTTAGAGGCTTTACCCACTTTCGATCGCGATCGCGTCAATTACGATTTGGTGATTGAAACGAAGCTCCCCCTCCTCAAAAAAGCCAGTCAGCGTTTCGCCTCCCAAGCCAGTCCCGAACGCATACAACAGTTTGACCAGTTTTGTCAAAATCACGCTTACTGGCTCGATGACTACAGCTTGTTTATGGCGATTAAAGCGGCTCATCAGGGTGCGAGTTGGTATGAATGGGACGAGGCAATCGCCAAGCGCCAACCGGCGGCTTTGATCGAGTGGCGATCGCGCCTAGCTGAAGATATCTTTTACTATAAATACGTTCAGTCGGAATTTTTCCGGCAATGGTCTACCCTCAAAACCTATGCCAACGACAAGGGTATTCAGATTTTTGGGGATTTGCCCATTTATGTCGCTCACGATAGTGCCGATGTCTGGGCCCATCGCGACATTTTCGTGTTGAACGTGAAAAACAACAAACCTGCAACAATGGCAGGCGTTCCCCCCGATTATTTTAGTGCCACGGGTCAGTTGTGGGGCAATCCCGTCTACAACTGGCAACAGTTAGAGAAAAACAAGTTTAAGTGGTGGATTCAACGCGTTGAAGGAATGCTCGATTACGTCGATATTATCCGCATCGACCACTTTCGGGGTTTGGCAGCATTTTGGGGCGTTCCCGGTCATGCTAAGGTCGCTACCAAAGGGAAATGGGTTAAAGCCAAAGGGGACGAATTTTTTGAATTGCTCACGGCGGAATTGGGGCGTTTGCCGATTGTTGCGGAAGACTTGGGCGTGATTACCCCGGATGTGGAGGAACTGCGGGATAAGTACGGCTTACCGGGAATGAAAGTGCTGCATTTTGCCTTTGATTCCGATCGCCTGAATTCTTTTTTACCTTACAACTATACCGATCGCAATTGTTTTGTCTATACCGGGACTCACGATAACAGTACGACGGTGGGTTGGTATACAGCGCGATCGCCCGAAGAAAACCAGCGCGTTCTCGATTACCTCGGTTGCATCGGCGATGAGGGCATTCACTGGCGGTTGATTCGCTTGGCTTTGGGGTCTGTGGCCAATCACGCGATTATTCCCCTACAAGACCTTTTGGGCTTGGGAGACGAAGCGAAAATGAACACCCCCGGTACAGCCAAGGGCAATTGGACTTGGCGTTATCTCCCCGAACAACTCGACTCTGGTATACAACAGCGCCTTGCCCATTTGACTTACACTTACGGACGCGCACCTTACTAAACCGTTTTGCGTCTTTGAAGGTGTTAAGAGCGCGGTGAAGGATTAGGAGCTTGATAAGTCACGGTTTCTACCTGACCGCGTTCTCCCAAGGGGGCGGGTTGCTCGTTGTTCACAGTAATGACCACACCCCCGGCATTGCCAGCCCGGACTTTGATTTCGCGATTGGCTTCCCAGGTGCGCTTTTCTCCTTCTTGGAGAATGCCCTCAAATTCGGTTTGACCGTCGGCAACGACTTGAATCCAGCTTTCTTCTTGGAGGGTAACATCAACCACTACAGAGTCGTTTTGTGGGGGCGGATTTTTGGCGGGAATGGTGGTACTGGCAGGAGAGGGATTGGCGGCAGGGGGTGAAGGGGGAGCTTCGGTTATAGTGGCTTCGGTTTCAGGGCGATTCACTGCCACTCTTGGCTGTTGTAGCCAGTAGGACACGCCGCTAATTGCCCCTACCAGGGCTAAGACATACACCCAGTAGAGGTGAATTGCTCTGGGTCGTCGAGGGCGCAGGGGTTGCCACGAGGGGGTAATTCCGGTTAAAAAGTCCGATTGGGGCAGTTGGTTGGCGATTTCGCTGCCATTTAAGCCCAAAGCATTGCCGTATTTTTGGATTAAGCCGCGTAGATAAACGGCTTCGGGTAAGGTTTCGACTTCAACGGCTTCGAGGGCTTTGAGTAAGCGCAGGGAAATCCGCGTTTCGGTGGCTATTTGGTGGAGCGATCGCCCTTGTTGTTCGCGAACTTCTCTTAAATATTCGCTAATTTCGCTAATTTTGGCGATTTGGTCGGGTCGGAAGTTTGAATTTTGAGAAGGCTTTGTCATGATAGTTTTCTCTCTTAATAATTCGGTCGATTGTGTTTCAACGCTGTCATAGCGCTGGCTTTACGGATAGATTGCAGTTCTCGCGGGGATAAAGGGCGATACTGGCCGACGGGTAAGCGAGGTTGGTCTGCTCCTTGGAGTTGAACTGGGCCGATGGCGGTACGATGAAGTTTCAAGACAGGATGCCCCAGTTGTTCGGCAATGCGACGAATTTGCCGATTTCTCCCCTCGCATAAGGAAATGGCCAGGAGGGTTCTGTCCGTCCGTTGGGTTAAGACTTTGATTGTGGTTGGTAAGGTTTTTTGGCCGTCGAGGATAATTCCTGTTTGCCAACGGTTGATGGTGGCTGGGGTAGGATGGCCGACAACCCACACATGATACAGTTTTTTAATGTGGGAACGGGGATGAGCGATCGCTTGGGTTAATGCACCATCGTTGGTCAGGAGTAATGCCCCAGTCGAGTCTGTATCCAGTCGCCCTACCGGATGAATGCCTTGACCTTGCTGCCACTGTTTCGGCAATAAGTCGAGGACGGTTTGACGACCTTGGGGATCGGCACAAGTGGTCACAACGCCTTGGGGTTTGTGCAGTAGCAAGTAAATCGGTTCTGGGCGATCGCAGGTTTTGAGGTGTTTCCCGTCTACTTCAAGGCGATCGCGTTTGGGATCGGCTTTCTGCCCTAATTGGACAACTTCACCGTTTAACCGCACGCGACCTTCTGAGATTAACGCTTCTGCTTGTCGGCGCGAGGCGATCCCCCATTGCGCTATGATTTTTTGAACCCTCTCCTTCATTGGTGGTTTAGGCGGTCATCTAGAAAAATGTGTGAGATTGGTACTGACGAAGCAGTGGCCATTGAGCAATATCAATAAACTATGTACAAATATTACAAGATTGAGTGTATCAGTCTAGGGGCATAAATTAATGATTTTTATTAACTTTAGACTGCTGTTGACTATTTTTAAGGTAAGAAATGACAGTAAAATCCCCTGGTCAGATTATTAGTCAAGTTTTGTCCCCAGCCGTGCGCTTGTGGTTGCGATCGCAAGTAGACGCGATCGCCGAGTTAGAATTCCAGATTAACGGCAAAAATCGCCAAATTTTAAGGGGTTATATCCCTAATGTAGTCTTGAGCGCAGCCAAAGCCGTTTATCAAGGCCTCCATTTTACTCGCGTACAATTACAAGCTAATAATATTCGGGTGAACTTGGGTCAAGTCATCAAAGGTCAATCTTTACGTTTACTCGAACCTATCCCTGTCACGGGTGAGGTGTCTTTGTCCCAAGCCGATTTGCAAGCGTCACTGTCGTCTCCTTTACTTTCAACAGCCATCAAGGATTTATTGTCAACTTTAATGGCAGCGAGTGGGAAAACTCAGCCACAGCCTTCTATCCAAGATTGGCAACTTCATTGGCAAGAGGCAGTGATTGCCCCAAATTGCCTAAAACTCAAGGGAATTGTAACAAATGTTGATAAAAATACAATCCCCATTGTTCTAGAAACCCAACTTAATTTGGCAAATGCTCATTGTTTGTGCTTGCGTCACACGGAGATTACAGCTTCTCCCTTACTAAATCCAGTCCAGCTAGAGCAGTTTGATATCGATCTCGGTGAAGCAGTCAATCTCGATACTCTACAACTCCAATCTGGGGAAATTTTGGTGAGTGGGGGGGTGCGGGTGATGCCTTGATTGGGTATTAGGTCTTGGGT
>JAWQFT010000158.1:0-11693 GCA_035968055.1 Jaaginema sp. PMC 1080.18 | reverse complement strand
GCGGATAGCTAGATTGCAGTCATAGCCGAAGTTTTAGCCGCCTAACCCACCCTACATCTGATGCCAGTCCGCCTCAAGTTTTCACGATTACAACCCAAGACGAACCGGCAGTAAATCCGGGGAATTAGTGACCCACACCGATATAGCGGAAACCCGCTTTTTCTGCTGCGTCGCGGTTGAGGAAGTTACGGCCATCAATCACAACGGGGGCATTCATCAACTTGGCAAGCTGGGTGTAATCCAAATTCTGGAATTGTTGCCAATCAGTCACTAAAACCAAAGCATCGCAACCATCGGCTAACCGTTCTGGGTCAGTTTCCACGATAACCCCCGATAAACCGTGACGCATCCCCGTTTGGGAGACAATCGGGTCATAAGCTTTGACTTTTGCCCCCAAGCGGTTGAGTTGTTCGATTAAATCGAGAGAAGGGGCATCCCGCATATCGTCAGTATCCGGCTTGAAGGTTAAGCCCAATAAGCCCACCACTTTCCCTTTGAGGATTTTGAGTTCGTGTTGCAACTTCTCTAGGGTAATCAGGCGTTGGCGCTTGTTGACGCTGACGGCAGACTTCAGTAACTCCGCTTCGTAGCCATAATCATCTGCCGTGTGAATCAAGGCTGAGACATCTTTGGGGAAACAAGAACCCCCCCAACCAATCCCTGCTTGTAAGAACTTCGTACCGATGCGCGAATCGAGGCCAATCCCCTTCGCTACTTCTACCACATCTGCGCCGACGCGATCGCAAATATTCGCCACTTCGTTAATAAAACTAATCTTAGTTGCCAAGAAAGAATTCGCCGCATACTTAATCATTTCCGCCGAGTTGAGGTCTGTCGTCACCACCGGAACTGGAGGTAAATCCTTCTCTTCGCTAAAAGTGCGTTCAATGAGGGGTTTGTACAACTCCGTCATCATATCCAGGGCTTTTTGGCTATTGCTGCCCAAAACAATGCGATCGGGATTAAAGGTATCATAAACCGCCGAACCCTCCCGCAAAAACTCTGGGTTACTCACCACATCAAACTCTGCCGTAATTTGGGCTAAAGCTTCCTCTCCACTGGGACTCCCCCCCACAGGAGTTAGAGATTTTTGGCGTTCTGCTACCCCATCGAGGACAATCATCCGTACCCAATCCCCCGAACCAATGGGAACAGTAGATTTATTGACAATTACTTTATAACCCTCTTTGAGATGAGCGCCAATTCCCCGCGCGACAGCTTCAACGTAACGAGTATCGCTTTCTCCCGTGGGTAGGGGAGGTGTTCCCACCGCGATAAACAGCACATCGCCATTGTCCACCCCGTATTCGAGATTGGCAGTAAACTCTAAATTACCCGACTCCATCGAGCTTTTCATCAATTCCGATAACCCCGGTTCGTAGATGGGGGATTGGCCCGACTTCATCAGTTTGACCTTTTCTTCGTTGTTATCAACGCAAATCACATGATGGCCAATGTGGGATAAACAAACACCCGTTACTAGACCCACATAACCCGTACCAATAACACATACGCGCATAGTCTTTAAATCCTCAAAGCAGTTTAATTTCAGTTGATTTCATTACAGAGTAATCGTCTTGGCAACACTAGGGATTGAGCGGAGTTGCAGTCGTTTTTGATTATGCCTAAATTTGCTAAGACTTAAGATTGGGACTGTAAATGCTCGCGAAAATAAGCAATTGTTTTCTCTAATCCTTCTTGTAAAGGAACAGTGGGTTCCCAGTCTAGGTAAGTTTTCGCTTTGGTAATATCGGGTTGTCGTTGTTTGGGGTCGTCTTGGGGTAAGGGCTTGAAGACGATATCCACATCCGGGTTAATGATATTCTGAATTTTTTGAGCTAGTTCCAGAATCGTGTATTCTCCAGGGTTGCCAATGTTAATCGGCCCGGTTTGGTCGCTGTTCATCAAGCGAATAAAGCCTTCAATCAAGTCAGAGACATAACAAAAACTCCGAGTTTGCGACCCATCACCATACACCGTCAAAGGTTGACCGCGTAGGGCTTGAACGATAAAGTTACTCACGACTCGACCATCATTTTCTAACATCCGCGGCCCGTAGGTGTTGAATATCCGAACCACGCGAATATCAACTCCATTTTGGCGATAGTAATCAAATGCCAGGGTTTCTGCCACTCGCTTACCTTCGTCGTAACAAGAACGAATGCCAATTGTATTCACGTTACCCCGGTATTCTTCCGGCTGGGGATGAACATCTGGGTCGCCATATACTTCGGAGGTTGATGCTAAAAAAAATCTGGCCTTGACTCGTTTAGCAAGTCCTAGCATATTCATTGTCCCTAAGACGTTCGTTTTGATGGTCTTGACGGGATTGTATTGATAGTGAATCGGAGAAGCCGGACAAGCGAGATGATAGATTTGATCGACTTCTAGGCGAATGGGTTCGGTGATGTCATGACGGATGAGTTCAAACTTGGGGTTTCCCATCCAGTGCTGGACATTAACTTTGCGGCCGGTAAAGAAGTTATCTAAGCAAAGGATTTCGTGACCGGCTGCCATCAAGCGATCGATGAGGTGCGATCCCAAAAAACCTGCACCACCTGTTACCAGGATTCTCATACAATTTAAACTGGGGGTTATGAGTTTAGTCAATATTAAACCTAACCTTGGATTTGTGACTTGTCCAGAGTTTGAAGTTTTGACTTATTTTTTCAGGAGGATTCATCAAGATTTGGTGAAAGGGGCGATCGCTCAAAACATTGCCCTTAAAAGTCAAAGATAGCTGGCAACTGAGCGCAAAGCTTCGGGAATGGGGCTATCTTCGGAAAACTCCAGGCTCGTTTCGGAAAAGCCTAAATAACCCGCGTTGGTGAAGGACAATAACATTCGGGCTAAAGCGACCCAAACAACGGTATCAAATTCCCAATCGCTGCCTTTGGGAGCATAACAAGAAATCGACTTCAACGCCCAAAAGAAGTTGTTGCGGACAATTGAGCCTTTTTGCTTGTAGAAGGGGACATCTTCGCGATGCAAGTACAAAATGTCGTCTTTGAGCCATGCTCTCATAATTCGCCAAAATAGAGATAACTGCCTTTTTTTACCAAAAAATCTCATGATAAGAAAAATTGGTTTTGCTTGTCTGTGGCTGGGTTTTGTCGTTTATGCCTTGGGGTTTTCTCCCCCGGATACGCCCGATACCCTAGACTTGATTGTGCGGCTGTCTACGGGCGAAATTGAGGGTATCAACCCCGCGATTGTGGCTTTATTTTATCTCATGGGGATTTGGCCGATTATTTATGGTTGCGTGTTGTTTTTCGATGGCCATCACCAAAAAATTCCGGCTTATCCGTTTGCGATCGCGTCTTATGCCGTCGGTGCTTTTGCCATTTTACCGTACTTGGCTCTGCGCTCCCCCAACCCAGAGTTCGCTCCTCCCAAAAATTGGTTTTTAAAGCTACAAGACTCCCGAATTTTAGGTTGGGGATTAACACTTGCCACGATCGCGATCGCGGTTTACGGTATCTCTCAGGGCGACTGGGCAAACTTTAGCCAGCAATGGCAAAACAATCGTTTTATCCATGTCATGAGCCTGGATTTCTGCTGGCTTTGCTTATTATTTCCCGCTCTACTCAAAGACGATATGCAGCGACGGGGTTTAACGCAACCTTGGCTGTTTTGGGGAGTGAGTTTAATCCCGTTGTGGAGCCCTTTACTGTACTTAAGTCTGCGTCCCCCTGTACCCGTTACCGAACCTCAAGCGGCCTGAGTTGACAACTTTTTGGTGCGAATGTTAACAATTATAGGAATTTTCAGTTTGGCGCTACTGTCCCTGTTACTCTCTGGACTAGGACTGCGAAAAGCCCATCAGCAATGGCAAAATCAACTTCAGCAAATTTTAGCTCGAAATGACGACTGGGGGCGATCGCATTCCCCCATACCCCCGCCAACCCCCGTGGGCGATCGCCATTGCCTGTATAATGCTCGTTCAACCCACCTGCGTTGTGCTGTTAATCCTGGGGGCCCTTGCGAAGGTTGTCCTGATTTTCAACCCCGCACCCCCTTAAACCCCGACAATCTTAAATTTTGAAGAAACGACAACAGATAAGATAAGATAAGGCAAATCCACAGCAAGGATGTAGGTTAAACTCCCTCATTACCAGGGTTTTAGCGGTAAGGTGTCCCACCCTTGAGACCACGATGGCGAACCAGAATGAAACATCAAGATCGATTTCAGCGCTTGCCTAAGTTAGCTTCTCCAAGAAAGCTGAAAAAAACCAAAGCAGCCCCCTCTAATCCCGAATTAACCAACAATTCGGGGGTTTTTCCCAGCAACACAGCAGCAGCAACCGCCGTTTATCCCCAACCCGAACCGGAAGTCGAAGATCCGCCAGAGAGGAAGGGTTCGCGCTGGCTGTGGTTGGTCAAGTGGCAAACTTGGGGGGTTTTACTGGTGGTGGCTACGGGAAGCTTAGGATTTGTTGCCACAGCCGCCTTACTGCGCCTGCCTGCCCTACCCAGTTGCCCGCAGCTATACCTACCCATGGCCTCGGCTTCGATGCGGTTATACTGCGCTCAATTGGCGGCAGACAAGCAAACTCGCGAAGGTTTGCTCGAAGCGATCGCCTTGGTGGAGGCCTTACCCAGCGATCACCCCATGCGCCCGGAAATCAACCGTAACCTGGAGTTGTGGGCGTTAGATTTACTAGATTTAGCCGAAGAAACCTACCAAGACGGTAAACTCGAAGACGCGATCGCTACAGTCCAAGATGTCTCTCGCTACATTCCCCCCAAAGATATCGAAGAACGGATTGCGCGCTGGCGTTCGACTTGGGCTGAAGCTGAAAAAATCGCCAAAACCGTCGAAGACTTCATGACCCAGGCCAAATGGGCTCAAGCTTTTCGTAGCGCCGCCAAACTCACCAATTTGGGCAATCGCTATTGGGCAACCACTCGCTATCGCCAGCTTTACGAACGCATCGAACTGGCTCAAGAAGAAAGCCGCAAACTGGATAAAGCTTATGCTGCTTTGCAACGGGGATCGAGTGAAAGTCTACTCGAAGCCATCAAACTAGCTGAAGAAATTCCCCCCGAAAGCACGGCGTACAAAGAAGCCCAAACTTTGATGAAAGACGCAGGGGATAAACTCTTGGATTTAGCTCTGGCTCGCTTGGAAGCAGGGGCTTGGACAGATGTGATGGCTATTGCCAATAAGTTTCCCCTTAAACTCGGTCTGCAAGAAGAAATGCAGGATTTGAATAATTTAGCCGAAGCTGGCTCAAAAGCGGCTGTGGGGACAGTGGCGGGTTTGGAGTTAGCGATTCAAGAAGCGGAAAGCGTCCCCCCCGGTCGTCCCATGTACGATCGCGCTCAGAAGTTGATTCGCACTTGGCGCTCGGAAATCCAAGCGGTGACTCATCTCGAAGAAGCCGAACGCTTGGCAGTAGGGGGAGGCTTGAGCGATTTGGGGGCCGCGATCGCCCAAGCCCGTTTGGTATCATCTTCTAACCCCCGTCACGGTGAAGCTCAACGCAAAATTAGTCAGTGGACCAGTCGCATCGAAGCTATTGAAGACCGTCCCATTCTCGATCAAGCCGAAGCCCTCGCCAGTAGCGGCACGGATTCGGGCTTACAAAGTGCGATCGCCGAAGCGAATAAGATTCGCAGAGGTCGGGCTTTGTACAGCGAAGCGCAACGGCAAAACCAACGATGGCGCAACCAACTACAGCGCAATCAAGACCAACCGATTTTGTCTCAAGCCCAATCTTTGGCGAATCGGGGGGATTTGGATAATGCGATTAATGTTGCTCAGAAAATTCAACGCGATCGCGCCCTTTACGATGAGGCACGGTCTAATATTAATCGCTGGCGCGGCGAACAAGAAGGACAGCGCAACCTCGATCGCGCTTACCAACTTGCCCAAGGGGGAAATGCCGATAGTATTGCTGCGGCTATTGCGACGGCCAAGCGCATTCCCGCCACCAGCAGCGTTTACAATCAAAGCGTCCAAGCGATTGATAATTGGAGCAGTCGCTTGTTGGCATTAGCCGCAGAACGAGCGGATGTGAATTTAAACGACGCGATCGCGATCGCCGAAAAAATCCCTGAAGGCACATCGGCTTATCAAGGAGCAAGGGCGCAAATCGAAGTGTGGCGACAGCGCTTACAACCCCAAGTGCCACAAACATCCCCCATTCTGGATAATATTCCCTCAGATGAACCGGCTCCGGTTATTTCTAATCCTTAAGGGAAGCGGTATCGGCGAATTGATCCTTGTCCATGTATAATAATGGGAGTATTGCGGATATAGTTCAGTGGTAGAACGTCAGCTTCCCAAGCTGAATGTCGTGGGTTCGAGTCCCATTATCCGCTTTTTGTACTGTACATTAATGTACCTTAACTTAGCCGATGAATTAACTGTCTGTTTCTCCCTGCGCGAGTTCTTCAATTGCTTGAATGCGATCGCGTTCTCCACTCAGGAGTAAGCTATCTTGAACCATGAAAACAACATCATCATGGACAGGACGGTACAGTTTTCCTTGACGACGTAGGGCTTGAATAATAACACTATATTGTTGTTGTAAATCGGCTGGAGTTATACCCACTAAAGGCGATTCTGGTTGGAGGGTTATCCAATGAACATTAGTATTTTCTAAACTCAGTTTGCCTTGCATTAAATCTTGAAATGCGGCTGCTTCGGAACGTTTGCCAACGATTAAAAGGCGATCGCCTTGATGTAATTCTGTTTCACCTTTAGGATAATAAGTCATACCATTTTGACTTTGAATTGCCATGACGGTAACACCCGTTAAATTGCGAACATTGGCTTTAGCAAGTGTAAGATTGTTGAGAGGGGAATTGTCAGGAATTGTTACCCATTCATTATGAATCGCTGAGGCTGCATCAATTACATCTTTTTGCAGTAATTCTGAAGCCCGTTTGGGACGTACACTGAGGTAGCGATCGGTACGAATAGCGTTGATCACCAAATCGATATTGGTTTTAGATTCACCCAGAGTATTGAGGGTATGCGCCCCCATCTCTAAAGCGGCTTCAAACTCCGGTTGTACCACCTCTGTTGCCCCTAATTGAGTCAAAACGTCAATTTCGCTATTTTCGTGCGATCGCGCTACCACATCCAATTCTGGGGCGAGTTCGAGGGCGCGTTTGAGGAGTAAACGGGTACTGGCAGGATCGGGCAGGGCGATCGCGAGGGCTTTGGCTTTTTCTAAATGCGCTTTTTCGAGGACTAATTCTGAGTCTCCATCACCAAAGATATAAGGGATTTTTTCTTGGCGTAAACGCTGAATTGCGGCTTCACTATTTTCAATCACTAAAACAGGATAGCCTTGATTTCTTAAGATATTGACAATAGTTTGACCGACGCGACCATAACCCGCAACAACGATATGATTGCTAATGGTTTCGGGAATTGAAAGTTCTTTATGGCGTTGAAATTTTTCAAGATATTTAACTAAACCAGGAATAGTATTTAATCGGTTGACTAAGCGCGGTGAAAAGCGTAATTCTAAAGGGGTTAGGACTAAGGTAATCGCTGTTGTTCCTAATAATAATAGATATTTTTCTTGCGTAATAAAGCCCGTATCAAAGGCAACTAAAGCGAGTACAAAAGAAAACTCACCAATTTGGTTTAAACCTAAAGCGACAATCGTGGCATTCTTGAAGGAATAGCCAAACTTAATAATAATTGGAAAAATAATAAAAGCTTTCCCCAGCATTACGAGCAATACTAAACCCAAGATAATGCCGAGGTTATTCCAAATGACGACCGGATCGATTAACATCCCAATGGAGGCAAAGAATAAACTGGCAAAGGTATCTCGTAGAGGTAAAACTTTAGCCAAAGCTTGGTCGGAATAATCAATTTCGGCAATCATTAACCCCGCGACAAATGCCCCCATTTCAATGGAAAGTCCTAACGCAGAAGTAATCAGTGCGACTCCCAAACACAAGGCAATGGTTGTTAACAAAAAGAGTTCGCTACTTTCAGTTCTTGCCACAGTTTTAATAACTTTGGGGACAAGCCAATATCCCGCAGCCAAAGCTCCAGCAATGAATAAAACCGCTTTCAAAATAGCAAAACTTAAAGCCGGGACGAGATTTTGCGGGTCATTTAAGGCGGGTAAAATTGCCAGCATTAAACCCAAGGCTAAATCTTGGGCAATTAATATGGCTAACATGAGTTGACCGTGAATTGTGTTGGTTTCCCCGCGTTCAGTCAGGGTTTTCAACACGACAGCCGTGGAAGAAAGAGACAAAATTGCGCCCAAAAAGATACCTTGAGTGGGAGATTCTACCCAACCGAATAAAAGGGAAAAAATGGCAGTCAGAATGATAGTGGCGCTGATTTGCAAAAGACTGCCTTGGATGGCAATTTCTTTCACTCGCTTCAGTTCAGCGAGAGAAAACTCTACTCCTAATGCAAAAAGTAGAAAAGCGACACCAACTTCTGCGAGGGCTTTAATATCTTCTAGTTCGCTCAGAAGTTTAAAGCCAAAGGGGCCAATAACTAATCCACTAACTAAATAGCCTAATAAAACAGGCTGACGTAAACGATTAGCAAGGAATCCTCCTAAAGCAGAAGTCCCTAAAACTAGGGTTAAATCAATAATAAATTTTTCTGTTCCTGCTGCGGCCATAATGTTTTAAATCCGTTGTTTAATAAGGAAAAAATAAGGAAAAATTCTAGGTCAAAAAAGTAATTTTAATCAAAGCTCTTGCCATAAGTCGCTGATTCTGTTCAAATTGTAAATAAGGTTTATAAACTGGCGCAACCCGTCGCAATTTTTGTCGAGGGAAGCCAAAACACCGAACACCTTGCCTTATCTCATTCATGCTACAAGGGAAACAAAACACTGGCGAGATATGACTTTAGATGAACCTAGAGCGACGTTGCAGCAACTTTCTCAAGGAAGTAACGTGCATCAAGATCGACTAGAGTGGGCGATCGCAACCCTAGAAAAGCAATTTAACGCTGGGGTAACTCTAACAGACTTAGCAGGAGTATGGCGTTTGTTGTGGACAAGCGGCACGCAAAACAGCCGTAAATTGCCGTTTCGTACTGCAAATAAGGAAATTCGTGGCTCTCAACGCGATCGCATTATCCAAGTTATCGACTCCGAACACAACTGCCTTACCAACCAAGTTTGCTTCCCCATCGGTTCGTTGACGATTAGCGGAACGTGCCACTACACATCCAGCAAGCGCCTCAATTTCACCTTTTCGCAACTGTCCCTCAAACTCGGTACATTGCCTGCCTTAGACCTGCCTTTTGGCTCTTGGGCAACCGGTTGGCTGCAAACAACTTATCTCGATACCGAGTATCACATCGAGCGGGGCGATCGCGGTGGTGTTTCTTTGTATCAAAAAAGGTAGTAATTCTTGAAAAACAGAGTTGTAATCGTCTGCAAGCGATCGCGAGCAATTTGTAAAGCTTGTTACAGCAAATTTTTCAATAATTAAGCTATATAAAGTGCAACCAGCTAATATCCAGAAATGCTGGTAATAAAAGCCGCAGCCTCGATCTCCCACTTTAACTGGATTTCAAGGATTAAATTAATAAAATATCTGGTACAAATTTCCCAAAGCTACGCATAGACGTTTGCCAAAAAGAAAACACCAGATATCTACTTTCGCATCCTTATTTTTGATGAGGATATGGTTTCTAATTGGAACAAAATATTAGAAACCACATTAATCTGTAAAACTGCTGTTTCCGATTGTCATGTTTAGTCTCAAAGACGTTTTATTTGCCTTCATTTGGATTGCCCTCTTAGTTTTAGCGGGACGATTCCTCAAACAAAAAATTAGTTGGATTCAAAAACTCTATTTACCCGAATCTATTGTAGCCGGAGTCTTTGCCTTACTACTCGGGCCGCAAGTCCTTGGCGCAATTGTTACTGCCATTACCGGAGAAAATACCTTTCTCGCTAATGGGGTTTTTCCGAAGAAATTCGTACCGTTTGGTCGCAATCTGCTGGCGTTTTTATCAATATTGTCTTCTTTGATGCAGGGTTTACTCATCGATCCTCTTTCTCTTAACTTTGGTTTTGTGGGGATTGCGATTGTGATTGGTTGGCTGATTCAAAATGGTTTAATTTTAATTGAATCGCTGACTTGGGGCATAACTGGCTTTGAAGTCATGAAATTTGTACCGCTATTTCCGATGGCTTTGATTGGCGGTATTATCGTTCAGTTAATCATGGAAAAATTGCGCCTCGAAGCTTTAATTATTAAGCCTTTAATGAATAGTATTGCGGGGGCAGCTTTAGATGTTGTTGTTGTCACAGCATTAGCCTCTATTTCCTTGGCTGTAATTGGCAGTAACCTCAGCATTTTTCTGATTCTTAGTTTTGTCGGAATTGCTTGGAATGTCCTCTTTTTCATCTACTATGCCCCTCGTATTTTCCCAGACTATTGGTTTGAAAAAGGTATTGGCGACTTAGGTCAATCGATGGGAGTAACTGCTACTGGAATTTTGCTTTTACAAATGGTTGACCCGGAAAATCGTTCGGGTGCATTTGAAAGTTTTGCTTACAAACAACTCTTTTTTGAACCGATTGTAGGTGGCGGTTTATTTACTGCCGCAGCCCCAGCTTTGATTCAGCGCTTGGGATTAGGAATTACCTTTTTAATTACTTTTGGGTTGCTCCTTTTTTGGTTAGTTGCAGGGTATTTCTTGATGCGACAACAATCCCGTCGTTCTGCGAATACAGCCTAGAAATTCTCAGTTTAACTTGAGGGTTTGCCCTCACCCCCAAACCCCTCTTCTGCTCCGAGAGGGGCTAATTTTTGAACGTAAGCTTTAGTTAATCAAGATAAAAGCTAAAGCGATCGCGATCGCGCCCCCAATTAAAGTATTAATAATATTAACCACTTCGTTCGTCAACCAAGTATATTTCTCTTGTAACGTTGCCCCAATTAAACTCTCAATATTAGTCGCCACAAACGCCGCTAAAACCGACCATAATACCCCCCAAAGCGTAATTAAACCTACACCCCATCCTAACAGGGCGATCGCGCCAGCAGCCACAATTCCCGCCAGCGTTCCTTCCCAACTAACTGCCCCTTCTGTACCGGGAGAAACAGGTTTTAAAGTCGTAATTAAAAAAGTACGTTTGCCGTAAGCCTTACCCACTTCACTCGCTGTCGTATCGGCTAACTTGGTACTAAAACTGGCTACATAACCCAAGATTAATAACTGCTGTAACGGTGGGTCTACAAACAGCGTCCCAACAGCACATAAAGCCGCCGTCAACGCCGATCCCCAAACATTTTCGGGGCCCCTAGCCCCAGAGCGTTTTTCAGCAATACCAGCCGCTTCCTTTTGCGCCAAACCAATGCGAGTAACCGCAGAACCGACGATGAAGTAAAATGCTACAATTGCGTATCCCGGCCATCCCAGTGTTGCCCAAATGATTACCCCCAAAAACCAAGCATGAATAATGCCAGCTAAAGTTAATAATTGTTTAGGTGATAAGGCAACTAAAGCGAGTAAAATTGCATTCAAACCCACACCAATTAACCAAGGATTAGAGTTATTGAGAATTGATAACATTTTTGCTCGGTATGAAATACTCTAGTCGCAACTATATCGCGTTTCTCGACGATTGTAGCTTGAGGCTCGAAAATGAAGATAAAGCTCGTTACAATTGAGGGGGGAGAGGGGGATTTTCAGTTATCAGCGATTAAGGGGCAGTAGGGATTGGGCAGTCGGC
>JAWQFT010000157.1:0-11716 GCA_035968055.1 Jaaginema sp. PMC 1080.18 | reverse complement strand
AACAACCAACAACCAACAACTAACAACCAACAACCAACAACCAACAACTAACAACTAACAACAAAAATTTAAAAGAAATAACTATAAGATAGGGTAAACAAAATCGTCAATTGCGCCGCGATCGCGAATAGATAGAAAATCGTGCGAGTTTTGAAAATCGACAGCATCAAACCAACCGCCTTAATATCAATCATCGGGCCGAATACCATAAAGGCTAACAGCGATCCGGTGGTAAACGTCGAAGCAAAAGCCAATACAAAGAAAGCATCCACCGTCGAACAAATCGACACCACCGCCGCTAACAGCATCATCGCCAAAATCGACGTAATCGGCCCTTGTCCCAAACTCAACACCACTTCTCGCGGTACAAAAACCTGAATCGCGGCGGCGATCGCGCTGCCTAAAATCAGCATTCCCCCCAACTCGCGAAACTCCTGCATCGTATTATCCACAAACAAGCGTAACTTAGTCGAACGGCCTTTCGTTTGAGCAGGAGTCATCCCTAGCGTGGGGGGGAGAGTATCATCAAAAGGGACGGGTTGACCGGGTTTATCCAAAAAGAAAGTTCCCGATTGTAATAAAGCAGGAGTCGTCTCTTGGGGGGGATAAGACTTGGGTTTTGAGGTGTACTTCGCCAGCATCGCCACCCGACTTGCAAGTCCGGGTTGTAGCATGGGGATGGGGTCTTTTTGAAAGCCGAACAAACAGCCAATAATCGTCGCGATCGCCAGAGAAAAAAGAATGCGTAACAGCACCACTTGGGCATCCTGGAACGCCACCCAAGTAGACCAAATCACGATAGGGTTAATGGTTGGGGCAGCCAACAAAAACGCGATCGCCACCGAAGTCGGCGCACCCTGTACCAGCAAACGCCGGGCTACCGGGACATTACCGCATTCGCACACCGGGAACAAAAAGCCAATACAGCCTCCCACAAACGAACCCAGTAAAGGATTGCGGGGTAAGCGAGCGATTAACTGACGTTCGTCAATTAAGAAAAGTAAAGCACTCGATAGCAGTACGCCCAAAATCAAAAAGGGGACGGCTTCGACTAACAAACTCAAAAACAGCGTAAAACTGTTATACAGTTGATTCATACGACGACTGAGCTAGATTGCGCTCCTAGGTCAACAAGGGTGAGATCGCAAAGGGCATTATTGTAGCTTAATTGCATTAAGATTCAGTATTTCATGCAAGCCATCATACCAAATTCAGCTTTGGGAAAAATTGCGAGACTCGCGATCGCCCATCCCCCAAATTGTTATCCCAACACCGAGTGACAACACGACTGCCCCCCAAACCGTTTGTAAACTGGGAATTTCGCCAAAGATCGCCCAACCCAAAACACTCGCTCCCACAGGTTCAAACAAAATCCCCAAGGTTACTAAGGTAGGAGATAGCCAGCGTACTGCCCAGTTCACACTGGTATGACCCAAAACTTGAGAAATTAGTGCCATTAAAAAAATATATCCATAAACTGCCCCTGGATAGCCGCCATAATGACCGCCAAACAGCCAGGGAAACGGCAACAAAACGACCGCCGCCGTGGTATAAGCCACTCGTACATAAGCCCCCGTTCCCAAACCGCGATTTTGGGCTTCGCGACCTAATAGTAAATAAGCACTCGCCATCCACGCCCCCACCAAAGCCAGGAAATTACCCAGGAGGGGGTTTGCCATAGCCGTCGTTTCGGTATCTCCTAGGGCGATTACAATGCCGCCAAACAAGGCGATCGCGATGCCGAAAATAGTCGTTTTATGCAGTTTTTCCCCAAATACCCCCCAAGAAAACAACGCCACCCAAATTGGATTGGTTGTGACTAAAGTGGTCGAAGCTGCGATCGAAGTTAAGGATAAAGAGGTAATCCAAGCGGCAAAATGAATGGCCAGACCCACCCCTGCGGCTATAGCAAAATAACAGCCTGAGATATTGAGTTTTCCCCAGGATGGCGATCGCCCCAAGGGTAAACTAATCAACAACGACGCGATCGCCAAGCGCGTTGCTGCCAAAAACAAACTAAAGCCCACCGTCTGCATTTGCGCGGTTGCCATCGCCAAACGAATAAAAATCGCCGCCGTCGAAACCGCCAACACGCCCAAGATCAAAACTAGACCGACTTGCCAGGAAGCTGGTTTATGCCAAAACCTCACAACTCTATTTCCCCCGTATTAAATTTAAATACCCTCTTGAAATTTTGCGGGATATCATGTCAGAATACTAAACAGGTGACTGGATCCCCAATCCCCAGTCTCACCCCCCTAACTCCCCTTCTTCCCCAAGGAGGGGAGTCCCCTTTTTTGGACTGTTTATAAAAACTGATGACTGAAAACCCTCCCCTTAACTCCAAAACCCTCTGGGCGATTGTCAACGAAGAAATGAGCGATCGCGAAGTCAACGAATTGGTATGGTATTACCTTGGCTATCGCTACAATCCCGAAACCCAACAATGGGATAACCAGGAAGTTGCCGAAACCTGGCGTACTGATTATCCCGAACCCCCCGACTTTATCGAGAATCGTCCCCCCACCGTCAAGTTAACGCGATCGATTCCCAAAGAAAACAAGCAACTCCTCAAAGAACAACTCGGATTCAAGGGTTACAAAATTGGAGAGTTTGGCCCCCGACAAACCCGCCGGGCTACTATGGCTAACTGGTTATTAAGCTATATGCAGCAGCACAATATTGAACTTTAGCGAGTTCCCGTTCCCCCGTTTTGGATATCTTCAATGCGTTCGAGGGCTTCTTGGTAATATTCTTCTAGTTCTTGCTCTTGGTAAATTGCCGCCGCTTGACGAAAATCTGCCAAGGCAGTACGGTGTTTGTCCAAATTGAGCCGGGCTAAACCGCGATTGTAGTAAGCTTGGCCGTATTTCTCGTTGTAGCGTAAAGCGGTGCTATAGTTTTCTTCGGCTTGTTCGTATTCTTCCAAGTGATAGTAACAAATGCCGCGATCGAGGTAAGCCTTGGGGTTGTCCGGTTGGAGACGCAGGGTGGCGTTATAGTCTTCGATGGCTTTGCGATAATCGCCTTGGTTGCGATAGGCGAAGGCGCGACCTATATAGGCCATCGGATCGTCGGCTTTTTCCTCTAACACTTGGCTAAAAGACGCGATCGCGGCTTCAAAGTCCCGACGTTGTAGTTGTGCTACCCCCTGGTTAAAGATGCGATCGAGGTCTGGGGCTTGAGCAATTTCGAGGGTGGGGTTGGCTGTGGCTTCTGAAATTACTGTGGGTACTGCGATCGCGACAGTTAGGGCGATCGCCATAGGACGCAATAGTTTTATCGTTAACGAGTTATGGCTCATCACTGCAATTAAAGTCATTAGTATAGCGTTACATGACGTTGCTTTGCCTAACTCGTTTCCTAAGTACATAGCAAAGGGGGATATCGCTTGTTTAGGATATCCCCCTCGCTCATAATCGCAAAAAATAGGGTAAATATTTAGTTCATCCGCAAGTAAGCAGCTTCGGCTTCGAGTTGCTTAACTAAGCTATCATTACCGTTAGCTCTAGCTACTTCGAGGCGGTGCTGTAAATTTTTGCGTAGGCTATCGCGGTGATTGGCGGCAGCTTTCTTAACGATTTCTTGACGATTGTTTCTCATAGTAATTTTTTGGGTGACCCTCTGATTGATACATTTTCATTGTAATCAAAAAAAGTAGCTTTTGTTACAGATTAGTATGTGAAATTTTTTTAAGATAGAGGGCTGTCAAGGTTACAGTAGTTAACCAAACTGGTGAGGACGTAGTTGCAGACAAGGAATCTTGACGAAAATCCTTGGTAGCACAGGTTTTCTGACTCTCTAGCGCTATATGTCATCGTCTCCTATTGCTCTACTCAGTGATTTTGGCTTGAGTGATGTGTATGTCGGGGTGATGAAAGGCGCGATCGCTCAAATTGCTTCAGACATCCGGGTAATCGACCTAACTCACCAAATTCCGCCCCAAAATCGTCTGGCTGCTCGGTTTTGCCTCTTGAATGCTTATCGTTACTTCCCGCCAGGCACTATATTTGTGGCAGTGGTCGATCCGGGGGTGGGTAGCGATCGCCAGGGAATTGCAATTCAGTGCGATTTTGGCTATCTCGTCGGGCCGGATAACGGTATTTTTAGCGGAATTTTGGCGCAGTCTCCGGCAATCTCGGCTGTAACCCTTAGTAATGCGGCTTATTGGCGTACTTCTGAGCCTAGTACGACTTTTCACGGTCGCGACATCTTTGCCCCCGTCGGCGCATATTTAGCCGCAGGAGTGCCTTTATCCCAAATCGGCAATCCTCTCAATCCGGCAGATTTGGTGGAGTTGTCGCTTCCTCCTCCCCAAAAAGGCGATCGCGAAATCCTCGGTCATATCCAATATATCGACTATTTTGGCAACTGTATTACGACGATACCGAGAAGTTGGGTGCAAGATCGTCATTGGTTTGTGCGGGTGGGCGATCGCGAGATTCCGGGTAGTCTGACTTATAGTAGCGTTAGCCCTGGCGAGTTGGTCGCTTTGGCGGGCAGTCACGGTTGGGTGGAAATTGCCGCGAATTGTGGAAGTGCGCGATCGCAGCTTGCTGTAGATTGGCTTGACGCGATCGCCCTTATTTATTGATGCTGTTAAAAAACCATGAAAATCTTACAAATTATCCCCTCAATTTCCTTGGTATATGGCGGTCCGAGTCAGATGGTGAAAGGACTATCTGGGGCTTTAGCAAAACAGGGAATTGATGTTACTATTTTGACGACTAATTCTAATGGAGATGTCGGACAACTTCCCCTCGATGTTCCCCTCGAAAAACCGATTCAACAAGACGGGTATACAGTTGTTTATTTTCCTTGTTCTCCCTTTCGTCGTTACAAATTTTCCCTGGACTTGTTGCGGTGGTTGGGGAAAAATGCTGCAAATTACGATATTGCCCATATTCACGCCTTATTTTCGCCCGTGAGTACGGCAGCGGCCAGGGTAGCGCGATCGCATTCTCTCCCCTACATTCTACGACCCCTTGGCACACTCGACCCTGCCGACTTACGCAAAAAACGCTTTCTCAAGCAAATCTACGCCACACTTTGGGAAAAAGAGAATATCGCCAAAGCTGCGGCTATTCACTTTACCAGTCCCCAAGAAGCCCAAATCTCCCACCGTTTTGGCGCAAAAACTCAGGATATGATTGTTCCCTTGGGAGTCTCCTTACCTCAGCCTTTTCCGGCAATAGGAGCGGCTCGCAAACATTGGCAGATTCCACCGCAAAAGCCTCTCATCGTCTTTCTATCCCGCATCGAACCCAAAAAAGGGCTAAATCTACTTTTGCCTGCCTTAGAAGCGCTCCTGAAGCAAGGAATTGATTTTCATTTTGCCCTGGCTGGGGCTAATCCCCAAGACCCAGATTACGAAAAGCAAATTCGCGATCGCATCCATCAATCTCCTCTGCAACAGCGTACCACCATTACTGGCTTTATTGGCGGTACGGATAAAGTTGCTCTGCTCCAAGACGCAGACTTATTTGTGCTACCGTCCTATTACGAAAACTTCGGTATTGCCGTCGCTGAAGCTATGGCCGCAGGGACGGCGGTAGTTATTTCCGACCAAGTGCATATTTGGCCCAATATCAAAGCCGCAGATGCGGGGTGGGTGACAACTTGCGATTTAGAAGCCTTGACAATTACCCTCAAATCTGCATTAGAAGATCGCCAACAATGGCAAAACAAAGGTAAAAACGCCCAAACTTACGCTCAAAATTATTATAGTTGGGACGCGATCGCCCGGCAAATTTGTCAAGAATACCAAAAAATTCTCACCCGAAAAAATAGACCAAGTATGGCACAATAAACGGGGAAAGTTCGCGGGACGCGCAACATTTAATTATTATGACTAAATTTGTATTTGTAACGGGTGGTGTCGTTTCCAGTATCGGTAAAGGCATCGTGGCCGCGAGTTTGGGACGCTTGCTTAAATCTCGCGATTACTCGGTTTCGATTCTCAAACTCGACCCCTATATTAACGTTGACCCCGGTACGATGAGTCCCTTTCAACACGGGGAAGTCTTTGTCACCGAAGATGGGGCTGAAACCGACCTCGACCTCGGTCACTACGAACGCTTCACCGACACCTCCATGTCCCGTCTCAACAGCGTTACCCAAGGGTCAATTTACCAAGCCGTCCTAAATAAAGAACGTCGCGGCGATTATCAGGGGGGAACTGTACAAGTTATTCCCCACATTACCAACGAAATCCAAGAACGAGTCAAAAGAGTTGGCAAAAATACCCATTCCGACGTTGTTATTGTTGAAATTGGCGGTACAGTCGGCGATATCGAGTCTCAGCCCTTTCTCGAAGCTATCCGTCGCTTTCGCAAGGAAGTGGGTCGCAACAATGTGCTATTTATGCACGTAACCCTAATTCCCTGGATTCCTTCAGCCGGAGAATTGAAAACTAAGCCTACCCAACATTCTGTCAAAGAATTGCGATCGCTGGGGATTCAACCGGATATGTTAATCTGTCGTTGCGATCGCCCCCTCGGCCCTGGTATAAAAGAAAAAATCTCGGAATTTTGCGACGTTCCCGTAGAAGCCGTGATTACCGCCCTAGATGCCAGCAGTATCTACGAAGTTCCCCTGATTCTCGAAGCTGAAGGCCTCGCTACCCAAAGCCTTTCTCTGCTCAACCTCGAACAACGCCAACCGGAATTAACTCATTGGCAAACCCTGGTCGAACGCATGAAAGCCCCCTCCCGTCACCTGGAAATCGCGTTGGTTGGGAAATACGTTCAACTCAGCGATGCTTATCTGTCCGTAGTTGAGGCTTTGCGTCATGCGGGGATTGCGGTAGATAGCGAGGTCAAGTTACGCTGGGTAAGTGCTGAAGATATCGAAAACGACGGCCCCGACACTCATCTCAATGGCGTTAGTGGCATTGTCGTTCCTGGGGGCTTTGGTATTCGGGGAGTTGACGGCAAAGTTCATGCCATTGCTTATGCCCGCGATCGCCAAATTCCCTTTCTCGGTTTATGCTTAGGAATGCAATGTTCTATCATCGACTGGGCCCGCAACGTTGCCACCCTCGATAACGCCAATAGTGCCGAATTTGACCCGGAAACCCCCAACCCCGTTATCAACTTGTTACCCGAACAGCAAGATGTGGTCGATTTGGGCGGTACAATGCGATTAGGTCTATATCCCTGTCGTCTTATTCCCGACACCCTCGCTTATCGCATCTATCAAGAAGAAGTGGTTTACGAACGTCATCGTCACCGTTACGAATTCAACAACACTTTCCGCAATCGTTTCCTCGAAACAGGCTATGTGATTAGCGGTACATCCCCCGACGGTCGCTTAGTAGAAATCATTGAATATCCCAGTCATCCCTTCTTTATTGCAACCCAATTTCACCCGGAATTTCGTTCGCGACCCAACCAACCCCATCCTTTGTTCCAGGGTTTTGTCCGGGCTGCGATGTCTACTCATCTCGACTCAACTACAACCCCCTCGGAGGAGTTTGTAACCGCAGAGGTTTCTTAGGTCTTGGGTAAATGGGCAGTAGTTTTGGGCAGTCGGCAATCGGCAATCGGCAGTCGGGGGGGGATTTTCAGTTATCAGTTATCAGTCATCAGGTTGTGACCAACAACCAATAACCAACAACTAATAACCAACAACCAAAAAAGTGGGTCACTGGGTTAAATTAAACTACGAACGGCAAGAATATATCATCGACCTCGACCGTATTAGTGCTTTTGCGTTGGCTGCTAACGGTCGAGTTACCCTGTGGTTGCCTGATAGTTCTATCCCTCTCATTTTTAGCGACCAAGCCGAACCCAATGAATACTACAAAATATTAAATTACATTGACAAAATAACCGCCCACCCTAGCAACGAAATGTGGATGTGGATGGAGTGCGATCGCCAAGAATACATTATCAATCTTCACCGCATCAGTAGCTTTTGTCACGCGGGTCATAAAATTATGTTTTGGCTTCCTGATTCTGGTATTGATATCACTCTGACCCAACAAAGTAATCCCGAAGCTTATCAAACGTTACAAGACTTTATTCACCGTACCACTGGGGAATCCTTTTCAGAATGAACCCCACCTCAGCCAAGACGCAGCAGCATTGCGATTGAGGAGGATAAATCCTTAATTTGAAAGCGGGTAAGGATTGGGGAGGATTGAGGAGGAAACACAGCCCGACGGATGATTGGAGGTGTGTCGGGGGATTTTTGCAATGACAGCAACTGCGTAGCGGCATCAAACGTCCAATTTCCGTACCAGTGGTGATAGTCGGGGTCATTGCCACATCGTACCGCATAAATATCGGCGAAAGTGCCATCTGATTCAAAGACAAACTGTTGTCCCCACATTAATTCTTGGGGGTCTTTTCGCCGTAGTACCAGACAATTTTGGCTAGACTGAGATGTATCTTTATACCAAGTACCGTAGAGTTGAGTAATATCCATTTTGGGCTTAATTGTGAAGGCTTGGAAGATCAAAACAGAGTATAGATTTCTAAACTGTTTTCGAGACTAACTTTTTGCCGTTTCAAAATTCACTTTATCGTACAAATCTGCTAAAGTAATTGCGAAATTAACCGTGTTAAATTTTACAGTTGCGTCCAAATTTTCATAATCCCGCAACAGCCAAACTCCGTCTTCTGTCTTAGTGTAATGTTCGACTAAAACAGTGGTTTGTTCGATGATTAAATACTCTCTAAAACTGGGAATTGTACGATACGCTAAAAACTTCTGGTCTTTGTCATAACTCCGCGTTGAAATCGACAAAACTTCAGAAATCATCAACGGATTCATGACTACATCTTTACGTCCCGTTTGCATTTCCAGAGGTTGACGAATGACCATCACATCGGGATAAGCGTAGATTTCCGAGCTAGGAATCCATAAACGTTGATCGGTGACAAAAACGCTGTAGGGTTGTCGTTTCAAAGCAAAATTGAGGTGAGCGTACAAATTCCCCGCAATTTGATTGTGATTAGGCGTTCCCCCAGTCATTTTATGAATTTTTCCCTTGTAGTATTCGTGACGTTCTGGCGATTGGACTTCTTGGGCTAAATATTCGTCGATGGTATAGTTTTGGGAGGTGAGAATAGAAGTCATAATCTCAATTTATTTCAGAAGGGAGAATACAAGAGATAACTTGCGTTTTTGAGTTTATACAATACTATTCCAGAACCCCGATTTTTAACTAATTCATCCGATCGAGTGATATTTCAATCTCAAAAACCGGGGTTCTCGATCTTCTAGAATTTATCGATGCAACACTTTTTTTAAAGCAGCAAGCAACAATAAAACGCTTTCAGGACGACTATTAAAGCCCATCAAACCAATCCGCCAAACCTTACCGCCTAATTCCCCTAAACCGTTGCCAATTTCAATATTATAGTCGTGGAGTAGGGTTTGGGCGACACCCTTGCCATCCACCCCATCGGGAATGCGAACAGTGGTGAGGGTGGGCAGCCGAAATTCGCGCTTAACGTGGCATTCCAAGCCTAAATCCTGCAAACCCTCCCAAAGTAGCTCTGCGGTAGCTTGGTGGCGCTGCCAGCGTGCTTCTAGCCCTTCTTCGCACACCAAACGCAGGGCTTCCCGGAAGGCATAGTTCATGTTGATCGGGGCGGTATGATGATAGGTGCGATCGCGTCCCCAATACTTGCATAATAAATTCATATCCAAGTACCAATTTGCCACCGGAGTCTTTCGGGCTTGCAACTTCTCCACCGCACGGGGACTCATGGTAAAGGGAGATGCACCCGGAGGACAACCCAAGCCCTTCTGAGAACAACTATACGCTAAATCCACCCCCCAAGCATCGAGATACAGAGGAACACCCCCCAAACTCGTCACCGTATCCACCAACAGCAAGCAGTTGTACTCGCGACACAACTCTCCCACGCCTTCGAGGGGTTGTTTTGCTCCGGTAGAAGTTTCCGCGTGAACCAGGGCAAGAACCGCCGGACGATGGGTTTCTAGGGCTTGGCGTAGTTCTTCGAGATGAAATACTTGTCCCCAAGGCTTGACAATTTTCCGCACATCTGCACCATATCGTCCCGCCATATCCACCAAGCGGTGACCGAAATAACCTTTCACCCCGACTAAAACCACATCTCCCGGTTCGACGATATTTGCCAGGGTCGCTTCCATAGCTGCGCTTCCCGTCCCACTCACAGGGAATGTGACCTCGTTGTGAGTTTGCCAAGCATAACGTAAAAGGGTCTGAATCTCGTCCATTAATTCCAGAAAACTGGGGTCGAGATGACCGACTTGGCGCATCGTCAGGGCTTGCAAAACGCGGGGATGAGCATTACAAGGGCCGGGGCCAAGAAGTAGGCGGGGTGGGACTTCGAGTTGAGCGGTACTGCGGCGATGGGTTTCATCAATTTTTATAGGAGGATTCATAGGATGTCTGTTAAATTGGCTACATTACTCTAGAGTAGCTGAATTTGGGAAGCATTTTGCCTTAACTGGCGCGAGGCAGAGAAAGGCTTTGATGCCGTAGTTGCAGGTGGTGCATATGGTTGAATAGTTGCCAGCAATATGCTTCAGGTAAGCCACAGGTTACAGCGCCGCGAAGTACCACATTAAAATACCAGTCATTAGGTGCAAGTTCTTGATGCAGTTTGTCTACGACGACATAAGTCCGCACGTCATCATAGACATTTTCGCCGCATTTCACTGAGATGATTTCTTGGCGATAACCATTGCGGGGGACTTCTTCGCGCACATCCAGGCGATCGCTCAATCGCCAGGGTAAACGGTACAATACCCCTATCACTTGTTTTGCCCGATCTGGCACAATGTCTAATACGCCACAGTTTCGCAGGCGCGACTTGCGATAAAATCCCAAACGATAGCCCTCTAAGGTAGCTGCACCAATCGCATAGGGGTGCATCGCTTCACCGAGCGATCGCTTTAAATCCACCGGACACATACAAGACCCATAAGCGAAGTAGTAAAATGCGGGTTCAGTGGGCGTAACTTGCCAATGAGTGTTTAATGGTGTTGATTTTGCCGTAGTTTGTCCGGAAGAATGGGATGAGCGAAAAGCCGTCATTTCAGTTATTAGTCATCAGTTATGAGTTATCAGTACCTCTGCTTAAAACCAGAAACTTACAATGTTGATGTCAACTTCACTGCTGGTTTTTTACGAGTCCTTAAGCATTGTATTTTAACCCGACTTTCCTCCCCACTTTTGTTCATCTGTAGCAGAAAGTAATATTTCCCGACCCAAAAAGTGTAGTTTGTTATTTGTTATTGGTTATTGGCTATATAATATAGTATTTACAGATGAGATGTGAATATTGAAACCTCGTTACCAGGTTGAACCTGGTAACGAAAAAACAAGGCTCTGCCTTGATTTTAGCAGTCTTATCAGATATACCAAACTTCACTATTAGGTAAGCGCGTAGCATCATCAAAGAGTAAAAAAATGAGGCTCTAATTTCGTATTTTGAATGATGGTTGATCAAAAATTCGTAAATAGAAATTGCCACTTTTGCCCAAGCCAAACTCAGCGATCTACAAGGAGGTGATTGGAGAGCAAATTCTCTCGCTTGAGAGGCAGCTACTTCAGCTAGTCCGTGCCAGTTAAAATTATCTGTGATTTGTTGTTTTCCTGCCCACACTTGATCTAACCAAAACTGGACTTGTTCAACGTCTTGCTCCAGTAAAACTTTTAATTTATTTGTAGCTTCAGATTCATTCATGGTAGTTAGTATACTAACCTAGAAAC
>JAWQFT010000156.1:0-11878 GCA_035968055.1 Jaaginema sp. PMC 1080.18 | reverse complement strand
ATCCTAAAGTGTTTAAGCTTTGCCGATTCAGGAGTGCTAGGAGACTACCGAAAATTGGTAAACTTATCGAGCATTCGCGATCGCACTCCCTAATATCCTCTTACTATCTTTATGCTGCGTAAAATTCGTCTTGCCAAACTTGCCCTCATTCTTGGCGGTATACTCACCATTACTGGATTTACGGCTTATGCCCTAGATTACGCCACATTGAACCTCGTTGGCTTTTTTTACGGTATTCCCTTACTCTTAGGCGGACTCGCTCTTAAAGCTTCGGAATTGCTCCCCATTCCTTTTAGCCAACCGACTCCCCCCGAAGTTCTCGCACTCCGAGAAACCCAAGCCACGGTAGCCCAAAACAAAATTCGCAACGATGTCACCCGTTACCGTTACGGACAAGAAGCCCACCTCGACGAATCCCTCGATAAACTAGGATTGAGTCCCAGCGACGAAGAACGTCCTATCCTTGAATACATCCGCGAAACCGATACCGACGGGGCTTATACCCTGGTTCTCGAATTTGAATCCGAATACGTCCCCCTCGAAACCTGGAAGGACAAACGGGAGAAAATGGAAAAATATTTCGGCCCGGATGTCCGCATCGAATACACTCAACCTGAAGCCGACCGCATCGAAGTCGCCCTCATCAAGAGTACCAATTCCCCCGAATCGTAAATAATCCTAAAATCCGATTGGCAAAGTCAAGAATGTCCTTGATAATACACAAAGAGCATATTTGTTATTGTTGCAATCACCGCTAAACCGAGTTTCAGCAAACTCGCCAATCTTAAATAGAAATAGAACCTAGGTAAATCGAACTGTGACTACTCAAAACCCTAAAACTTGGAAAGAAGCCCTGGGCGATCGCATTCCGTCTAAAATGGCAGAAGAAATCGATACCTTTGAAAGCCAAATGGAATTGCGCTGTCAAGGGAAACTCGACGAAAAAGTATTCGCCGAATTGCGCTTGCGTCGTGGGGCTTACGGTCAACGTTATGATAATGGCTATCGTCACGATGGCGAACAATCCCAGGAAATCGAGTTCCCCCACAAAGAACTCACAAAGGGACCCGATACCAAATGGGAAGCCCCAGGAATGCAGCGCATCAAGCTTCCCTATGGTGGCATGACCGCCGAACAAATGGAAGTCCTCGCCGATGTAGCCGAAGAATACTCTGACTGCATTGTTCACATCACCACTCGTCAGGATATCCAACTGCACTTCATCTCCGTTGAAGATACCCCCGATATGCACCGTCGCTTGGCGGCTGTCGGGATTACCACCCGCGAAGCCTGCGGTAACTCCGTCCGTAACGTCACCGCTTGTCCCATTGCAGGGGTATGTCGCGATGAAGCCTTCGATGTTACCGGCTATGCCAACGAAACCGCCCAATACTTCCTCGGACACCGGGATGTCCAAGATTTCGGTCGGAAATTCAAGATTGCTTTCTCCGGTTGTCAGCAGCATCCCTGCGGCTTAACCTTCATGCACGACTTGGGACTCATTGCCAAAACCCGCGTCGTCGATGGCAAAGAGGAAAAAGGCTTTGAAATGTATGTAGGCGGCGGTTTAGGGGCTGTTCCGCACCTGGCAAAACTCTTTGATGAGTTCGTCCTCCCCGAAGAACTTTTACCCCTCTCGCAAGCGATTTCGCGGGTGTATGCGCGCTTGGGTGAGAAGAAAAACCGCAACAAAGCCCGGATTAAATTCCTGGTTGCTAAGTTGGGAATCGATGAGTTTCGCCGCTTGGTCAAGGAAGAACGGGCGCAACTGGAAAATGACCCCGAATGGACTAAATGGCTGCGGGATATCCCTAAATACGAAGAAGCTGGTTTAGCCGAACCCGCCTCTCAGGGTGAGAATATTGACCTCGGAGACGCACAAGAGGACTTCGAGAAGTGGAAAGCCACCAATATCTACCAACAACGCCAAGCCGGTTTTGTTTGCGTCACGATTGCCTTACCGTTAGGGGATTTGACCGCGCAACAAACCCGTCGTTTAGCAGATGTGGTACGCAAGTTTACCAACGACACCATCCGCACTACCGTCGAGCAGAATGTGATGATTCGCTGGATTCACGAAGCGGATTTACCCGCATTATACCTGGCGTTGAAAGCAATTAATCTCCACGCGGCTGGCGCACAATCGATTGTCGATATTACCGCTTGTCCCGGTACGGATACTTGCAAGTTGGGGATTGCCAGTTCTCGCGGTTTAGCCGGAGAATTGCGTCACCGTCTCACTCTCAAAGGCTTGCAATACGACGAAGCGGTGCGAGATATTCGCGTTAAAGTCAGTGGTTGCTTTAACTCTTGTTCCCAGCATACCGTCGCTGAAATCGGTTTCTACGGTTCGAGTCGCTTAGTACAGCGTCGTCGCGTTCCCCACTTCCACCTCATTTTAGGCGGTCAGTGGAGTAATAATGCGGCGAATTACGGCCAATCTTTGGGCGTGTTACCGTCAAAACGTATCCCCGAAGTTGTAGAATTTCTCGTGGATATGTATTTGCGCGATCGCAATTCTAACGAGAAATTCCACGAATTTGTCAACCGCGTCGGCAAAAAGGAAATCAAAGAACGAGTCAAACCCTTCACCGCAATTCCCGCTTACGAGGAAGACCGTTCCTTCTACTCCGATTGGTCGGATTCTCGCGAGTTTACCCTCGGTGATATTGGGGTAGGAGAATGCGCGGGAGAAGTCGTCACTTTAACCGACTTTGACATGGCTTCGGCAGAAAGTCTCCACTTCGATGCCACCCTTTTACTCGAAGTCGGGAACGACAACGGCAATATCGAAGAAGCGGGACAAAAAGCCCTCGAAGCGATGGTATCCTCAGCACGAGCTTTATTGAAAATCCAAAACATCGACATTGCTGACGAACCCGCTATCGTAGTTAACGAGTTTCGCCGTTACTTCTACGAAACCGAGTTATTCTTTGACCCCTTTGCCAAAGGGAAGTTTGCCAGCTATCTATTCAACGCCTACGAACGTCGTACCGAACCCATGACGCGGGAAATCGCGATGCAACTCATCGAAGAAGCCCGTTTATTCCTCGAAGCCGCCCACGAATGCAATGCACGCATGGTGCAATCAGGCATTACCGACCCTGGTACGTTCAAAAACTGGCTAACTCAGCGCGAAACCCGCGTTTAGGTACTTCATGACCCGCCCACGGATTAAAATCCGGGGCTAACAAAGCAAAGTCCGCCTTCGCGGACTAGGGCAATGCCCACCACCTCTAAAATTGTGGCAAAATCGCTCAAATTACTGGTATTAATGGCGCTTTAGCTAGAAAAAACCAAGTTTTACAGTATTTCGGTGCGTTACGCTGCGCTAACGACACCCTACTACAGCTTCATTTAAGCTGTGTCACGGCAGTAGGGTGGGTTAGGCGGCTAAAACTTACGCTATAACTGCAATCTAGCTATCCGCCGTAACCCACCGTTTAAAGTGTGTCGTGCCACTACTACCTATAGTCAACAACCAACAACCAACAAGCAAGGACAAATATTGTGGAATTAGAACGTTTTTGTATTAAATTTTTAGCCAGCCCCGAAACCCAAATAGACCCCCAGGAAGGGATTTTTATTAATATCTTCCAAGAGTGGATTCGTTTGCATACCCTACCGGGAGTCTTGCTGGATGTCGCCGATTATCGCCATGTACCAGACGGTCCTGGTATTATGCTGATTACCCACGAGATTAATTATGCCCTGGATCGCGCCGATGGGGAATTTGGCTTGTATGCTCAACGCAAACGAGGAGAAAGTAATAGCTTCAAAGAGCGTATTGTTAATGTAATTCGAGCTACGGCAACCTTCGGCAAGCTACTCGAAGCAGACCAGCGTTTAGAAGGTAGTGTCAAGCTAAACGGCGGTAAATTCTACTGGATGTCCAATGACCGCTTGCTTGCGCCGAATAGCGACGAAGGGTTTGCAGCAGTTAAACCGGAACTCGAAGCGGCGTTAAGCGAAATTTACCCCAATCAAAAGGTTAACCTATCGCGGGTCAAAAATGATGAGCGCGATCGCCTTTGCATCCTTGTCGAAACCGAAAAACCCGTCGATATCAGCACCCTAGCTGAACCCGCTACCGCCGCCGTCGGTTAAACTCAAACAAGCGACTTTTCTAAAATACTGAGGTGAATGCTACCACTTTTCTCTCAAAAAGAAAAATCAACGGTAGCACTCATCCCTCTATTTTCGGTAAAATTGCGCCATTTTTGCCGCGATCTTAGATAAAAAATAACAGTGGAACTTTCCTGTAAAAGCGAATACGTCTTGTTGGCTTTAATTGAGCTAACCCTCACTTATGCCAGTAACGAACCGCTCCAAATCAAGCAAATCGCCGCCCGTCAAAACATTCCCGAACGCTATCTCGAACAACTCCTGGCTTCCCTACGACGCTGCGGTTTAGTCAAAAGCCAACGGGGGCCAAAAGGCGGTTATTTTCTCGCCCGCGAACCCCAAAAGATTACCCTCCTTGAAATTATTGGTTGTATCGAAGGGGTAGAAACGAACTCAGCTAACGAGCAATGTAGCGACCCCAAAACGGCAGACTGTGAGGCCATTCAGGAGATTTGGTCAGAAGCAGGGCAGGCGGCAAATGGGGTTTTAGAGAGTTATAATTTACAGGATTTGGTTAAAAAGCGAGATGAAAAAGGGCAATCGAATCTCATGTATTATATTTAAGATTTTTGTGTGTCTCAGAACCCCGGTTTCTAAATTTTCATTTCAATTCAATCGGTTTAACCGATAAGAAACCGGGGTTCTAGCAGGAGTAATTTTCAAACCTTTGAGTTATCAAAATTGAAGGACGCAAACGCAATATAATCTGTGAATTTTCTGAAACTTTAACAATTAGAATTTCGCTTTTTTTGTTCTTTTCATAAATTACATCTTCGACACCAAAAAGATTGTACTCGCTAATCACTAAGTTTCTTTGACTTAGAATAATGCCGACATCTCGATAGGAAGGTTGGATGGAAAAACTTAAAGAAATTTCCCCTTGTTCAAACAAATAAGTTGAGTCATTATATAACCACGGAACGTCTTTATCTAAAAGCGTTGGTTCAACCTCGAAAAAAGATAATAATTGCCAATCTTCGATACTGATACCACTCATTTGGTAGAATAAAGCAACTAACTATATATCGAACGATAGCATAAACTTTAATTGATTGCGAAAATATGACTTCGACTCTTGTTAATGCGTTAAATAGAATTTTGGCTTGGATAGAACAATACAAACCGTGTTATTTAGAATGTTTACAACCCGGACTGTCTAAAACTGAAATAAATAGCTTGGCTAGACAACTTCCATTTCAACTTCCTACAGAAATTTATGAACTTTATCAATGGAGAAATGGAGCTATTGAAGGCGATCTTGTTCGAGATACGGCTTGGCTTTTTGGAAATTGGACGTTTATGCCTTTGCAAGAAGCAATTGAATATTCTAATAAGTGGTGCAGGAGTTATTGGTATGCAGCACATCAAATGCAATTCCCTGTTAGTACATTGACTCTATTTTATTCTTCACAAGCTCGTTGTTTGGGAGAAGTTTTATTTTCGGAGGGCTTAAAGAACTCTCTAGTTATCCTTCAAGAGATTGAGTCAGGAGGTTTCAGCAAAAAATATGCTAGTCTAACTCAGATGATGCTTACTATAGCAGAGTGCTATGAAACAGGGGCTTATTACAATAACTCACAATTTAATCCTTATTACATTGACATTGATTCAGAACGAGAACAAAAAATATGGCGCAAGCACAACTCTAACTTGATTGAAGATGCCAATAGGATTCTTGACTTGGCTTTACAATCCAATAAAGAAGTGTATGAAGAATTATTAGATTCGATTTCAGATGAGATGATAGCATTTGGAGATGAAGTTACGGTAAAACTTTTAGTTAAAGTGTTACAAATGCCAACTTCTCCAGAGAGCGATCGCATTACGATTACTTGTGCAAAAATGGAAGCAGCTAGAATTTTGGGAAAACTGGGAAATCCTGATGCTGTTCCTGCGTTACTTGCTTTTCTAGAAGACAATTTTTATTACGGAAGTAAAGTTTGTGTAGCCCAAGCTTTAGGTCAGTTGAGAGATGATCGAGCAACATTTCCTCTTATTAAAGCTTTAACTCATAGCGAGAGCGAAGTACGAGAAACAGCAGCTTGGGCATTAGGACAAATCCAAGATACGAAAGCAACAAAACCCTTAACTGATGCCTTGCAGGACAGCGATAGTCAGGTTAGAGAAGTAGCCAAAAAAGCTTTAATACAGCTTGTTTCCAGTACGCAATAGTATAAATTCTACGGTTCTAGTAATAAGAATTTTGGTAACTTAAAGTTATTCTGCAATTCCCAGTCCTTCGTACAAATCTTGTAAATTAAATTCTAAAGAAACCGACACCAAAGAAATTAAAGCTTCTGGGTCATTATATTCAGTAAATAGCCATTGATTGCTTGCGGTTTTAGTAAACTGTTCCAAGTGTAATCGATATTGGTCTACTAATAAATATTCCTGTAACGTCGGTACAGTTCGATACGCGGCAAACTTATCGCCGCGATCGTAAGCTTTAGTAGAATTGGATAAAACTTCAGCCACTAAAACAGGATTTGTAATCGTATCATTCCGTCCTGATTGGCGCTGTAACGGACGAGAAGCGACCATAACATCGGGATAGGTGTGCATCCGAGTTTCGGGAATCCACAACCGTTGGTCGGCAATAAAAATACTGTAAGATTGCCCTTTTAAACCCAGTCTTAATATCGCATTCAAAATACTGGCAATTTCGTTATGTTCTGGTATTCCCCCCGTCATGGGAATTATCTCTCCGTTCAGATATTCGTGACGAATTTCGGCGTTAATTTCTAACTCGAAATATTCCTCTAGGCTGTAGTGTTTTTGCTCTTGAGTGGGAGTAACCATAACCAATTTTGGGAATACAATTTCTAGAGAGAACGAATGACGCGACAGGGATTGCCCACTGCGACTACATCTGCTGGGATATCTTTGACAACTACGCTGCCTGCACCGATAACTGAGCGATCGCCTATCCGTACCCCCGGACAAATAATCGCCCCACCGCCAATCCAAACTTCATTCCCGATAGTGACGGGTTTGCCAAATTCGAGATTACTGCGGCGTTCGGCGATCGCGACCGGGTGAGCTACCGTGTAGATATGGACACCCGGGCCTAACATCGTATCAGAGCCAATCGTCACTGGGGCGACATCAAGAATCACACAGTTAAAATTGAAATAAACGCGATCGCCCAAAGTAATATTACTGCCATAATCGCAGTAAAACGGTAGCTCAATCCACAAATTAGTGCCTGCTGCGGGGATTAACTCTTTGAGCAGGCGTTTTCGTTCCTGTTCTTGGTTTTCTGTGGTACAATTGAGAGCCTGGAACAGCAAACGAGCCTGGCGACGTTCTGCACAGAGTTGAGGGTCAAGGGGGTCATAAAGTTCGCCTCGCAGCATTCGTTCCTTCTGACTATCGCTCACTTATCTACTCCCCCACCGCATAACTCACCAACTGCGCCAACTTCTGCCGCAAAGTTTCCAAACCCAGACGTTGACTCGCAGAGATAAACACCGCCAAAGGATACTCCTCCTGAGCTTGGGCAAGAGTTTCGCTATCCACCGCATCCATCTTATTAAACGCCAACAACATCGGCCCTGGAGTCACCGGCATTTGCCCCAAAATCGTCACCACCGACTGGATATGACTGCGCCAAGCGGGGTGGGACAAATCGACAACGTGCAGCAAGGCATCGGCTTCGGTAACTTCCTCCAAGGTAGCCCGAAACGCATCTACGAGGGAGGGGGGCAACTCCTGAATAAACCCTACCGTATCCGTGAGCAAAACCGTCAAAGTCTCGTGAGTCGTGGGATTTTGTACCGGGAGACGGCGGGTAGTGGGGTCGAGGGTAGCGAAAAGCTGGTTTGCCGTGTAGACCTCAGCATTCGTCAAAGCATTAATCAGGGTCGATTTTCCGGCATTGGTATAGCCCACAATCGCCACCGAGGGGACTTCTTGCTTTTGCCGTTGTTGGCGCAAACGCGAACGATGGGCTTGCAGTTGGTTGACTTCCCGTTGCAAGCGGGCAATACGACGTTGGATGCTGCGGCGTTCGGTTTCTAGCTTGGTTTCCCCCGGCCCCCGCGTCCCAATCCCGCCCCCTAAGCGCGACATAGCTTGACCTCTCCCCGTAAGGCGTGGCAGCATATATTCCAGTTGCGCCAACTCCACTTGTAACTTCCCGGCGCGAGATTGGGCGCGTTGAGCAAAAATATCGAGAATTACCTCCGTCCGGTCTACTACCCTTGCCCCGATTTGGGTTTCCAAGTTGCGGATTTGCGCCGGGGATAACTCGCAATTAAACGCCACAATATTTGCCCCCAAAGTTTGGACAGCCAGGGCAATATCTTGGACTTTCCCCGCCCCGATAACCGTTTGGGGATGAGGACGCGATCGCTTTTGGGCGATAATTTGGAGAACATCACCCCCGGCAGTATCCACTAAACGGGACAATTCCGCCAAACTATCCTCAAATTCTTGATTTTGGGCGCTATCCGTCTGCAAACCCACGATTAGCACCCGGTCTTGGTCAATATCAACCTCGCGGGCGACAAATTCCCGGCGAAACTCGGCTTCTAACCCTTCCACTAAATCGAGAAAATCTTGTTTTCCCAAGGCATCCAAACTCAAAGGCGGCGAAATCGTCCAAGCGGGAATCCCATCAGCAAGGGCTTCTTCCGGTTGGGGAACGAGGTGAGACAGATAGGTTTCCTTAACATACCCCGTCACGCCACCCCCCCGTCGTTGAAAGCCCTCTCCCGTCAGCGTCAGCGTCACCAAGGCATCCAAACGCTGCACCGCCATAGCCGTCAAACTCGCTTCTTTCGGCGGTGTAGGCTTCATTTTCGTAGCGATACAGCGAATCCCCGATAACCGTTCCGCCCCGTAACGCGGCAATTCCAACGGCGGGATTTGGGTTTGTCGAGGCGTTCCCACCCCCACGCGAATCACCTGTCCGCGACGGTTGAGATAAGCACACACCGCTTGTTTAATATCGGTGCTAATGGCAGCCAGTCGTTGAGCAAAGTCGGGGGTAGTAAAGCAATCTCTGGGGAGGCGTTGGTGATACAGCCGTTGTAGTTGCTTGACTTGACTGGGTTTAAGTTTGGAGATGTTGCCGTAGAGAGTTTCGATAAGCGGTATTGAGCGTAAATTTAGCGACAAAGGGAAATATGTTTGATTTTAACAAACCGATTTGGGTTGTTTGGTATGGGGTGCGCTCTCGTCGGTGTTTGGATAGAATCAAAGGCATATTTTAGGGCTAATATCGTAGTTACCCTCGTAAGATGTACAAATTCTAGCTTGCTCGTATGCCTGCAAAAGACCTCTACCATGAGACAGTAAAGATAGCTTTAACTAAAGATGGGTGGACAATCACTGACGATCCGCTCAAGATTGAGGTAGGCAGTCGTTCTATATACATTGACCTGGGTGCTAGAAAACTATTGGGTGCGGAAAAACAGGGAAGAAAGATTGCTGTTGAAATTAAAAGTTTTCTTGCTCCCTCTCCGGTGAGTGAATTGGAAAAGGCGTTGGGACAATATGAGCTTTATTCGCTAATTTTAGAGGATGAAGACCCAGAGCGCCTCCTTTACTTAGCACTCAGCGATCGCATTTTTAATGACTTCTTTACTGAAGAAATTGGTCAACGAGTGTTGCGTAAAAAGAACTTACGAGTGATTGTTTTTGACCCTAGTACCGAGGAGATTGTGCGATGGATTCCGTAGCGTTTTACCAAGATACAGTTGAGAAACTTCTCAATGATTATGCTGCTATTCCTTATAGCTATGGTGATATTCGGCAGTATGTCATTGTTAATCGCGATCGCACCCATTTTTTGCTATTTAATGAAGGTTGGCATGGTAAGCGACGAGTTCATGGTGTTGTTACCCATGTCGAAATTCGGGAGGGAAAAATCTGGATTCATTTCGATGGCATTGAGGATGGGATTACCGATGAGTTAGTGGCGGCAGGGATTCCCAAAAAACAAATTGTGTTGGCCTTTCATCCGCCTGACATTCGAGAATATACGGGATATGCGATCGCGTAGCATAGGTTTTGGCTCACGGGTCGATCTATGCTTTAGTCGAAAAAGTGCGATCGCGGCTCTTGTAGGGTACGTCAGGCGGCTAAAGTTCAATAATAATAGGACACATTCCCATCCGCCATAACGCACCAAACCCATACTATTCCGATATCAATACACCTCCGACTCACCGCACCGTCAAAGCACTACCCCCACCCTGTCGAAAAGGTTCAGTCACAATCCTCAGCAATTAGGGCGGTGCGTTACACTTCGTCAAGAAGCGCGATCACGGAGTGGCAGGCAACGAGGCGATCGCGCCCGTCCGTATTTCGATAAAATCAACAGTATCGTTTGGGGCTATGACCTATGGTACAAGCATCAACAACGGCTCTATCCTTTGAAGACTTCATTGCTACCGTTAACCGTGTGTTCATTGGTGCAGGGGGAATATCAGGTGGCGTTGTTTCAGGGAGAGGAGCGGGTTGAGTCGGCGGTGTTTCCTCATTGGGAACTGACGGCGGAGCAAGTTTTTCGAGCAGGGCGATCGCGGTTGTAGTGCTGTGACACAGCTAAAATGAAGCTATAAGTAGTGGACTTTCAGTACCCGCTTTCTTAAGCATTTTTCATAAAATTTTGACAACGTATATCCGAAACTTAGCTCCGCAATTAGGGCAAGACTTCCAAGGGTTTTGTTTCTCTTTTGATTTACAAAGCTCTTCCCTCCCAAAATATAAATCACTTTCCATGACTAATGTATCCCATACCTTGCCACATTCAAAACATATTGTTTTTTGATCGCGAGTTATTATGGAGTATTTAAACTCTTCGCTGGTATAAGCATCTTTAGCCACTTTTTCATCTAGAGCTTCCAGATCTTCTCCATTATTCCAAAATAAATAGTATAGATCGGTTGTTTTGCCAAATGACCAGTTGAAAGAAACTAGGATTGCTCTAATACATGAGCTGTTGTTTATCTTATTTATCATAGACAGATTAAATCGATCGATCTGGGATTGCGAACGTATTAATTCATCCAAATCTGTGTTGGCAAAATAAGTGAATTGCAATCCTTCTGGATTTATTTCTTGTTTCATTTTCCTAGAATTCTCACCTTTTTTATCATGTGTAATACTAATTATCTGGGGTGAGAGATTCGGCGTTATTAGCAGCAAGTTTAGCCCGTCCCCAGCATAAATTATCCGATCAACCGGAGGTTTCGCTCTTGGAATTGGCGGCAGCTTATGGTTTTGCTTTGTCTAAAAATCATCCTTTTGTAGATAGCAATAAGCGTACAGCTTTTATGGCGATGTATGTTTTTTTGGGGTTAAATGCTTATAGTTTCAATGTTCCAGAACCGGAAATAGTATTAGTGATGGAGAGTTTAGCATCTGGGGAAATCAATGAAAATGCTTTGCAGGTGTGGTTGGCAAAGTATGTAAAGGAGTTTTGAGTTTGACAAATAGAACGCTACGATTGTGACTTGGGATATAGCATAGAGGTAGCAAAGCTATAGATTGTGGGCGATGCCCACCCAGCCCTGTCAAGGTGGCCGACGAATCCATTGTATTTCAAGGGTTTGACTCATAGCTCAAAAGGAATTTGCCGGATGTCTACGGTCAAAAAAGCCCAATCGAGAACACCCAAATCGAGCTGTGAAATGGATTCTCTCAGTGCGATCGCGGCTTTTGTAGGGTGCGTCAGGCGGCTACAATTTAAACCCCCATTCCGCACTTCAAAGTGTAGTACAAAGTGTGTCAAAAAGGGAGAGTA
>JAWQFT010000155.1:0-11907 GCA_035968055.1 Jaaginema sp. PMC 1080.18 | reverse complement strand
ACCATCTTAAATGTTGTATTTCGTAGATTAAGTTAAGAGATATAACTCTAGCTTTTCAGGTTTTTGTTGCCAAATATCAGGTAAAAACTTAGATATTAGTAATGGTGGGCGATGCCCACCCTACTATTTTGACTCGGTACGCTTCATTTCACTTAGAATTTAGAAGCCCATCTCCCGTGGGAGAGGGGTTTGGGGTGAGGGCGGATAACAAGCAACCAACAACCAATAACCAACAACCAACAACCATCAAGTCAACATTGCCCCACCCAGCATCTTCTCGTAGCGGGCGGCTAACTCTTGTTGGAGAGGGGGAAAGTCTTGGAGGCTAGAATCAGCCAAAATCAGCTTTTCGGCGGCTTCGCGGGCTAAATTTAGTACGTCCTGGTCTTCTACCAAACTCGCCAGGGCAAAATCAGCTAGTCCCGCTTGTCTGCGCCCCAGGACTTCTCCTGGCCCTCGCAGCCGCATATCCATTTCCGAGATGAAAAAGCCGTCTTGGGATTGTTCGAGGACTTGGAGGCGTTGACGTGCATCGGGATTTTTGCTGCTACTCATAAGCAAACAGTAGGATTGGTGCGAACCGCGACCGACGCGACCCCGGAGTTGGTGGAGTTGAGACAAGCCAAAGCGTTCGGCGTTTTCGATCAGCATGACTGTGGCGTTGGGAACATCCACCCCGACTTCAATAACGGTGGTGGAGACGATAATTTGGGTTTCGTTGTCGCGAAATTGATTGAGGGCTTCATCTTTTTCGGTGGAACTCATGCGACCGTGAAGTAAGCCTACCTGAAATTCTGGGAAAATTTGTTCTTGCAGGCGTTGGTGTTCGGCTACCGCAGCCCGGACATCGAGTTTTTCGGATTCTTCGATCATCGCCAGGATGATGTAGGCTTGGCGACCTTGGACGATTTCGCGGCGCATCATTTCGTAGGCTTGGCGGCGTTCTTTGCTACCGAGAACGGTGGTTTGGATGGGTTGTCGTCCGGGGGGGAGTTCGTCGATTTGGGAGACATCCAGGTCGCCGTGGAGGGTGAGGGCTAGGGTACGGGGGATGGGGGTTGCGGTCATGGTGAGGACGTGAGGCGATCGCCCTTTATCGAGGAGTCTAGCTCGTTGTTCGACCCCAAAGCGGTGTTGTTCGTCGATAACGACTAATCCCAGTTGGCGGAATTTGACTTTATCTTGAATTAGGGCGTGAGTGCCGACGAGGAGGGGTAATTCCCCGGTTTCGAGTTGGGAGTGGATTTCGCGGCGTTTTTTGACCTTGGTTGACCCGGTAAGCAGTTCTACGGGGAGATGCAGGAGGTTAAACCAGGAGACTATTTTGCGATAATGTTGTTCGGAGAGGACTTCAGTGGGGGCCATGAAGGCGGCTTGATAACCGGATTGGATCGCGGCTAGGATGGCGAAAATGGCGACAACGGTTTTCCCTGAACCGACATCTCCTTGGACGAGGCGATTCATGGGGGTTTCGGAGTTGAGGTCGGCAAGGATGTCACTCACGACCCGTTTTTGGGCGTTGGTGAGGTCGAAGGGCAGAATTTCTTTAAAGCGATCGCTCAGTTTCCCGGTGGGGGCTAGGATGACGCTTTTCTGTTCGCTTTTGGTTTGCGATCGCCTTTGTAAAAAGCCCAATTGCAGATAGAAAAATTCATCGAAAATGAGGCGACGACGGGCTAAAGCGAGTTGTTCTTTGTCTTCAGGAAAGTGGATTTTCGCGATCGCGTCTTGCAGTCCCATCAACCCGTAAGTTTCTCGTAATCCCCTCGGTAAGGGATCGCGCAAAGCTTTGACTCCGGGTAAAGCCGCTAAAATTGCCTTCCGTACCACATCTGCCGAAACGCCCTCTACAAGCGGATAAACGGGCAGGACACGCCCTACTTTCATCGATTCGATTCCCGACCCCGGACTTTCGAGAACTTCGATTTCAGGGCTATCGAGGGTAATACCGTATTTGTTCTTTTTCACTAACCCAGAAGCGGCGGCTAATGCCCCTCTAGGGTACTGGCTTTCGTGACGTTTTTGCCAGCCCCGATTCGCGAAATATGCCCCATTAAAAAAGCGATTGAGTTTCAATGTCCCAGTGCGATCGCGTAATCTGAGATCGAATATTGTCAGTTTTTTATTCTTAGGACTGACAAAACAGCGACAACTTTGAATTGTCCCGACGACAGTAACTGTTTCCCCAGGAACTAACTCTTTAATCGCTACTTGACGCTCGTAATCGAGGTGCTGACGGGGATAATAATATAAAGCATCTCGCACGGTACGCAGTCCCAAGCGTTCCAAGGCATTAGCGCTGCGACTGCGGGCAATTTCGGGTAATTCTCGCAATAATTGGCTGAGTTGCGGCGATTTATCGGGTTGAGCTTTTTGAGCCGCGACGGGAACAGCTTGGACTTGAGGGGAAGCGGGATTTTCGGCGGTTTGGAGTTGTTGTAGTAGTTTTCTGGCTTGGTTAACGAGACGTTCGCGATCGCCCTTTTCCAATTCAGCGTAACGGGCAAATTCTTGGGCTAAATACCCCCACATTCCCCTTTGTTGGGTTTCTGCGACGGGTAAAGGTTTGCCAAAACTCAGGGTCAAAAACTCGCTAAAGCGGTATTGCTTCCCTTGCAAATCGGTAAATCCCCGTTCGGCTTCTACTGCTAAGGCTTTTTGTAACCGTTCCCAATCGGGTACTTCCGTCATTGCTACTGTTCTTGGTTCAACGTTTGCGCTTTATTTTGGGCAGCGACTATTGCATCTTATCTCAAAAACCAAAGGACGCAGGCCGTAGCACCCAAACAGAAAATTCCCATGATACCTGCGAGGGGTTGTTGATACCAACCAATCCACCAAGGAGAGGCATTTTCATTGTAGGCGATCGCCCCAGAACTATTTAAACAGGTTAAGCCCCAAATCCAACCTGCGTGCAAACCCCAAGCTAAACCAATACTGCGATTGTCGATTTGATATGCGAGGACTAAAACTAACCCCATTAAAAATAAGCCGGGAAGTTGGGGTAAGGTTTCTTTTTGTTCCCAAACGAGGTGCAATAAAGCAAAAATTATGCTAGATGTAATAGCGGCGATGCTGATTGGGTAATCTAGGTTTAGTTCCCCGAAAACAAAACCTCGAAAAATTAGTTCTTCGATACCACCAATGCCTAATCCGACGGCAAGAATTGGCAAGAATAGAGATATCAAAGCCCGGATGCGATCGCGTTTCCAGGTAAGCCAACCCAACCCCGTCTCTAGGGCAAAAACGAGGGTCAAACCCCCAACGGCGATCGCAAAACCCACCCCTAGCGATCGCCATAGCGCTCCTTGCAATTCCACACCGTATTGAGCAAAAGAAATCGATTCGATCGCCGTCATTCCCCACAAAATTGCGGGTGCTAGACCATAAAGAGACCCAATTAGAGGTAACTTTTGTTCCTCCTTCGGAAGGCTGCGAAAATCCCATTTTAAGAGCTTGGCTAGGGGTAAAGCCAAGGGTAGCCACAGCCCGATCCAGCCGATTCCGAACAGAAGTAAGCGGGCGATCGCGCTTTCATTCGCCCAGGTTAAGATACTCTGGGAGATCGGGGAATTTACTACGGTCTCCATCGCAAATTTACGGAAGTTTGATTTGGCTTCTCAGGAGAATTTCGGTGTCAATGGGAAAAATAATTCCTGACACCGAACCCTCAAAGTCTTACCTCCACCAGAATCCCTAAATTAGTTCATCTTCAAGGACAAAATCGCTGAATTCTGGCAGGATGTTTAAGCAGTTGCTTCTTCGAACTCGGCTTCTTCTTCTCTATCCATATCAATTTGCTTGAGATGGATATGCTTGTAGCCAAGCTTGATTTCAAATTCGTCTCCGGGTTGTAAGCCCATTGTTTGAGTGTAGGTCGAACCGATCACAATTTGACCATTTTTATGAACGCTAACACGGTAAGTCGGTTCGCGACCGCGACCATCTTTTGTACCTTCTGGATCGAGGGGAACGCCTTTGGCTGCTAGGAGTGCGTCATAAAACTCTGTTAAATTGACGCGAGTTTGGTCGTTCTTTGTCGTCGTATAATAACCACAGCGTTTTGCTGTTTCCCGCCGAGGCAAGTGACTTAGCTCTTTTACCTTTTGAAGCAGGGCTTTTCCCGTTAACGGTTCGGGTGATTTGTCATTCATAATGTTGTGACTTTTTAAAGTGTTTGTGCGAACTATCATTACGATAGCTTAGATCGTATACTACCAATCAGTACAGTTGACTCGATAGAGAAGATTAAAGAAAATTATATCTCAATCATTCTACAATTTTTAAGTTGGCTTCCGAGTTATTTATTGAATGGCCGCACTCTGAGTAACTCGCTTTTGTTGAGATTAGTCGATCTGTAATGGCTATTATATAGAAAATATAGCAACAATTTGCCATTTATTCTCTAAAAAATTGAGAGATTGTCAAAAAAAATCTTAAAATTTCCGATAACCCTTTCCTGTGTATTGACGCAACTCTTTTTTTCCCTTAAAATCTTGCGTCGGAACTAGCCAATCAAAGTATTGGGGATCGTCGTATCTAAAAAATGGGGGAGGGGGGGATTTTGGCCTAAGATTTAGGCAAGAAAAAATCGCGATCGCCTTCGTCGCAGTTCTGAAGTCCAAAAGCAGTAAAGCGACACTTTGGCAAGTATCTATTGGTTCATCGGTAAAATAATAGAAGTAAAAACAATCGGGCTTGACCCAGACGCGATCGCCCAAATTCCATCCTCTGTATAAGTATTGACCATGAAAGTAAATTTTAAAGTCTCTCGACAACAACCCGAAGCTGCTCCCCGAACCGAAACCTATCTACTCGACGTAGAACCCGGAAATACAATTCTCGAATGTCTCAATCGCATTAAGTGGGAACTCGACGGTAGCCTTGCTTTTCGTAAAAATTGCCGCAATACAATTTGTGGTAGTTGTGGTATGAAAATTAATAATCGTTCGGCTTTAGCTTGTAAAGAAAATGTCGGCCAAGAACTTCAGCGTTTGGGTTTAAATACTGGTACGGACATTCCAGAAATCGCTATTGCCCCGATGGGAAATCTGCCTGTCATCAAAGATTTAGTTGTAGACATGACCCCTTTTTGGGATAACTTAGAAGCGGTCGATCCCTACGTCAGTACCCAAGGTCGCCAGATTCCCGAACGCGAATTTCTCCAAACTCCCGAAGTGCGATCGCAACTGGAAAAAAGCGGCAATTGTATCCTTTGTGGTGCGTGTTATTCCGAATGCAATGCTAAAGCCGTCAACCCCCAATTTGTCGGGCCTCATGCTTTAGCCAAAGCTCAACGTTTAGTCAACGACAATCGCGACAGCCAAACAATTGCCCGTCTGGAAAAGTACCACGAAGGCATCCAAGGGGCTTGGGGTTGTACGCGCTGTTATTTGTGTAATGCGGTATGTCCGATGGATGTAGCCCCGATGGATCGCATTAGCGAAATTAAACAAGACATTCTCGATCGCAAAACAGCCCAAGATAGTCGTTCGGTACGACACCGCAAAGTGTTAATTGATTTGGTTAAAGATGGGGGGTGGATCGACGAGCGCAAGTTTGGTTTGATGGTGGTGGGCGATTATTTCCGGGATTTACGCGGTCTTTTGGAGCTTGCACCTTTGGGGTTGCGAATGTTAGTCCGGGGTAAGTTTCCCATGAGCTTTGAACCCTCTCAAGGTACGCTAGAGGTGCGATCGCTAATTGAATCCGTCCAAAATCTCGAAACTGAATCTTCTTGAGCCGAAAATTAACTTTATGAGTGAAGCACAAAATCCCCCGACTGAGACTGAATCCAGCCCTGAAGTTGCCGAAACCCCTACTTTTGGTTGGAATGCTTATGCTGAAAAAACTAATGGTCGTTTTGCCATGATTGGTTTTGTCTTGCTATTACTTCTCGAACTGGTCACCGGACAAACCTTTTGGGCTTGGTTGGGTTTAATCCAGTAATGAAAATGCCTGGGTTCGCGATCGCCTTGTGCGGTATTATCAGTTTGAATCTCCTGCTACCGATGCAACCCGCACAAGGAGCTATTTGCCGTTCTCTGGGAGAAAAACAAGTGTGTGTTGTGGAAATTCAGCGCAGTGCTAAGTATTATTGGCAATACCGCGTTATCTTGACAGTAGACGGTCAAAAGCGCCCCCGCGAGATTTATAATTGTCGCGATCGCCTGCGAATTTCAGCCCAAGGCGATCGCATCCCCTTTCAACCCCAAGGAATAGGCAGTCTCATTTGTCGCTTAACTCGTCGCTAACTCCCGAAAAAGCGCGATCGCGACTTTCCACACGACCATCCGGTAACACAGTTTCGGTTAAAATTGCCGTTTGCCAAGCCGTCTCCCTCAAACTCGCTCCGCGTAAATTTGCCCCCGTCAAATTCGTTTGGGACAAATCCGTTTTTTCCAAATGCGCTCCCCACAAATAAGCATCTCGCAAGCTCGCTTGAGCAAGAGTAGCCGCTTCCAAATTAGCTTGATTGAGATTTGCCCCCGTCAAATCTGCCTCGCTCAAATTGACAAAACTCAAATTAGCTTTACTCAAATCCCCCGCCACTAAATTAGCTTTCGTAATAGTAGCATGACTCAAATTCGCCCCGTGCAAATGACTGCGAGCCAGAAAAGCCGCTCGCAGTTGCGTATAACTTAAATTCGCCACATTGAGATTCGCTGCTGTCAAATTCGCTCCGCTTAATTTCGCCTCGCTAAAGTCAATTCCTCCTAAATCGGTGTTGTGTAAATCGACACCATTCATATAAGCACTCCGAAAACAACTCCCATTAAAGATTGCTCCTTGTAACCGCGAACCACTTAAGCGAGCTTCTGTCAGATTCGACCAACTCAAATTCGCTTGGGTGAGGTTGGCATTGCGGAAGTTAATTCCTTTAAGATTCGCACCACAAAGATTAATTTTCTCTAAATTCGCTTGACGTAAATTGACGTTATTAAGCCTTGCTCCACTGAGTTTTGCGCCAACTAAGATGGATTTGACGAAAGAAGCCCCTGTGAGATTGGCTTTTGTGAGGTCAGCATCGCGCAAACAAACTTCATTAACTTTGGCAAAACTAAAGTTCGCTCGAAATAAAAAAGCGCCTGTTAATTTCGCCCCCATTAAGTTTGCCCTTTGCAAGTTAACTGCGCCTAGATAAGCACCCGTTAAGTTAATTCCGGGAAGTTTAGCGCCTTCTAAGTTTGCTCCCATCAAATTAATGTTAGCAAAGTTTCGCTCTCCGGCATTATAACGATTGAGTAGTTCTGGAACATCCATAATTTTTAGAAGTATTTTTAAAAAGTCTTGCTACTTCTAGGATGCCGCGATCGCGAGGGGGTTTTATCAGTTTGCAGCAATTTGAAAATATTGTTGAAGTCAATACCAATGGGGAAGTTAATTTTTGTTAAAAATTACGGCGATCGCGGCACTGTAACTTCTGAAAAACCCACAAATCCCAATTCTGCCTAGTTAAGACCGGGAAAACGATATAGTAATAAAAGTAAGAATAGTTAGAGATTATCCCGCTTTTCTAGCTTAATCAAAAAGCTAAAAAACTGTATTCTATAATCCGATAAGCAGCCTCACACCCTTACGCCCTCACTCAGATTCATTTACTTATTTGCTTTTGCCCTGTCCTTTGGTAAATCAGAGTTCCGGGACTTGACAATGAGTAAAGGATGTGGGCAAAGTGCTGATTTTATACTTATTTGATTTCTTTTTAACAAACTCGCGAGATTAAATATGTCTGCAACTCCTTCTGACTTGCCTGAGTTCCCCGCAGCAATGCCAAACGACTCGCAAAAGTTAACCGCTTATTTAGAAAATTCACCTTTGGCATATATTGAGTGGGATAAAAACTTTCGGATTCAGCATTGGTCGCAACAAGCAGAAGAATTATTTGGTTGGTCAGCTTCAGAAGTCAAAAATTGCCATTGGCAAGACTTTAATTTTATTTTCCCTGAAGATATTGTCAAAGTCATGGCAATAGCCCAAGAAATTCAATCGGGAGTCGTGAGTCGCAACGTTCTGTGCAACCGGAATTACACAAAATCCGGGGTGATTTTGACTTGTGAATGGTACAATTCAGCGTTATTTGATGAGGCAGGTCAAGTTTTGTCGCTGCTGTCCTTGATTCGAGATGTGAGCGATCGCGCGATCGCCCAAGAAGCCTTGCGTCTGAGTGAAGAACGCTTCCAAGAAATCGTCAACACCCTCGATCAATTCTTCTTTGTGCGTTGTTCTGAGACAGGTCAGTATCTCTACATTAGCCCCGCTTACGCAAAAATCTGGCAGCGATCTTGTGAAAGCCTCTACGCTAACCCCAAATCCTGGATGGACATAATTCATCCCGAAGATTTGCATCTGGTGGAGTCATCCCTAACCGAACAACAGCAAAGACAATCGGTACAAAGAGAATATCGCATTATTCGCGATGACGGCGAAATACGCTGGATTCGCGCCCATACACGGGCTATTTTGGCTGAAAATAGCCAGCCCCTACGCATCGTTGGGATTGCTGAAGATGTGACGGCTGAAGTCCTCCAGCGTCAAGAACTTGCCCGTTCAAACGCCGAACTCGAACAATTTGCTTACATCGCTTCCCACGACCTCCAAGCCCCCCTCAGCGTTGTTGCCAGTTATGCCCGACTGCTGCAAAATCAATACCAAACGCAACTCGACAATCTAGCTGATAAAATGCTCGATGGTTTAGTTCGCAGTACCCAACGGATGCAGCAATTGATCGAAGACCTTTTGACGTATTCTCGCCTCGATCGAGATTCTCAGCCTTTCCAAGCCTGTCATTGCCAGCAAATCGTTGAAGACGCGATCGCCAATCTCGAATTACAAATATATCAACGCCAAGCCACCATTACTTATCGCGACTTACCAATAGTACGCGGTTCGCGATCGCAACTCACCCAACTATTTCAAAACTTGATTGCCAATGCCATTAAATATAGCGATCGCGCCCCCACGATCGCCATTACCACCGTCAAGCAAGGCCACCTCTACTGCTTTGCCGTGCAAGATAACGGCATCGGTATCGCCCCCCAAAACCAAGAGCGCATTTTCAAAATCTTTCAACGCCTCCACAACCAAAACCAATACTTGGGATCGGGGATTGGTCTGGCTTTGTGCAAAAAAATCGTCGAACGTCACGGCGGTCGTATTTGGGTAGAATCTGTCGTGAATCGAGGCTCGACTTTTTACTTTACATTGTCTTAGTTATTAGCACCTGAAAACACTAATGAAAAAACGTTCCCTCGCGGGTATTGCCGGAATTGTCGCCGCAGCCACGCTGATTAGTAAAATTTTTGGTTTATTTCGCGAACAGGCGATCGCGGCGGCTTTTGGAGTCGGGCCTGTGGTGGACGCTTACGCCTATGCTTATGTGATTCCCGGCTTTTTACTAATTCTCCTCGGCGGCATTAACGGCCCCTTCCACAGCGCCCTCGTGAGCGTTTTAGCCAAGCGAGATAAGTCCGAAGCCGCCCCCCTCGTCGAAACCGTGACCACCCTAGTTAGCGTTGTTTTACTCGCAATTGCCGTATTTTTATTTCTCTTTGCCGGAGTATTTATTGATATCTTAGCTCCCGGTTTAGACCCAGCGACCAGGGCGATCGCCTTGCAACAACTCCAGATTATGTCCCCCCTTGCCGTCCTCGCTGGTTTAATCGGCATTGGCTTCGGGACTCTCAACGCCGCCGACCAATATTGGCTTCCCAGCGTCAGCCCCCTATTTTCCAGTTTGGCTGTATTGGGTGGAGTGGGCGTATTATTTCTGCAACTCGGCGACCAAATCCAAGCCCCCGAATATGTGCGTTTGGGCGGGTTAGTCCTCGCTGGGGGAACGTTAGCCGGGGCAATATTTCAATGGGTTGCCCAACTGATCGCCCAATGGCAAGCCGGGATGGGGACGTTGCGATTGCGATGGGATTGGCGCATTCCGGGAGTCAAAGATGTTATGAAGGTGATGGCCCCGGCAACCCTTTCTTCGGGGATGCTGCATATTAATGTCTACACGGACTTGTATTTCGCCTCTACCATTAGCGGGGCAGCCGCCGCGATGCGCTATGCCAACTTCATCGTTTTGACTCCCCTAGGCGTAATTTCTAATATGCTACTCGTACCCTTTCTACCCGTATTTGCTCGGTTAGCTGCCCCGGAAAATTGGGACGACCTCAAGATTCGCATTCGTCAGGGTTTACTGCTTACGGCGTTGTCGATGTTGCCCCTGACGGCGATTTTTGTTTCGTTGTCGGGGCCAATTGTGCGTTTGGTGTATGAACGTTACGCTTTCGACGAGGAAGCGGCGGCTTTGGTTGCACCAGTGTTGATGGCTTATGGCTTGGGGATGTTTTTCTATCTGGGACGCGATGTGTTGGTGCGGGTATTTTATGCTTTGGGGGACGGGGAAACGCCGTTTCGCATTAGTATTGCCAATATTTTCCTCAATGGTATTCTCGATTTTCTGTTAGTCCGGGCGTTGGCAACACCGGGGTTGGTTTTGGCGACGGTGGGGGTGAATATTACCTCGATGGCGTTGTTGTTGGGCTTGTTGCATCGTCGGCTAAATGGCTTACCGTTGGGGCAATGGGGGCGATCGCTTTTGGGTATTTTGTTCGCCAGCGCGATCGCCGGGGGGGTATCCTGGGGAACGAGCCAAGCGTGGGAATATTGGGCAGGAACGAGTAATCTTTTGTTGCAAGCTCTACAGGTGGGGTTAGCCAGTGTTTTTGCTTTGGCGGTGTTTGCCGCGATCGCCTCTCGTTTGAATTTACCAGAGTTTAATTTGTTGGGCGATCGCCTGCTGCGTAAATTTCGCCTACGTTGAAAAATTTTCGACCCAAATCCCAAAGTTTCTGATACAATCATTAATTGTCACGCCGCGAGGAGAGGTGGCTGAGTGGTCGAAAGCGGTGGATTGCTAATCCATTGTACGCCTTATAGACGTACCGAGGGTTCGAATCCCTCCCTCTCCGTTCCTAGCATCAAAAGCCCTGCTTTATAAATTTAGATTCGTTTTTTGAAATTAACTGGTCTGTATCGTTGGTTTTCCGGGGGGACTAGCCCCTTCGCGCCCCCAACAGTGTGCTACCAGGTGCGCCTTACGGCGACGCGGGGTCGCACTGCCATTGGGTGCGGCCCAGCACCGCCCCCAAACCCCCTGAATATGGGGGCTAATGGTGGAGTTAGTTCATTTTCTCGTGAGGGCATTTTTGACCACAGTTATAGTGTTAATTTCCGCTTTAAAAGGGATTTAGAGGGATAGACAAGGATGTTAGAACTCAAGATCGATTTATGTATAAGCAGTAGCTTTATGAGTGGGGCGATTTTTAATTGGGTATTTCTTCAGTGCAATAAACCGCAAATCCCGATTTGAGATAATTCCTCAACGCCTGGGGATGATCGTTCGTACAGGTATGCACCCAAACCCTTTGACAAGAATGCCAATTCCAGGCATTTTGTAAAGCTTGAGTCAGCAGAAACCCCCCATATCCTTGATTGATGAATTCTGGCGCTAAACCAAAGTAAGCAATCTCCACATTATCGCCAGGTTGATATTGCAATTCATAATAACCCGCGATCGCCCCTTGTTTTAAAGCCAGAAAAGTCCTCAAATTCTCATCGCAAACATAATTTTGCCACTGGGAACTCGACCAACTCAATTTGTCGCACCATTGCCATTTTTTTCCCACATATTCATACAAAAAACGATTCAATTTGGGTTGACAAATAACACATTCTCTGATGTCTAAATCTCTAACCGTTTCACCTCTAACTTGCAGTTGTTCTCGGTTCGTCATTTCCAGGTAATAAGTAATCATCCCAATTTCACTGTATAGAATAAGTCCTTCTCCCGTGGGCTACTGCTTATACATAAATCGATCTCAAGTTCTAAAACTCTCATCGATTCCC
>JAWQFT010000154.1:0-11962 GCA_035968055.1 Jaaginema sp. PMC 1080.18 | reverse complement strand
CTTAATAACAAATTGAATTCTTTTTTTAATTGTTTTACGCTCGTCTCTGTTTTTATAATATTTCCTTCTTTATCATCAAACTCAACAATAATTCTGTTTCGCGAAAATAGCATAAAAACAATTTCCCAATCATTTACTTCGTAATTAAGAAGAATACGATAATTTTTAACGTTTCCGCATTCAACTCTATTGATAAAAGAAGGTAAGTCAATCAAAAAATTGGCAAGTGTTGGACTCCAAAAAAATGCCAAATTAATGCCGTCCAAAATTACGCAAAATTCAGATTTTTCAGTCATATCAATCTCTAGGCATAAACATGAAATAGCCGATTGCCCAATTCCCCGCCCGCAAACTGTAAGATTTAAGGAAGACTTGTAAGAAAAAGAGGCGTATTCAAGTATGACCGTGAAGAGTGCAATTCCCGCATTTTGTCAAGGGATTCAACATTTGGCAGACGAACTCCCAGAGTTTAATCAATATGGTAGCGAAGCCGCGATCGCATCCGGTCAAACGGCCATATCTGACCCTAGCAATCCGGCAGCCGTGTATCAAACCCTTCTCGCGGCAGATGCCCTGCGGTACTTAACCCTACAAATTACGGCGAGTAAGCAATCGGGACACCCCGGCGGTTTTGCCAGTATTGCCGACGCGATTGCCGCCCTGGTCATGCTCGGTTATAAAAATATTGTGACGGAAGTCGGTCATCATGCCCCCGGTTTTTACAGTACCGTGTTTATGGATCGTTCCCTGGAAAGCATGGGTATTGATACCGTACAACAAATGCGCGATCGCTTTCGGGAAACTCACGGCCTCTTGGGACACCTTTCCGGGCAAATTCCCGGCCTCCTCAGTCCTGCCGGGCCTCTCGGTCAAGGGCAACATTTCGCGATGGCTGGGGCAAAATTGCATCCCGGTACATTATTCCCCGTCACCATTGGCGATGGTGGTTTGGGCGAACCCTACATCATGAGTAGCTTCGGTCACTTCCACACCGCTTACCCGAATGTTACCAACTTCCTCCCCATTTTGGTTTGGAATGGTTATTCCCAAGAACACCACAGCATGGTTTCCACCCTCACCAACGACCAAATGATTGAATATTGGGGTGGAAACGGCTTTGAAGAAGTTATCCTCGTCGATGCCAAAGATTACGACGACTCGAAGCAGGAAGGGGATTATGTAGACAGTACCCAATTCTCCTTTGAGAAGCGTCTCGCCTTTACCCAAGCCGTCCTCGAAAACGTCCAAAAAGCCGCCAACGCTGCCCTCAACGGCAATCTCACAGTTTTAATTATTAAACAACTGAAAGGGGCAGGAGTCCACAAACGCGGCGCACAAGCCCACAACCTCTATCCCGGCGATTCCGTAGAAAAGGATTACATCGTCAAAGCCCTGCAAGAACGTTCTCTCACTCCTGAAGCTTGGCAACTCGTCCGCACCAACTTTGAACGGTCAAACGGCGGTCCGGGGGCAAAAACGGCGGTTACAGAAAAGGTTTACCCGCTTGCTGATTTAGGGAAATTACCTCTCAATGAGTTTCCCGTGGGAGGGGATAAACAAGTCGCGACAACGGCGATGGGAGAACTTATCGTTCATGTGGGCAAAAATGACCCTAACTTTGTCCTCACCAACGCCGACGGTAACGCCGCTTCGGGGATTAATAACGTCAACATCGGCCTCAATATCATTCACCCCACCCCAGATGAAACCTACTACCAGCAACCCCAAGGTCAGGTTTACGAACCCCTCAGCGAAGATGCTTGTTCCGGTTTAGCGGCGGCTTCGGCATTATTTGGGGCCAGGACGTTATGGTGTTCTTATGAGTCTTTTGCGATTAACGGTTTACCGATTTGGCAGACTGTTACCCAGGCTATGGCTGAGTTACGCCGTCCGACTCCTTCGACGATTACTTTATTTACTGCCGGGGCGTTAGAACAAGGACGCAATGGCTGGACGCACCAACGCCCAGAAATTGAGAACTATTTTGCCGGAATGATGCGAAATGGCAATATTTTCCCGCTTTTCCCCTGCGATGCCAATAGTATTCAAGCTTGTTATGAATGGGCGTTGGGGACGAGTAATAAGGGGGTGACGATTACGGCTTCTAAGTCGCCTTTACCGATTCGCAGTACCTTTGACCAAACTCGTCAAGCCCTGACAGATGGGGCGTTTGTGTTGCAGGAAACTCCAGGGGAGAAAATGGTAGTTTTTGCGGTTGTGGGGGATATGACGTTGATTCCGGTTTTGGAAGCGGCGGCACAATTGCAAGCCCAGGGGATTGGGTCGAGGGTGGTGTCTGTAATCAGTCCTCGCCGCCTATATCGCCCCTCTGACACGGCTTGGGATACTTGCGCTGAGTCGGATGGTGGTTTTGCCAGTGATGACACCTTCGAGGGCTTTTTCGGGGGGGATGCCCTGATTGGGGTGACGGGGGGTTCGAGTGCGATGCTTGAACCGGTGATGTTACGCAGCACTTCTCCTCGCGATACGTTTGCCTGGAAGCGGGGAGAAACGGCAGCGAGTGCATCTGCGGTAATGTCTCTTAATGGTTTGACGGCGGAGAAATTCGTGGCGCGATCGCTCTCTTTGTTACAGTAGTTTCTGAAGCTAGATTGAGACAATACCCCTCGTTTTTATGAAAAGCGGGGGGGGGATTCAGTTATCAGCGAATAAGGGGCAGTAGGCAGTGGGCAGTAGGCAGTAGGGATTGGGGGGAGAGTTGAACTTTGCCCCAGAAAGAGGGTCAGAAGATGTCAGAAAATTGGCCTTACAGCAGACTCTAAAAGTGTCTCAAAGCTTGAATATACTGGGATACAAAGTAAAGTAATGAGCGATTTGTGGTTAATTGTTGTATTAATTATTGTTGAGTTAATGCTCGCAAGCGCGAATTTAGTTTTGGGTTTTCTGAGTCATTTTTCGACCAATCAATCCGAACCTAAGCCAATTACGTCCGGCTCAAATTTAACTTTAGCATTCGGTAGTATTGGGATTTTTGTGATTTGGTTGGGATTGAGTTATTTTAATAGTCGCTTTCTAGGTTTTTATGCTTTATTGTTCTTTTATGGCTTGATGGCTTTGCCGAGAGATAAGGCAAAATATAATTACGGTGCGACGTTCTTGAATTTATGGGTTTACCTGGAATTACTGATTCATTATCAACCCGCGATGACGGAGAATTGGGGTAAAGCAATCGGGATAATTGTTATTGTCTTTTTGTTGTCTCTTGTAACTTCTTTTTTGGGATTTCTGTTGAGCAGCATTAGTATTTTCGGCTTTATTGGTGCTTTTGCTAATCGCCAGCTAGATACCGATAATTCTACCGAAACGCCTCAACTGGGCTTTTTTGTTAAGGCTTCCCTTGGGGCTTTTTTAGCGATCGCGACTTCGGTTTCTGTAGGAGTGAGTTTGTTACAAGCGAATCTTTTGGGTGTACCTTTAGCTATTATTTTGTGGATTAGCGTTAATTTTACTTTGGCGATTGCCCTTACTTTCTTGTTGCAAAAGGTTCGAGATTTGGCTCGTAAGAAAATGCCTCAAAATTTCGCTGAAATTGCAACAACTACCTTAGCTTGGGGTGGTTTATGCGGGGGATATTTATTAGCTTCCGAGCGGCTTTATGTAGAGCGTCCTTGGTTTTTGTTCTGGATGACCATGAGTATCGTAATCCCCGTCATATTAGCGACAATCTGGCAGTTATTTCCCCAGCGTTCTTAAGCAAGTTGTCTTAAATTCGGTCATATAACCACTGTTCTAGAACTTCGATTTACTACTTGTAGTCCAGTCAATTTTTGCTCCATGCACCTGGATTGCTAACGTTGGCACTTTTTGGGAATTTATTCCGGTTTATAAACTAAACCCGGACTATGGTCGGGATTGATTTCAATGACTAAATCTACTAAATCGGGATTTCGGGTTAGAGGTTGGATAAATAATTCAGGATGTAGGGCTTTCCAGAAATATTCAACAAATTGCTCAATTTCGCGATCGCCCATACCGTCTTTTCCTTGCTGAATCATCTTTTGTTCGGCTTCCTTGCGCCATTCTTGACTCAAACGATAATCCACTGGATTCAGCACGATTAAGCGGTCGAGACGCTGCCAAAGGGGTAAATAGGCTTGCAAGCGATGGTTGCAGTCTAAGGCAAATTGACGGTCTTCTGAGGTGACAATGGGGTAGGGGGGAGTGGTGAAGGCGGCTTCTGGGAGAGGAGGCACTCCCACAAACCAGCCTTCAAAAAATACGATGTCTGCGGGAGTTACTGCCACTGGCGCGATCGCGTCTCCCGCTCCCCCGTGTAAGGATTTATCGAAGCGAGGGACGAGAATCTCTGAGCTTGAGGGCGATCGCAGTTCATCCAATACCCGTATTCCCGCCGCCACATCATGAGTCCCTGGCGGCCCGCGCCAAAGCAAGCGAGAATCTTGCTGTTGCAGGGTTTGACGGGCTTGGTAACTGAGATACAAGTCATCGAGAGAAATCGCGATCGCGCGATCGCCCAAATGCTGTAAAATAATTTTCAATAGCCATGATATTGTGGTTTTTCCCGTGCCTTGTCCCCCCAATAGCCCTTGAATCAACGGTTTTCCGTGACTTAACCGAGCGTCGTGCAGCCAAATTGCCAAGGGCAACCACAAATTCCACGCTAGTTTATAAACAGTCTCAACATCCCTTAAACCTATCTCTCCACAAGCCTTTTCCAGATCGAGAATACTGGCTTGAAATAAACGCGATCGCGCGGCAATTTTAGTCAATCCCGTATCTCTTGTAACCCCAAAAATCGGCGAGCCTGGTGACTGTTGTAGTGCTTTTTCTTGTAATAACTGAAACTCCTCAAATCGAGGAGAATTACCATCGCGCCAAGATTGTAAAATAGCTATTTCTGGCATTGTTTTTATAATACTGCCAAGTTGGATATAATCCTTCCCTTTAAGAATTCAGTTTAAATGCTTCTAAAAACAGTCCATAAGTCATCCCAATTTTTAAGGCATTCAATACATCTGCTAACAAATTCATTCCCGTTAATTCAAAACCGCGACGGGGTTGACGATAAATAAAACGACTGATTACTTCTGTGACTAAAACTATAATTCCGGCAGCAGGAACATCCCAAAATGCCAACTGTCCTGCCGTACTGGTTAAAGCACTTCCCCCCAAAAAGAAACCAAACAAAAAACTAATTGCAACCAAAGCAATTCTTCGCCAAGGATTACTAAATAATGTTACTGCGCGATCGCCCAACCCATCAAACAACGTGCTTAAGCGAGTATTTTGCATAATTTTTAAACAACTTCAAGCTGAATCAATAATAAAAACTCATCAAGCAACACAAAAGTACCAAAATGTCAAGAATTACTCCTCAATTGTACCTGTTGCTCGTACTGCATCACTTTGGCGTAATCTCCCAAAGCATAACAAGCCACTCGTAAACTACCGAGAGTTTGCTCGACAACCCGGCGATCGCCATTTTTGTAAGCTAGAGTGAGGCGTTGTTCGTAATATTGAATTGCCTGACCATAATTACCAAGGGCATCAAAAGCAATACCCAAACTTCCTAGGGCTTGTTCTTGGGTGCGATAGTCCTGACAATCAACGGCAATTTCTAAACGCTGTTCGCTGTAAGCAATTGCCTGACTATAATCAGCCAGAGTATAACAAGCATTCCCCAGGTTGCGTAAAATTTGTCCTTGAGCGCGTTTATCATCCATTTGTTTGGCAATTTCTAAACGTCGCTCGTAATAAGTAATCGCTTCAGTATAACGACCCAAAGCATAACTCGAATTACCCAAGTTTTTCAGAATTTGACTTTCTGTTGTCACATCGCCCAAATGACAAGCCAGGGTCAAACTTTGCTTTTGACAATTGAGCGCTGCTTCATAATTTCCTGCTGCTTTATAAGCCAAACCCAAATTATTCAACGCAGCCATTTGACCCGTTTTATCTTTTTGTAATTGTAATAATTCAAGACTTTTTTGTTGGGCATCAATAGCTCGCTCGTAATCCCCTTCGTGACGATAAGCATTACCTAAATTGCCCCATATCTGACCTTCAAGAAAGCGATCGCCAATTCGCCGCGCGATCGCCAACCCTTGCTGCCCGCAGGCGATGGCGCGACCATAACCCCCTTGACTATAAAAACAGATTCCCAAATAAGCCAAAGCCCGAACTTCCCGCGTCGAGTCTTCAATACTTTGCGCTGCCAGACGCGCCTTTTCAAAAGTCTGTTGAGCATTAACAAAGTTGCCCGTTTGTTGCTGGGCTACCCCCCTCTCTAACCAAATATCAATATCGTTTTGGTTTTGTAAAGTCTCATCTTCTGAAAGAGAAACAGTAATCGATTCAGAGGGGTTCGCGTAACTTTTATTACGATTGTCGCCATGTTCCACAACTCAATATTCCCCTTATTTGCTGCTGAGTCTCACGGGGGCGATCGCCCCGTAAGGGTAGATGAAAGATGCACCACTTTAGCCTACTTTGGCACACTTTTCCTCTTTTTAGTATTGATTCCCCGCCTGAAACCAAACACAAAAGTTACACTATAAAAAGTCGCCTTTGACCCCAACGACTTGAAGAAGCGAGCGATCGCGCCCAAATCGTCCCCTCCTCCAAGTCATCAATTCACCCAAAAATACCCAAAAAACTCTAGACAAACCCATGAAAAGACATTTCTGGAGCGACCTCGGTCAAAAAAAACAGCAGTCTACCCCCACCTCAAAATCGCCGTGGCGTACTCTGTGGCAAGTAGCCGCCACCTTGACCTTGAGCCAAAATCTGTGGCTCGGCCTCCCGGCGATCGCCAATGAAAATCAAGCCGAATCAGACTCCTTCACCTACAGCGACCTCATCGAACAAATTGATAGCGGTCGTATCGAACGAGTCGAAATCAACCCCATCAACAATACCGCCACCGTCACCCTCACCAACCCCGAAGCCCCAGAACCCATTACCGAAAAAGTAGACCTGTTCGACCGCGATCCCGAACTGATCGAAAAACTCCGCACCAACAACATCGACCTAGAAATCAAACCCGCCAAAGACCCGACCTCTGCCATTGTCCCCATCATCAATATGCTGCTTATTTTGCTGCTATTGGCGATTTTAATCGGAATTATCCGCCGTTCCGCTTCCTCCTCCGGTCAAGCTCTCAATTTCGGCAAATCCAAAGCTCGCTTTCAAATGGAAGCCGAAACGGGCGTGGCCTTTGATGATGTCGCGGGCATTGAAGAAGCCAAAGAAGAACTCCAAGAAGTCGTCACCTTTCTCAAAGAAACCGAACGCTTTACCGCCATTGGCGCTCGCATCCCCAAAGGCGTATTATTAATCGGCCCTCCCGGAACTGGAAAAACCCTCCTAGCCAAAGCCGTCGCGGGGGAAGCCGGAGTACCTTTCTTTAGTATTTCGGGTTCGGAATTCGTCGAAATGTTCGTCGGTGTTGGTGCTTCGCGAGTTCGAGATTTATTCAAAAAAGCCCAAGAAAACGCTCCCTGTTTAGTCTTTATCGATGAAATCGACGCAGTAGGTCGCCAAAGAGGGGCAGGCTACGGGGGAGGAAACGACGAACGAGAACAAACCCTCAACCAACTCCTCACGGAAATGGATGGTTTTGAGGGCAATACAGGCATTATCGCGATCGCCGCTACCAACCGCCCCGATGTCCTCGATCGCGCCTTATTGCGTCCGGGTCGCTTCGATCGCCAAGTAACCGTCGATTTACCCAGTCGCTTGGGTCGTTTGGGCATCTTAGAAGTCCACGCTCGCACCAAAAAAATATCGTCCCAAGTTGACTTAAAAAGAATCGCCCGTCGCACACCGGGATTATCCGGGGCAGATTTAGCCAATATCCTCAACGAAGCCGCAATTTTAGCCGCCCGACGGCATAAAGAGGAAATTCAGCCTATAGACATCGATGATGCTATCGATCGCGTCACTATTGGCATGATGATGAATCCCCTCCTCGATAGCAAGAAGAAACGGTTAATCGCCTATCACGAAGTCGGTCACGCTTTATTAATGACCCTACTGGAAAATGCCGAACCGTTGAACAAGGTCACGATTATTCCGCGATCGGGTGGTATTGGGGGTTTTGCTCAACCCATCGCTAATGAAGATACGGTGGATAGTGGCTTGTACAGTCGCGGTTGGCTAATGGACGAAATTACCACATTTCTGGGAGGTCGAGCGGCGGAAGAAGAAGTATTCGGCCCGGATGAAGTTACGAAAGGAGCCAGTAACGATTTAGAGGCAGTGGCCAATTACGCTCGCCGTATGGTAACGCAACTGGGAATGTCGGAATTGGGTCTTGTGGCTCTCGAAAAACCCCAAAGCGAGCCGTTTTTGGGGGGAGGTATGGGCGAACCCCGCGAATACTCGGAGGAAATCGCTGCCAAAATTGACCGAGCCGTGCGTGAAATTGCCATGCAATGTCACGAAAAAGCCCGGCGGCTGATCCGGGAAAATCGCGAGTTGGTGGATCGGTTGGTGGATACACTCCTCGAAGAAGAAACGATGGAGGGCGATCGCTTTCGTGAGATTGTCGCGGAATATCACCAATTACCCGCAAAACAGTTGGTTTCTACCTCCTAGAAAGCGATGGCTTAGACAAACTGCGGCTTAATCAGGGAAACGTGCAGAATTTCAGCGAGCAGGGCGGTGTTGCGATCGCGATATAAGGGGGCTTGGGTTTGGTCGATCAAGCGTTCGATGAGATACGTTTGCCACAACAACGGTATTTGGTAAGTTGTGCCTTGGATTTGTAGCAACAGTCGCCGTTGGAGGGAGGCAATTTCATCCAGGGGCGATCGCACCTTATCCTCCAAAACCGCCGACTCAACGCCCAATTGTTGCAAGCGTTCGACTAACACCAGGGAATACAAAAATTCTTGCTCGCTTTGATGCAATCGTTGAAATTGATTTTCCAAAAACTCGCGGATATTACTTAGTACATAAGTTCGCCGTTGGCAAAACTGCTGTAAGTCTCCCTGGCAAACCGCATTAACGAGGGAAGCAGTACGCTTTAACACTAACGTATTACTAACGTAAAACTTAACAAATTGCTGGCGTTGCTTTTCCTCACCCTGGAGATACTGTAATTCTGGCAGTTGGAGGGCAGTTTCGTACTCAAGTCCTGCCAAACGCAGTTCTAAGACGGCTTGAGGACGAGAAGCCGCGAGAAAAGCCACTTCTTTGGGTTGTTCGCGACTGAGAAGCAAGCAGCAACTTTGGTGTCGTTCGCTGGCTAAATGTTCGAGCAATTGGGCATAAATTTGGTGCTGCGGTTGATACGTTCCGGCGAATTCTTGTGTTTGAAATAAGCCATCAAAGTCATCTAAAACCAGCAAACAGCGACGCGATCGCAATAAATTCATCAAGAGAGTTAAGCGTTCTAACTCCGTTGAGGGCAATTCCGTGTGGGGGGCGATCGCATTAATCATTTCTGATAATACCGTAGCGAGGGTTGGCTGACTGCCGAGCGATCGCCACACCACATACTCAAATTGCTCCCGATGCAGTTGAATCGACTTAGCCGCTAATAAAGTTTTACCTTGACCCGCCGCTCCCAGCAACGTCACCAAACGATAACCTTGAATACCCCCGCGCAGTCGTTCCAGTTCCATTTCCCGCCCCAAAAAGCCAGTCACATCCAGATGTTTGCCATTACCCAAAGCACTGACTAGAGTCCCATTATCTGTTTGGGGTGACAAGTCCTGGCGATACCCCGCTTTTTCTAACAAACGAGTGATACAACTCCAATTTTTGAGGCGTACAGTATCGCCATCTTTTTGAGTCAACAACTCTCGAATATAGCGGTACAACCCATTAGAAAGATAAACGCGAACTGCACCACTATTCGGGTTTTTGTAAACAATATTAGCAATCTCCGCCGGAGAATAACCGCATAACAAACCCTGTAAAAACTGCTTTTCTAACGGTGTTAAGCTTCTACCTTTAGCATTGGCTAAATCCAAATAAAGCCTTTCCAGATGCCAAAATTGGGAAGCTCGATCGAATTTTTCAGAAATGCGATCTTGAGTCAAAATTGTTCCTTAGTATCGTTAACGCGGAAGTCCTCTTACTCCAGATATTAGCGGAATTTTCCACCTAAGTTAATAAAAATACGGTAAAGTTTAAATGAAGTTTTAACGAAACTGATAACAGTTGTTAGCTGCGTAATATTGCGGAATTGAGTAACGTAAAGAAAAACTTAACTTTATCAAAACTTTATGTAAACTTCCGTAAAAAGCTAGAGCCGCAACCGAAAAAGGAGCATCACTTTTTGTATTTCTATCTTAGGGATGACAAGAGATCGCAATAGTTTGAGCTATTAGTAATCAAAGATAACAATCTCTAAAGAAACTCTCATTTCCACTTCGCGACTTCATAGAAACTTTAAATATCCATGTCTTTTAACGCCAAATCCGTAGCAACATTAACCAGCGCGACAGCTTTACTGCCATCTCAGTCAATGACAATTAACGTCTCGCACCCAGGGAAAACTCTATCAATGCCATCCATCCGCGATATTGTTCGGCAAGCCTTTTTAGCGCAATTTTTGAGTATAGAAGCAGAAGAACAACTGCGTACCATGATGCAAGATCGATACGAAGCCGCAGACTTCCAAGCTTTTATGAAACTGCAAGATGCCGTGATGAAAGGTCATATTCGCCAAGAAGCCCGCGAACGCATTCAACCCTAACCCTTAGTTTCCCGGCCAATTACGCCGATATTCCGTTTCTAGTTCCTCGTCATCAAAACCCCAATCTTCTTCATCGCTCGAATTTACTTCTGGTGAGGGTTGATTAATCACCCGGAAATTCGCATCATAAACATCATTGGGCGATCGCGTCGTTGCTTTTCGTTCCGACGGTTGAGGCGGTTGGGGGGGTGGAGAACTCTGTTTCTCGAAGTTTGGTTGCCGTTGCCTTGGGGGTGTTGTCGCACTCGTCCAGTCGTCCCCTGATGTCTTCGTTTCCCAATCCGAACGCGGTGGCTCTGGAGGGGGCGGTTGGGGCATTTCCCGACGCGGCGGTGGTGGTGGGGGTAAATCCGGCTCGGCTTGGGGTACAGTAGACTCAGTTTTCGGTCGGGAAGGACGATAATTCAGCATTTGTAACAGCAGGCTCGTCAAAATCCCCGCCGCAATAAATCCAGAAATCCACACTGCCAACGGTAACGCGATCGTGGTCGTCCCAAACACCACCAAGGGCAACATTGGCGACCAATTTTGCAGCACCAACGCCACCAAACTGCCAATAACGATTAATAACACCACCATTCGGATCAAGCCCCTTGCCCCCGCTTTACATGACTATCTCGATCTTAATACCCCTGCCAACGCTGTAACGGAATGCAATCAATATCCAAGATATCCAAAGCTCTTGCCACCACAAAATCCACTAAATCTTCAATGGTTTTTGGGTGGTGATACCAAGCCGGAATTGCCGGGACAATTGCCACACCTGCCTCAGCCAAAGTTGTCAAATTCCGTAAATGAATCAAGCTCAAAGGGGTTTCCCTCGGTACAATAATCATTTTGCCTCCTTCTTTGAGCTGTACGTCTGCGGCGCGTTCGAGTAAATCCGAACTCAACCCCGCCGCAATTTTTGCCACCGTACTCATACTACAGGGCATCACGAGCATTCCTAACGTCCGAAATGAACCACTGGCGATATTTGCGCCCACATCTCCGTAGCGATGGCAGCGTAACTTACCTCCTTGTAACACTCCTGCTTGTTCGCGCCAAAATTGTTCTTGTTCGTCAGGATCGGGGGGCATACGGATTTGTTGTTCGGCTTGCCAAACTAGGTAACTGGCTTTGGAAGCCACAAGTTCTACTGCGAAATTGGCTTCAAGGAGATATTTAACGGCACGCACGGCGTAAATCAAGCCACTCGCACCGCTTACACCGAGGATTAGGGGTCTTTCAGTCATCAGCTTCTAAGGGGCAGTAGGGGGAGAGGGGGAGGAG
>JAWQFT010000153.1:0-12120 GCA_035968055.1 Jaaginema sp. PMC 1080.18 | reverse complement strand
ATATAGTAATTTCATCTGAGAGGTAAACTCGCATCTAGGTTTTTCTTAATAAGATAAGACTGCTTAAACCAAGGCAGAGCCTTGTTTTTTCGTTACCAGGTTGAACCTGGTAACGAGTTTGTAGGGTTTACGTCTCATTTGTAAATACTATATTTTCCATATCAATACAGAAAAAATCGGTTATCCGATATTTATTATTTCGTAATGTTGTTTTTTTAAGAATGGCATGACTGAGGTTAGATTCAGTAAAATTACATTTTTCAAAAGTGGATTTATTAAGTTTAGCTTTAAATAAATTAGTTTTGTAAAAATTGACTCTGATTAGATGGTGATTTATCAAACTGACATGGCTTAAGTCAGCAAAACTGAAACAAGTATCTTCTATTTTAGATTTTTTAAAGGTGACTTTCTCCAATTGACTTTCTTTACAATTAGCTTGTTTTAAATTAGATTGTCGAAAGTCAACTTTTTTGAATTTCGACATTTCTAAATTAGTATTCGCTAAATTTACATTGTTTAATTGTACTTTTTCAAAATTAGCTTCGTTTAAAAATGCTTCACTGAAACTAGAGTTTTTAATACATGAATCACGGAAATTTCCTTGGTATAAGATTGCTGCTATAAAATTAGTTTTTTCTATAAAGCTGCTAGTAAAAGTAGATTCTATGTGGTAACTTTCAAAAAAATCAGAAGATTTTATTTGACAAACAACAAATGAAACATATTTTAAGTTTGTACCCGAAAAATTAATCTTTGAAAGATCAAGACTGATAAATTCTACTCTTTGTAATTTAGCTGTATTAAAATCGCTATCTGAGAAATGTACTACTTCAAACGAACAATTAGTTATTAAAATTTTTGCAAAATTACTTTGTTTGATTATTGTACTTTTAAACTTTGAAGAAATCCAATTTGCATCAGAAAAGTTAGTGTTTTCCAATACGCTAGACCTCAAATTAAAGTTAAAATTACCGTAGTCAAATCTAGAATAGTTTAATTCACTACTCTGAAATAAACAATTTTTTAGTTTAGTACCATGAAATTCAGCTCTTCGTAAACGAGCATGACTAAAATTAGAATCATGAATATTAGAAAAAATGAATTTTGGTTTGAAAAACTTGGTCTTTTCAAAATTACATTGTTGAATATCGACATTTTCAAATTCACAGTTTTTGAAATGACTTTTACCAAAATTTACCTCTGTAAAAACAGAGTCAGAAATCGACAAATCATTCAAGAGAATTTTGGTTAAGTCAGTAGCTATGACCTGTATTTTTTCAAATTGTTTTTGTCCTGATTCTATTTTCGCTAAAAACTCTTCTTTAGTTAATTTTGTAAGCTCAGTTTGTTTATCCATAGTTTTCCTCGTTATTAATGTAATCTAAGGTCATAGAGAATCTAGACTTTACTCTCCGAGTAAAATCCTCATAGCTTTTAAAGCCGGATTGCGACGACCATTGTTAATTTTTGCAAACCAATAATGGGATTCTTCATTACTCATTTCTTTGACTCCGGCGGTGATATTGACAATTTTATCTTCTTTACGAAGGGGTTGTAAAACCTGAAATAAGATGGCTAAGTTCACGCCCGTTTCTTCATCTAAAATATAAGGCTTTTGGCGCTTGTGGGAAAGGGTCTGAGGGTCGTAATTATTGGCTTTTAAAGCTTGATAAACGTTGTGTCGGGCTAAAACTAAGTTTTTGCCTTTTAACCGCCCCAGACGTTTGGCAGAAGGTCGTTTTTTCTGTCCGGCTTTTTTATAAGCACATTGGTACAGTTCTAAACTAAATTCATTGTTGCCGAGGGGAAAAACCCGCAGTTGAAATTCTTGCATTCTTTGAGTCTTCTTTCATTTTGGAATCCACAGTCAAATATAGTAATCGGTTGAGATGCGGGTCGGAGCATTAATTTTAGGTAGGGGTTGAGGGAAAGCGGTTTAGTAAACTACTTTCACGCTCAAATCCAAGCGTTCAACGGGGTTGCGGGTGAGGGCTTGTTGGATGACGCTAATTTCTGACCCAGTAGGGGCGATCCCGCAGGGATCCGCTTCGCGGCACGCGTTTTCAAAGTCAAAGCTTAATGTTAAGTTGACATCAGCCCTCGCATCAGGCTGATTGAGCAAGTTATTCAGGGTAGAAAAGAACCCTTGAAAACCGCGATATTCTCCTTGATATTCTAAGCGCAGGAATTGGTTTTGGCTTTGAAGGGTAACAATTTGGTCAATGTGAGGTTGCCAGCGAGCGAGAGTGCCGAGACTGGTTGCGAGCTTTCGATAATCCATCAGTTGCGAGACGGATATTTCTAAACGGGCAATTCCCGTTACTTTGTTGTCGTCACACCAATCGCACAAGCGGGTAAAAACAGCATTGGGTGTGCCGTCGAATTCTTGACTCTCTGGTTTGACTTCAAAAAGCCCTGGTGAGTCATTCACAGAGGCGCGAGCAGGGGGAGTTGTACCGTAGCGGGTGTTGGTATTGTTGACTTCAACAAACGCTTCTTGAGACTCAGTTTCCCCATTCCCGTAGTCCGCCACTAAGCGAAAAACGGTGGTGGTTGTGGTTTGGCCGCGATATTCATCTCTGGGGCGAAAGCGATCGCCTAAGAGATTATTATCTTGATAAAGACTAACCTTGAGAGCTTCTGGGGCCCGCCAGCGCAGTATCACGGGTTTGATGGGTTCGGTCGCGGGCATCAGTTGAGCGCTAAATTCGATTTCTTTGGGTTTGGGGGGTTCTAAAATACCGCGCCGATATAAAACCATCCGTTCGGAAAATTCAATCGTATCGGGCGGCGTAAATGGCGTATCGTTGGTTTTGATATACAGCCGTTCTCCGACTTTCATATCCCATTGTCCTTCGGTGAGTCCTCTGTGGATGGTGGTGCGGAGTTTGGGGATTTCTGCGTCGATGGGTAGGTTGAGGGCAAGATTTTTGGAAAACTCGTCTTTGAGGCTTTTGGTTGTCCAAGAATCAATGCCTTTGGGCCAAACTTTGTGCAGGACATAGGCAGGGGCGAAGAGTTTAGCATCGGCTTCAGCTTCAGGGCGGATTTTACCGCAGTCCCGCAGGGCTTTGAGGATGACTTCTTGTTGGTTACTTTTGCCTTTAACGGTGCTGGAGTCTTGGGAGGGGAGGGTGTAGTGCATTAAGCCTTTGGGGGCTTTGACGCTATCTTGGGCGGGGTAAAAGAGGTGGCGATAAGCGTTGGTGAGGGCAATACGAACGGCAAGGTCGATTTCGCCGTCTTTGGCTTTGAGTTCTTTTTGCTGGCTTTCGGAGAGGTCGTCGCGGCGATTGGGGCTTTTGAGGATGTTCGTGATCGCGATTTTTTCTCGCGTTAAATCAATAGCGCGGCTTAATTCTTGGCTATTGGCAACCAAAAAGAGTAAACGGTTGCGAAAGGTACGAAACTTACCCGATTCCCCGGTATTATTAAAAATTTGCTCGATAATTGCGGGGGGAGGGTCTTGGGAAGAAGTTACCGTGGCTTCGTCAAAATCAATGATGCACAAAGCCAGGGAGTCGGGAACATCATCCACATCCGAAGCTGAACTTGGAGCTGCAACTAACCGAAACTGCTTGGTCGCAAAGATACTGTCGCGGCGGCCTCGGAGTTCTTCTTTGGCTTCTAATTTGCCAACTTGTTCGGTTTCTTCACTAATAATTTTATTAATTGAAGGTTCTTCTTTAAAACGGGCAATAGATGTTACCGGGTCGAGGTCGAGATACCACGCCACCTTCGTTAAGCTGTCCAAAACTTGTTGGACAAAGCCAATTTCTAGCCCTGGAGTCAACAAGGAAAGGTTTAATTCTGGGCGACGAATTCCCGAAGAAACCCCTTGGGTAAGAGAATGAAGGAAGATGGTTCGAGCAACCCAAGTGGCAAAGGGCGGCTTATCGGCGGCTATCCATTGTTGGTCTTGAACTTGAGCATAAGCTTCCCGGCCATCGACATTATAAATATCGGCTCGAATGGGATTTTGCATCAGAGGGCGTTTGAGGCGGGAGGTGAGTTCGTCGGTCACGCGGTTTTCTAGCCCCACGGGAATGTGATGGCTGTGAATCAGGGGGATGGGAGAGGAGGTATCTTGCCACAAGTGCTTAACCACTAAGCCAAATAAACGCAATGCCCCCCGCGTGCGTTGAAATTCTGGGATAGAAGCGATTTTTTTGGTGAGGAGGTTAAACAGTTCCGGGTGAAAGGGATAACTGTTTTCAAGGGCTTGAACATAGGAGGCATCTTTGCAACCATCGGGAAGGTCGATGCGTGCGCCTCGATAAGCGCTCAGGTATTCGCGGGCTGCGGCTTGCGCGGCATCCTCAGAAACACTTTCAAACATTCGCTGTTTGACGATGTTGTAGATTTCTACATCGGTTGAAGGACTTAATACCCTTTCTTGTCGAGCCGAAGCTCGGATGGCTTCGATTAGTTCGGTGGTTTCTTCGCTGAAGGTATCTGAAGCCGAAGCCAAAGAGTATACAAAAACAATATGGTTAGACGAAGCGGCTAAATCCATCAAGGAAAACAGGAAGGCTACCACTTGTTTGGATAGGTTACTTTGACCATTCCCTACGGGTTTGGCTTGAGCGACTCGCAGATGACGGGCGATTTCATCGAGGATAATGACGGTGGGTTGTCCTTCCATTAAGCGTTCGAGGACAGATGTACCGGGACTGAGACCGCTTTCATCGGATTTTTTGAGGAGTTCATAGCCTCGAATCCCGCCGACTTGATAAGCGATTTCTCCCCAAAGGGTGTAGGTGGTGAGACCGCAATCGGCATGATAAATCCCGTTTTCTGGGTCTAAGTCTCGTCCGTCAATGGCGGCAACTTGGGTGGTGTATTCCGGGATATGCGTTAGGTCAGTGAAGCGGTCTAGTTTGGTAATGGAGCGACCTTGTTTGCAGATGTGCCACAAGGCGATTTCGTCGTGGGTTTTACCACCCCCAAAGCTGGTTTCAAGGCGAATGACGGGGGATCCGGCGCTGGATTGGGTTAATCGCCCAAAAACTTCGCGAATTAGGGTTTTGATGCCATTGGTGGGAAAGGTACTGGCGAAGAATTTATTGGCATCTTGGTAAACCGGGGGTGCTTTTCCTTCGACCACAGGGCGAATTTTGGCGGCAAATATTTCTTGAGCCAGTTCTCCGCTTTGAATTTCAGCTTTGGGAATACAGGTAGTAAAGACCGACTGGAGCATGGGGCAACTCGTGACTCTTTTCTTTTAGTGTAAGCGGGAAGTTGGGGGAAATTTCACGCTTGGGTTATGCTGATACGCTTCAACCAATACTGACTCAAACGTATCAGTCATTAAGTTTGTTTCGGTTTGGGCTTACTTGTTTTGACGGTTTTGGACTGAGGTAAACGATAAGTTTTCAAATCATTCATGGTTTTACTAGCCGTCAAAACGACTTCACTATCACTATCCCGCAGCGCCGCTTGAATATAGGGGATAACTTGAGGCGATTTAATTTGACCTAGACTTTGAACGGCAACTTGGCGAACTTGACTGTCTGAATCTTGACTTAATTTTCCTAATATGGGAATTATGTTTAAGATTTCACTTCTGACTGTTTGGTTTGACGCGATCGCACCCATCGCTGCTGCTACTTCTCGCCTGACGAAGCTATGAGGATGATAGGAATATTGAGCTAGAGAAATTAGGTCGCAGAGTCGATGGGAGCAACCTATATTCTGAATGTAGGCAACTTGATTGTCTATTTCTGTGTTGGAATTTGGAGGATTAGCCCTCGTTTCAGATAGATTATTCGAGCTAATCGAGTCGGAGGTACTAATTGTATCCGAGGCACTCCTCGAATTAGAAACATTCATTGAAATTGAATCACAGACAATTTCTGCTTCTGGCAAAGCAACTTGAGCTTGTTCAATTTCGATAGTTATCCTTGTTGCTACTGCTTCTTCACTGTAATCATCACCAAGCTCGGCTTGACTTTCTTCTCGCAGTAAGTGAAATGCTGTGCCAGACTCTAGGGGATTAATTTGGCGTTCTACTTTATAATCATAAAGTTTGCAAGCCGTATTTCCTATCGCCCAAATCATCAAAGCTTTTGAACCTGCTTTAAAAACGATGGATAGTGGGTTTCCAAATTGGAGCCAGTTAATACCCGCATTAATAGCTTTATCCCCCACTAAAGCTGTACCAAAAGCCATTAAGACTTCTAATTTGCGTTCTGGAGACCTTAAATCTAATTTGTAGGCAGCCGCGATTTGATAAACCATCAAAGCTGATATTTTACTAATTTCCGGTAAACTTACCTCAATTGACAAACCAACTGCTTCTTGATTGTTATTAAAACACCAACGAGAAAAGTCTTCGGCTACCGATGTAGTGGCTGCTATCCATGTACTTCTTGTGATTACGCTCCGAGCAATTTCTCTGGCTGTTGCATTAGGATTACGCAGTTCGATGGCTCGAACCACTGCTTCAGCTTCAACGAAATCTGATTGTTCCAGATTAAAAACAACTTGACAAATCCATTGTTCTAGAAGATTCCAGGCATCCGGTGTTGACTCTTGTCTAAGTTCTTTTAATTGCTCGTTAGCAGTTTCTTGCTGCTGAAGTTCTTCTCGTTGAGCATTGACTTTCTCAAGGGGCGGTGTTTCTAAGATTTGAAGCTGGGGTTTTTGTCGAGTAGTATCTTGAGGAGAGGTTTGTAAAGATGGCTTTGGAGACGAATCAACTGGCGGCTTTCCAGGTTTAGATTTACGTTTTTTCGAGACTCTAGATTTTTGTGTCGGTATAGCGTTTTGAGGATAGACACTAACTTTTTGACAGCTTCTCGTTTTGCGTTCAAAAGTAACGATACCGTCAATTAAGGTAAACAGAGTATAGTCTTTGCCACAGCCGACGTTATTCCCTGGATGAAATTTAGTTCCTCTTTGACGCACTAGAATGTTTCCAGCTTTAACGCTCTGTCCCTCATAACGCTTGACTCCTAAACGTTTGGCATTAGAATCGCGACCGTTACGGGTGCTACCTGTTCCTTTTTTATGGGCCATTTTTTCAGTGGTGCAATCGATTTTGCTTTTTTAAATTACTTGCGCTCCATCGCGAGTATAACAAGTTTGCACAAGCAAGTTCAGGTAACACCCATGAAAGTTGAGATTTTGCGATACTGGGGAAATGGGGAAACACTCGAAAAACTGATTGACTAAGGTAAAAAATCGATTTTTTGGGGGAGTAACCGAGAGGGAATGGTGTTACAATTAAAAAATATCCAGTAAGTGGAGACATTATCCTCTGAAATCTCGTTTAATTTAACTGTTCCAACACTTTAATTACCAAAATAACTGGAGTAAACACTATGGCTTCAAGAAGTGCCTATCAATATATTCAGATTCGTGTGCAGTTACTAGGTCGTGGCAAGACCAACGAAATCATGAGCCTCCATGTCAATGGAAAGAAGTTGACAACTAAGCTTAAGACCATACACGAATTTCTGAACTACTTAGGAGAACAGGGATTTAAAATGGTTACGGCTGAACTAGAAACAGAGGGAGTCTACACACACTTTTATACATTACAACGAGAAGTTTTTACGTCAACCACGCCAACAGAGGATATTTTTGATGTTCTCAATAAAGCAAAAGAAGGATCGAGCATTGGAGATTCGGTAAGAGATTTACTAGAGTTTTCAATGTTTGATAATTTTTAACGCGATGTGCGACTTATCTCAATCTCTTGATGGCAGAGAGTTCCAGAAGTGGAAAGTTTAGATAAATGCTCTGAATACCTGATGTTGTCGTAGAAAGTCGCACATGACGTTTTTAAGACATTTATATTTGGCTACAGTCGTGGTAAGTTTGTCGTTAACCCTTGAGTGGTAAAAGTTGGCTAATCGATCAATTTGGAAACTGTGCCTTACAACCTTCGGCATTAAATCGACGCAGTGTTTGTCTTTTTTCATTTTCAACTGCCGGGGTTTCTTTAAGCGTTGCCAGTGTAGAAAGACTAGGTACAAAAGGAGGTCGAGGACTGTGCAATGGTAAATCTCCAGTATAAATTTGATTATCATAAATCCCGGCTGAAGCGAGATAATTACCACTGCGAATAATAAATTTACGATTGTCAGTACGAAGGTCTCCATTACTGAGAACTCTACCGATTGTAAAAGCAGTAAAACCTTCTTCGTTACCTTCAATAATGCAAACTTTATTCGGCGTATTAGTTGGATAAATTGTAACTCTTTCTTCATACCCCACCCAACTTCCTAGAAAAGGAGCAATAGCCGGATTAACACGCGACCAAGCATTGACAAAAGCTTGATATTGCTGCTTTGTTGCTGGGGTGCGATTATCATCAAGATAGTAGCTGACACTTCCTGAAAGAACTTCTTGAATCCGGCGGGGAAACTGCGTTCGGAATTGCTGCATTTCTCGCTCATTAGGATAACGTTCGCTGGCTTGAGCTTCTCCCCAAAAAGCCAATCCTAAACTACTAACAGCTAATCCTAAAGCAATTTTTTTCAAACCGTTTAATACAAAAGCATGAAAAACCATGATATTCTCCTGACATTGAGTTGTTAGATTCCACCCGTACAACATCCTCGGCGAATAAAAGTAGTGACGGGTTGATCGGGATTACTTAAATCTAAGCGGTAATTGATAAAGGGTACATTTACATTTGCACCTTCTCGCACTTGTACTCTAAAAATTGGACTGTTCCTACCCTCTTGTTCGATAAATTCAATAAACTGACCGTTGATTTCACTAGCATTAATAAATTTAGTATCAACAAAATCGGGCTTAGAAACACAAAATTTTGCTGAACCATCACCGTAATTAGCAACATAAAGCCAATAAGTGTTGCCATTAACGACGAATTGGCGACTGTGCATAATAGCGTTGAAATACAACAAGGGACTTTCAGGGTAATTTCTGATTACTGAATTAGAAACATATAGTATTTACAAATGGGATGTAAACCTCGCTACAGATAAGAGCGTCAAATTGAGCTAGTCTATACAAAAAAAGGGATGAAGACTGACCCTGATAAAGAACAGCAAATTCAAGAGCTAGATGATTGGATTAAAAGCAATCCAGATGCTCGAGAATTAAAAAGAGCGTTAGCCGTTAAATTTACTTTACAAGATTGGCGATACGATGCGATCGCCTCAGCCTTAAATGTCTCTAAAAGTTTTGTCAGTAAATGGAAAAAGCGCTTTAAAGAAGCGGGCATAAAGGGCTTAAAACTATCATATCAAGGGCGCAAAAGCTTTTTAAGTCTCCCAGAAAAAGAAGCGACAATAGCTTGGCTACATCAACAGGAATATTGGGACTTGTCCGAACTAGAATGCTATTTAGTTCAAGAATATGATGTCAGTTTTCAATCCCTGACAAGTTACTATAACTTGATGTCAGAAGCCCGAATCACTTGGCAAAAAGCGCAAAAAAAGAATCCACGCCAAGACTCAGAAATAGTCAAAAAGAGGAATGAAGAAATTCAATCATACCTCACGCAAAGGAAGGCTGAAATTGAGTCAGGGCAAGTCGTTGTCTATGCTATCGATGAAGTTCACTTGTTAGAAGGAGACTTGATTCATCACGGTTGGGGAAAGAGTAAAGAAAGATTAAAAATCCCTTTGAAAAATGAAAAGAATCGTCAAACTTATTATGGAGCTTTGAATTTAACTAACCCTGAACTTGTCCTCCGAGCCTATCCTCAAGGAAATGGAAAGTCTACTATCAGTTTTTTAAAAGAATTGATGAAATTACATCCTCAACAAAAAATTCAAATCTTTTGGGATGGTGTACCTTATCATCGAGGTCAAGAAATGAGAGATTTCTTAGAGTCAGTGAATCAAGGACTAACACCCGACAATTGGCGAATTACTTGTCATCGATTAGCTCCTTATGCTCCTGAAGAAAATCCTATTGAAGCGGTTTGGCTTTCTCTCAAAAATTTGTTGAGGAGGTGCTATCGCTTCTGCAAAAAATTCAAATTAATGACTCGCTTATTTGAAGCTTTAGCCAAGTGGAAGTTATGGGATTTTCCCCCTATTGAAAAGTATGATGCTTTTTCATGTCTCATCTGAAATTACTATAATTACAATTTTCATCAACATAAACATCAGTTTCAGCTTGGGCATATTCTGAAGTAGAAATGATTAAGCTGGAAACGATTGAAAATGTCGTTAAGCCAAAATTAAAAATAAAAGAGTGGATTTTCATAGAATTACGACTCAATATTAATATTGACGATTTGAACTATCGTGGCATTTTATTTAAGTAGATTATTTTTGACCTAATCAAATTGTTACTAAATTAGATTCTAATTGTCAATTCAGAAATTCATTAGTTTTGATTGATTCTTTGTGTATCTTTTGAGTTTTAAGAAATCCGTAATTTTACGGTTATTCTTTTTGATTAGATTTTGTATGCTATGCAAAACAAACTTATTAATGACAAAAAATAATCGAATTTACTATAAATTTTGTTTTGCTTTAAAAAAATGAAAATCAGCAAATTAATTCAGCCAGTAGCTAATACAGTGCTGAGTCTTAGCATTATCTTAGTGACAGCGACTAGCTTTGCCAGACCAGACCCAATATTTTCCGCTGTTGTGAATAACGCAGAAACCTTAATACCAAAAGGAATGGTGATGCGTTTACCTGCCAATGTGAACTTTCATGGTATCAGAGGCAAAATTCAACTTTATGCAGAAGCTAATTCGGAACCTGGAGCATTTAGAGTTAATCTACAGACTGAAGTGGGTTGTCAATCTCGGTTTTGTCAAATGGGCTATTTAGGTACTTTTGCAGAAGGCTATGCTAATAGCTATTTAGACAATTTGTTGAGAACTCCTTTAATTGGACAAGCACCAATTACTTTAAGAGAAGGCGTAAGAGGTCAATATTATCATTTCGATCCCGGTGGTGCGTCAAGTCTTCCTTATGCAGTAATTTTGTGGGAACAAGATAACCAGAAGTATATTGTAAGCTTACCGTTAATCTTAAATGAAAGTCGTCAAGAAATTATTGACATTGCTGTTTCTATGGCGAATGAGTCACCCATACCTTAGCTTGAAGATTAATATCTGAATGAGGTTTATAACGGATGAAATATCGAAAAATTATTTTAGGCATAACTTTGGGAATAGCGATCGCGGCAGGGGGGGTACTTGTGCCACAACCTGGACAAACCCAAGAATTTCTTGACACCTTAAGAGGTGGAATGAACGTTGTGGCAACTGCCGGAATGGGAAGCAACAACGTAACTGTTATTACACTAACCGATGTAGAAGTAACCAGCTTTGAACTATGTCGGCAATCTCCGCCAGAACGCCTTGAATCGTGTCAGCAAGAAGCTAAAGCTAAAGGAAAGCTGCGTACAGAATGGTCTGTGAATTGTCGCAACTTATCAGTGACATTTTCTAATCGGTACGTTCGCGACCTCACTCATGAAATCGATCCGCAGTCCCCTCCATCTCGTGCCAACTATAGCTCGTATGTTGTTTACGATTATGCCTGTGGCACACGATATTCGGAACAATAAATCTGTTGGAGTATCGAAAGCTTAATTTTTTGAGATACCCATAAGACCAAAAAAAGCCTTTTTTCTTAATTCCCGTACTACTATTCTCAGAGAAATTTCTAAGTCATGAACTACCGTATTATTTCTTCATTTCTAGTATTCTTCAGTGCCGCTATGACCTTTGCTTTACCCTCAAAGGCAGGAAGTATTGCTTCTGTTAGGGTTATTACAACAACTAATTGGTATACCTGTAGCACGGGGAAATCCTTAGAGTGGATTTATGGTTATGGCAATATGTCGTACACATCTCTTAACTATGCGGCTGGATGCTTAAATGCGGATGGCAGTGCAAGGTGGTTGATACAGTCTGGAAGAGAGTGCGAAGCTGGATATGATTGTAGTCAAATTATGCCAGATACATATTTGAATGAATCTTATCAGGCAACTACAGGAATCTATAACCGTTATATGCCAACAGCAGTAGTCGGCATTGATTGTACTTTCGATGGAGATGCTGGTTGGACTTGTCAGCGTTTAGAAGGCTATCAAAATACTACTTTACAGACTGTTGGAGCGACAGAACTTCAGTCTCCTGGTGCTTTTTTTCGGGATAATAACGTTGACCAT
>JAWQFT010000152.1:0-12259 GCA_035968055.1 Jaaginema sp. PMC 1080.18 | reverse complement strand
ACACATTTGTATTGGTATTAATTAAATTTATGGAAACCCCCCAAGACATCTTAATTTTGGCGAATGGCCCTGGAGAAATTACCACCTGGGTTAGACCCGTGGTCAAGGAAATTCGGCAGCAAATCGGTCAAAATCGCGATGTTTTAAGGATTTCGGTGCTGCTTGCTCCTTGTCCCAACGCCACAGGAAAAGAAGACGCGATCGCCCTATCATACCCCGAAGTGGATCGCGTTCAAGGTGCAAAACATTTTTTCAAGTTTTTGCTGTCGGGCAAAACCGCCGAAAATTGGGATTGGCGCGAACAAGGTGCGGTAATCTTTCTAGGAGGAGATCAAGCCTTTGTTGCCATTATCGCCAAACGCCTCGGTTACAAAAGCTTAATTTATGCCGAGTGGGAAGCCCGTTGGTATCGCTGGATTGACGCTTACGGAGTCATGAACGAGAAAGTGTTGCAGCAAATCCCCCCACGTTATCGAAGCAAAGCCAAGATTGTCGGGGACTTAATGAACGAAGCCGGACGCTACAGCCAGCAACACAACTCAGAAACCGAAATTATCGGCTTATTACCCGGATCGAAAGGATTTAAGCTTAAATTAGGCGTTCCCCTAGTTTGCGCGATCGCCTCTCACCTCCACAAAAAACGCCCCCAAACCCGCTTTATCCTCCCGGTTGCACCCACCCTCACCCTCGAAACCCTCGCGCAATACGGCGATCGCAAATATAATAGCGCGATCGCCTCGATGGGTAATATTAGCGCCCAAATGGTTCAATCCCCCGACAATCGAACTTACTTGCAAACCGAAACCGGGACAAAAATCGAGCTAATTCAGCAATTTCCCGCTTATGACAGCTTAGTGCAATGTTCCCTTTGCGTGACCACCCTAGGGGCAAATACCGCCGAATTAGGCGCACTCGGCGTTCCCATGTTGGTGATGATTCCCACGCAAAACATCGACAACATGAGGGCTTGGGACGGCTTACCCGGCATTCTCGTCAATCTCCCTGGTATTGGCACACCTTTGGCTAAAATTATCAATACCGCGATCGTATCGTCCTTGCAGCGTTCCCATCGCTTATTTGCTTGGCCGAATCTTTGGGCTGGCAAAGAAATCGTCCCCGAATATCTCGGCAACTTGCAACCCGAAAAAATTGCTCAAGATATCGAAGATTACCTCGAAAACCCCGAAAAACTAGCAAAAATCAAAGCCGCTCTCGCCCAAGTACGCGGTCAAACTGGAGCAGCCACCCAATTAGCCCAAATTTTAAAACAACTTTTGTCAACTCCCACCGCTTAATTTAACAATAGAATTGCAGAAAAATTATCTACCGTCACCCCATGATTGAGCATATCGTTTTATTTCAATGGCAAGAAACCGCCACCCCAGAACAAATTGAAGCAGTTATAACCGGATTAAAAGGACTCAAAAACCAAATCCCCGGCATTATCGACCTTTCCTGCGGCAAAAACTTCTGCGATCGCGCTCAAGGCTTTGAATACGGCTTAGTCGTAAGATTTCGCGATCGCGCTGCCCTCGAAGCCTACCAACCCCACCCCGAACATCAAAAAGTCGTCCAAAACCTCATTAAGCCTATCTTAGCTGGGATTTTGGCAGTAGATTACGAAATTATCTAATTGGTTATTTGTTGTTGGTTGTTGGTTGTTGGTTATTGGTTATTGGTTATTTGTTGTTTGTGTCTTGACACGGCAGTAGGGTGTCGTTAGCAAAGCGTAACGCACCCAAATGTAAGCATTTTAGCGGTGTGTGACTATCGCACAAATTAACTTTCTTTCGTCAAACTGGGGTCAAACAACGAAAACTCGTGGGCTGTGATGGCGTAACTTCGTGAAATTATCCGATAGTGATAAAAGAGAGTTGAGGTGTGTAACACCAGTAGTTTCACTAAAGCACAGAAGAAGTTCCCTATGGATACAACGCTTTAACTTCATTCCGGTTATATTCCAAAACTTCTTCATATTCTTCGTGAGTCCAATTACGATAATGGACTATTTTGTATTGTAAATAATTTGTAGAATGTCCAGCAAAAGCATCCTCAACAATGCGTTCTATACCAACTTCAGCAAAAGCAGCTAGAAGAATGATAGCGTTATGATTACGCTTCTTAGTGGCTTCAAGAGTCACAAACTTGACAAAATCTCTTAACCCAACCGTTCTAGCTCTTAGAGGCTCTTGCTGACTATGTTCGGGAGTAGTTTGAACCCAGATATATTCACCAGAAAAACCCATGTTTTTCAGAGTTTGTAGCGTTTTAGACTGGCGTTTAGTTTTCGTGAAAAAGAATTGCTCAGAATAGCCCAAAGCTAAACCTACATTCTCGATACCAAGACGTTTCTCACCGCTAGGAAGCATATAAGCATTAATTACTGCTTGACCCAAAGTAATTTCTACTGAAATAGCGTTCATTGCTCCCAACTCATCAAGCTTGTTCGGCATGGGCAATTTTTCTCCTTTAGATATTTGAAGTACACTTGTTCTATCGTACATCATTTGCCAAAGGAGAACAGAACAGTAAATAAACTAACAACTAATTAACTGTTTGCGTGGCAGAAAGATTTGCAACAAAGGCGATCTCGAAGATAATTTTAGGATATATCTCCTCACTGCTGATGCCATGAGTTACTGCCTAAACCCCAACTGCTCCGAACCTCGCAACCCCGATGATACAACCAACTGCCAAAGCTGCGGGACAAAAATGTTACTCAAAAACCGCTACCGTAGCCTCAAATTCCTGGGGGCAGGGGGAATGGGTCGCAACTACCTCGCCGTAGACGAAGACACCCCCTCCAAGCGACGCTGTGTGATTAAACAATTCTCCCCCTCCGCCAAACTGCAAAACGACCCCGAAACCTATAACAAAGCCCTCGAACTCTTTAACCGAGAAGCCGAAGCCTTAGACCGTTTGGGGGATGGTTGTCCGCAGATTCCCCGCTTGCTGGCATATCTCGAACAAGAAAGACGTTTGTATTTTTTGCAAGAATACGTCCACGGTATTAACCTCAATCAAGAACTGAGTCAAGCGGGCAATTTCAGCGAAGCCAAAATCTACCAACTGCTGAAACAATTACTCTCAGTTCTGCACTACATCCATAAACGAGGGGTGATTCATCGCGACATCAAACCGGACAACATTATGCGACGACTGGAAGCAGCACCAGGAGGGGCGAAAAAAGGTAGTTTGGTGTTGATTGACTTTGGCATCTCCAAGCAACTCACCAGTACCATGAATGCGGGGGGAACAACCGCCGGGACGATGGGATATGCGCCTCCCGAACAGCTTTCTTATGGGGAAGCTTATCCTGCCAGCGATTTGTACGCTCTAGCGGCGACTTGCGTCCATTTACTCACTGGGGTCGATCCTGGAGATTTATTTGATTTTAAAACGAAGCAGTGGCAATGGCGAGAAGCCCTAAATCAGCAAGGAATTCGCCTCAGCCCTACCCTAGAAAATACTTTAAATCGAATGCTCGAACCAGAGATTGAGAATCGCTATCAATCGGTTGAGGAAGTCGTCCAAGCTCTAAAATCCCAAGGTAGAGCGAAAATCGTCCGCAAAGCCGCAATTTCGCCGCAAAATCAGCCCCAAGTTTTGCCAAATCCCCAAGAACTTTATCAAGCGACGGTTGTCAGCAAAGCCCATCCTGCGTCCCCGAAGTCTCGGTGTCTGCGGACTTTGGAGGGACATAGTGGTGGGGTGCGGTGTTTAGCGGTGAGTCCCGACGGGGAGTATATTGTCAGTGGCAGTAGCGATAAAACCGTGAAGATTTGGCGTTGGCAAACGGGAGAGGCGGTTTTGACTCTGGAGGGACATCAAAGCGGTGTGTTAGCTGTGGCTTTTAGTCCCGATGGAGAGATGGTGGCGAGTGGGAGTGGTGATAAAACGATTAAGTTGTGGAGTGTAGAATCGGGGACAGAAATTCGCACTTTGACGGGTCATGATGATATTGTAAGCGCGATCGCCTTTAGTCCCGATGGCAAAACTCTCGCTAGTGGTAGCCGCGATACAACGATTCGTTTATGGCCCCTTAAAAAAGGCTTATTTCAGTTTATACCGGGGCAAAAACCGGAAATATTGACCAATCATACTGATATGGTTGCGGCTTTGGCATTTCATCCCCAGGAAGCCGTTGTAGCCAGTGGGGGTTGCGACGCGATGTTGGGTTTGTGGTCTTTGACGAAATCTCCCCATCGCTTTTGTCGGGGTTTGAATACCGAACTTTTAGCCATTCAGTTTGACCCGGAAGGTAAAGCGATCGCGACGGCAAACAGCGATAAATCCCTGAAACTATGGCAAGCCAAGTCAGGGCGGAAAATTCGCTCGATTGTCGGTCATAGCAAAGCCGTTAACGCGATCGCCTATAGCCCCGACGGTCAAAAATTGGTTAGCGGTAGTAGCGATAAAACCGTCAAACTTTGGCAGGCAAAAACTGGCCAAGAAATCTGCACTTATGACGAGCATTCTTCAACGGTCTATGCCGTTGCGTTTCATCCGAACAATGGGGAAATCGTCAGTGCAAGTAACGATATGACCTTGAAAATTTGGTCAGTAGACAACCCGGAGTAATCCCTATTTCACCGCAAAACAATCCTTAGCCCGTCCCGTCGCAAATCGCCAAGAGTGCAGCAAATTTTTGCCTCCTTGGGTCATAAAAACCAGTAACGCCAGCCAAGCGAAACTCGAAGCTAATCCGTACAAACCGCGATAGCCAATACTATTCGCCAGAAAACCCAAACCCGGGCCAGCTAGAGCGATCCCCAAATCGAAGCCGCCAATACAGATGGCATAAACTAAGCCCCGTTCGTGGGAATAAGAGCGGTCTGACATCAACGCGATCGCCATCGGGATCAAGATACCCCCACCGCAGCCTTCCAAGATCGCCGCCCCCAAAAATGTGACACCTGTCTGGGCGATCGCCAACAAAATCATCGACACGCCATAACAAGCCAAACTCAGCGAGATAAACACACCGCGACCGTAGCGATCCGACGCAGTACCAGTTAACAAACGTACCAAAAAACTCGCGATCGCCGCCCCCGTATAAAACAAGCCAATATTCAAATCCACCCCACTGGCTCGAAAATACAACGGCAAAAACGTAGTCAGCGTCCCGAATAACAACCCCACCAACAACATAACAACCGCCGGAATTCCCAAAGAACGACTTTTGAGTATCTGCCAAAAACGACCTTTAGGCGCAGATTGAAAAGCGCGATCGCCTACCGGGGCTTGAAAATCCTCTTGTACCCAACTAGCCAAAAACAAAGCCAAAAAACCCGCGATCGCCGCCACAAAAAACAACAACCGATAGCCCCCAGACTCCGACATATAGCCCCCCACCGCCGGGCCGATCGACATCCCAATCGGCGTGACCAAGCTCATATAGCCAAGCAACTGCCCCCGATACTGCACCGGAGACAAATCCACCACCAAAGCACTGTAACCCGTCGTAAACGCCGCAATACTAATGCCGTGAAAAGCCCGCAAAGCCATCAACAAAGGAATCGACTCGGTATATATATACCCCAACGGTGCTGCCCCCACAACCACCGCCCCGATCGTAATCGCCCACTTCCGTCCCCGACGATCCGCTAACTGCCCCAAAGGACTGCGAAACACCAACAAACCCAACGCAAAGCAACCCATCACCAAGCCCACTTGGGACTCCACCGACAAAAACAAATTCCATCCCCAACCTTGCAGCACCATATCCCCCGGACTCACATACTGGACATAAGCGGGTAAAACGGGCAGCAGAGAAGTAATACTCAGCCAAAACAACAAACCCGAACCAAACAACAACAACAGATTGCGCTGTCTATCTCTATCGAGGGCAAAAAAAACCTTCACGTTGTTATAACCTTAAATTGTTACTATTCTTAACACTTTCACCTTCTAGCTTATCCCAATCTCCAAATTGCTGATTCTAAGTCGTCTTCAAAGATTTATCACCTTAGCCTTCGAGGGAAGAAACCTCGAACGATATACTGTTAAGCAGAATCAGCAAAGAAACTTCATACAAATTACCTTCACAACCCAGGTACACAAGATGCACAACTTGCTGAACGCCCTGTTCAAAACTTTTTTACGCGATCAAAATCAATGAATTCAGGCATCGATCTACAAGGAACTTTTATCGAATCCCTCACCGATCTAGGGATACCCCTTAGCCTTGCCAAAACGATGTGGATTCCCTTACCCATGACCCTCGTGATTATCGGGGCAACCGTGGGCGTTTTGGTAGTGGTTTGGCTCGAACGCAAAATTTCTGCTGCCGCTCAACAACGTATCGGCCCTGAATTTGCCGGGCCTTTAGGGGTACTGCAACCCGTCGCTGATGGCTTAAAACTCGTCTTCAAAGAAGACATCATCCCCACCAAATCCGACCCCCTTTTGTTTACCTTGGGGCCGATTTTAGTGGTAATCCCCGTCTTTTTGTCCTATCTCATCGTGCCTTTCGGCCAAAACCTGGTAATCTCCGACCTCAATGTCGGCATCTTCATCTGGATTTCTTTATCCAGTATTGCCCCCATTGGCTTGCTGATGTCCGGTTATGCCTCCAACAACAAATACTCCTTGTTGGGAGGGTTGCGAGCCGCAGCCCAAGCCATTAGCTACGAAATTCCCCTAGCTTTGGCTGTACTGGCCATCGTGATGATGTCCAATAGCCTCAGCACCATCGATATTGTCGAACAACAATCGGGTTACGGCATTCTCGGTTGGAACATCTGGAGACAACCCGTTGGCTTTTTGATCTTCTGGATTGCAGCTTTGGCTGAATGCGAACGCCTCCCCTTTGACTTACCCGAAGCCGAAGAAGAATTAGTTGCTGGTTATCAAACCGAATACACGGGGATGAAATTTGGCTTGTTCTACATCGGGTCTTACGTCAACTTAGTGCTATCTTCGGTTATTTTTGCCGTGTTGTATCTTGGCGGTTGGGATTTTCCCATTCCTTTAGACCGTCTTGCCGGTTGGTTGGGGACTAGCGAGAATACCGGGTGGCTGCAAATCGTCACGGCTTCTTTGGGCATTATCATGACGATTCTTAAAACTTACTTTTTGATCTTCATTGCCATTCTCATGCGCTGGACAGTTCCCCGCGTCCGCATCGACCAACTGCTCGATTTAGGTTGGAAGTTTTTGCTGCCTGTTTCTTTGGTCAATTTGTTACTGACTGCGGCTTTGAAACTGGCATTTCCGGTGGCTTTCGGCGGCTAAATCAATGCCTTTGCTAGACCTTACTTTGTGTCGTGATTTTTCAAGTCAACTATGTTTAAATTTTTGCAACAAGTCGGCGATTATGCCAAAGGCACAGTCCAAGCGGCTAAATATATTGGTCAAGGCTTGTCTGTGACCTTCGACCATATGCAGCGTCGTCCGGTGACGGTTCAGTATCCTTACGAAAAGCTGATTCCTTCGGAGCGCTTTCGCGGTCGCATTCACTTCGAGTTTGATAAGTGTATTGCCTGTGAAGTTTGCGTGCGAGTTTGCCCGATTAACCTCCCGGTAGTAGATTGGGAGTTTGATAAGGGGGCGAAGAAGAAAAAGCTCAATCACTACAGTATTGATTTTGGGGTGTGTATTTTCTGCGGCAATTGCGTGGAATATTGCCCGACCAATTGTTTATCCATGACGGAGGAGTACGAACTCTCGACTTATGACCGTCATGATTTGAACTTTGATAATGTGGCATTGGGTCGTTTGCCGTACAAAGTGACTCAAGACCCGATGGTTACGCCGTTGCGCGAGTTTGCTTATTTGCCGAAAGGGGTTTCAGATGGCCACGATTTGCCCCCAGGTGCGCCGCGGCCCGGTCAATTCCCACAGGATATTATCGAGGCGACTCCAGCCCCGTCAGACAGCGCTAAAGATAAAGCGGAAGCGGCTCAATAAGGAGTTAAGAGGGCGGGGATTTCTCGCCCTGGCTGGAGTTGGGGGTGAGGAAAGATTGACTTTGGGGGCGATCGCGGTCATCATTTTTGCAGCAAAAGAAGGAGTCGAAAAAGCGTGAATTTAGCTGAAGGCGTTCAAATTGTTTCGTTTGGTATCCTGGCCGTATTAATGCTAAGTGCGGCTTTGGGTGTGGTTTTGTTTGAGAAAATTGTCTACTCTGCCTTTTTGTTGGGTGGGGTGTTTATTAGTATTTCGGGGTTATATATTCTCCTCAATGCGGATTTTGTGGCAGCAGCGCAAATCTTGATTTATGTTGGAGCGGTTAATGTCTTGATTTTGTTCGCGATTATGTTAGTGAACAAAAAAGAGGCTTTTAAGCCTGTATCTCGTCGCTGGATTCGTCAAGGTGCGACGGCAGTTGTTTGTGTGGGCTTGTTTGCCCTTCTCGGTACAATGGTGTTGGCAACGCCTTGGCATTTGGCTGCTCCGATTGCGTCTCCTGAAAGCACTTTGATTTTGATTGGCAAGCACTTTTTTAGCGATTATCTATTACCCTTTGAGTTGGCTTCGGTGTTGTTGCTGATGGCAATGATTGGGGCGATTATTATTGCTCGTCGCGATTTTATCCCGGATGTAGAATCGGCAAGTCCAGGTCAGCCTTTGTCTACGGTGTGGCGTTTGCCCGAACGTCCCCGCGAGTTGACTGCAAATTCGCCGAATCAACGAGATTAAGGAAGCGGTTTCAAGCTATTTTTAGAAGGAGAATTGATGCAACTACAATTAGAGTATTTTCTGTTATTGGCGGCGGCTTTGTTTTGTATCGGCATTTATGGTTTGATTAATAGCCGCAATGCGGTGCGGGTTTTGATGTCGGTGGAGTTGTTGCTGAATGCGGTTAACCTGAATTTGATGGGATTTTCTAATTTTTTAGACCCCGGTACAATTAAAGGTCAGGTGTTTACGGTGTTTGTGATTACGGTGGCTGCGGCTGAAGCTGCTGTGGGTTTGGCGATTATTTTGGCGATTTACCGCAACCGCGACACGATTGATATGGAGCAGTTTAATTTGCTGAAGTGGTGATTTCAGTTGTTAGCACTATCACGGTCGCGTTTACCGGATAATTGACTGGTTTTTTGTGATTAGTTATTGGTTATTAGTTATTGGTTTTGAAGGAAAGTATGGTTCTACAGCAAAGTTTGTCGGAAACTTAATTTAAAAAGCCAGTACACTATCGGAAAAACGTTTCCCTGAACCTCTATGACAGCACCAATCGATTTGCTAGAAAGTTTAACCGAGCGCGATCGCGATTGGTCGGAGTTAGGCAAACGCTTTCTAGATAAGGGAGCATATCACGAAGCTTTAGCGTATTACGATCGCGCGGTGGTTGCTCATCCTCAAAATTACCGAACTTGGTACGAACGAGGGGTGGTGTTAGAAAATTTGGGCTGGTCGATAGAAGCGATCGCGTCTTACGAAAAAGCAACGCAACTCGAACCTCAATCCTACTGGGCATGGTACGCTCAGGGCTATGTGGCGTTGAGAGAGTTACAGGAAAACGAGCGAGCGTTGGGGTGTTTTGAGCGGGCTTTGGCGTTGCGTCCTGATGATTATTGGAGTGCTTATCGTCGGGGAGAGGCGTTGCGGGGTTTGGGACGTTATGGGGCAGCGATCGCTTGTTATGATGCTTTGTTAGAGACGCGATCGCAAGATTATTGGCTGTGGTACCGTCGCGGCGATGCTTTGCGCGGTTGGGGTAAACTGAAGGCGGCGCTAACCAGTTACAATCAGGCGATCGCCCTCAAACCCCAAGATTATTGGGCGTTGTATCAAAAAGCTAACCTCCTCCAACAACTCGGTCGCTGGCAAGGGGCGCTCAAGAGCTACGAGCAAGCCTTAGCCCTAGACGATGGGGACGACCGCGTTTGGTACGAATACGCCTGTTGTTGCGCCTTGAATGGCGACTCAGAGGGGGCGCTGTTGGGGTTGCGGCAAGCTTTATCTGTGCAAACCCAGATCACCAGGGAAATGATTTTAGAAGACCGCCGTTTGACTAACTTTCTAAGCACACTGCGATCGCCTGTTCTAGCTGAGTTTGGCTTAAATCCGTAACCACAAAGACTTCTTGGACGGTTTTACCTTGACGCGCAATGATTTTATAACCGCCTCGCAGGGGAACGGAAACCCGGAGTTTCATTTGGGGAATGTGACCCCTAGCGCGACTGAGGACTCCGGGAGTTACGGTATGAATGCCGTCGTGTTGCAAGAGTCGCTCTAACACGGGAATTAACCCAGAAAGATGTGTTGAGTGATTCCAGACTAATCTGCCATTTTTGGATTTAGAGCGACCCATGAGTTTACGCTGCCTCCAAGGGGGCCATGGTCAAGTCCGCGCGACTGAGTTGTTGGTGATAGAGTTCTGCGGGTTCTTGGGGGCCGACCCAGACAATCGCTTGACCTTCATTATGGACTTGATGGGTTAAATCCCAAGCGAGATCGCTGGTCATGTTGGGAATATATTTCATCAAACATTCAGCAACGTGCTGAAAAGTATTAAAATCGTCGTTCAAGACAATAACTTTGTAGTTGGGGTAGGGTCTGCGAACAACTTTTTTGAGGGTACTGGGCGCTGTGGTGGGCGAGGCGGCCATCGCCCATCGGGGGGATGAATGTCTCGTACTCATGAATATTTGTGTCCTAAATAATTGATTTTGGTGGTAAGGCTGCAATGGCTGACAATATTTTAACGAGCGATCGCCTTTTATTCCAAATTCAATTTTACTCGCTGGATCATTGACTCAAAAATAGAGAAGACCAAATGCTGTAACTCAACCAACTGGTTATCAGGAAAAATACAGATACCCAAAAAGCGGCGATCGCTTCGTCGATGCGGCTAATCTGTGTTAAACCACTGTAAATAATTAAACTGGTGTAAGAAAGGGTACTGACAGTTAGAATAATGATAATAGGCATTCCGAGTAAGGGGGAAAAACCACTTCCTAAAGCGAGGAAGCTTAAGGGCATGACTGTTGCACCTCCTAAGAAAATATCGCTTTCCCAACTGCCGCTTTGTCCCGTTAAAGCGCGCACGGCAGCGTTGAGCAGCACTAAACTGGCAAAGGGAACGCAAGCGCTTAAAAAAGCATTAAACCAAGCGAAATTGAAGCTATCGCGCCAACCATAGCTCCCTAGGGTAAAAATGAAAATGGCGATCGCGCCCCAAGATAATCCTAAAAACATGGCTTCCGAGGGCTGTAGCTGCTCCCAGACTAAGGCTAATTTGCGTCCGGGGTCAAAAAGAGTCAAAATCAAAGTTCGAGCGCTCCAGCTTAACTTTTGGCGGCTGTGACGCAGAAAGCGAGCGCTGCGGTGCTGAATTTTGCGGGAAAATCCACTTTTAATTTGATTGAGGGTATCTTGGGCTAGACGATAGCCGCTACGATCTTGGTGTTGTTGAAAGAGTCGGGCTGCGGTTTGTATATCTGCAATGGCTTGGGGGCGATCGCCTAGGTCATGTTGTACCACACCGCGATGATAAAAAGCTGTAGCATTGTCGGGATCGAGTTCTAAGGTACGATTATAGGCTTCGAGGGCAGCTTGGGCGTAACCGAGGCGATGCCGCGCTCTGGCAAGATAATAGTAGGGATCGGCATACTGGGGATCGAGGGCGATCGCGCTGTTGCAATCCGCGAGGACGGCGCGATCGTCTCCTAAACGATAGTATAATTCGCCCCGGCGCAGATAAGCTTCGACAAATTGCGGTCGCAATTCAATGGCTTTAGTGTAGTGGGCGATCGCTTGATTGTAAGCATTTCTTAAACCCTGCTTAACCCCTTTTATGTAATAATCATACGCATCTTGATGAGAAGATGGGGGAGAAACAGGGCGATCGCCTGAGTTTTGTTGAACTTGTAATAGGAGTATTTCGTAAGCTTCGCAGATTTGTTGAAACTGCTCTTGGGCTTGGGTATTCTCTGGGTGAAGATCGGGGTGATATTGTCTGGCTAATCGACGAAATGCTGTTTTAATTTCGGCAACAGTAGCGTTGGGAGATATTTTTAATATTTGGTAATAATTCTGGTGGGATTCTGACATAAGCTGAGAAGTTATGGAGCAATGAGGGGGAATTTTAACTCAAATATTTTACTAACATAACTCAATTGGTTTGAAATTAGGAAAGACTTGCCAGATGGAGAAGTTGTCTTTATGGGTGAGAATTCTGCATTCTTTCCCATTAGCTAAACGAGGGCAGAGCGCTGCTGTCAAGCCTAAAGTTAAATCGTTTTATTGAGGATATTTTGAGTTTAACTGCTCCTCAAAAAGCGTTAATTTTTATTAATGAGATTGATAT
>JAWQFT010000151.1:0-12405 GCA_035968055.1 Jaaginema sp. PMC 1080.18 | reverse complement strand
ACCAATTAAGGGATTTGGACAATCTATTCCCTATTCCCTGTTCCCTACAAACAACCAACAACCAACAACCAACAACCAACAACCAACAACCAACAACCAACAACTAATCACAAAACTTGAGCTAAACTGGCGTTATCGAGAGGGAAGGGAAGGATATTATGGAAAGCCTTGCATATTCTCAAATTGCCTTGGCTTATGAGACAGACGAAGATGTAGCGGTATCACAAGCCGGAAAACCTAGTGCTGTGATGCTGTTGAGTGGGTTGGTGGCTTTGAGTGTGATGGGTGTGGCAAATGAAGCGATCGCGATTCTAAAATTAGGCGATCGCGGTGTCCAAGTCAAAGCTGTACAAACTCGCTTACAAGAATTAGGCTACTTTAATGCTACGGCGACGGGGTATTTCGGGCCGATTACCGAAGGGGCAGTGATACGCTTCCAGAAAGCCCAGAATTTAGCCGCAGATGGTCGCGTGGGGACACAAACTCAAGCCGCTTTACAAAATACAACGGCGGCAAATACGGCTTCGACCAGAAGTTGGCGACGGGGTTCTCAAGGAGACGCGGTACGGGTCATTCAAGAACAACTGGGCGTTGCCGGATTTTATAATTATGCGGCTAATGGAGTGTTTGATGCGAATACCGAAAATGCCGTCAAAGCTTTTCAGCAAGCGGGGGGTTTGACGATGGATGGGGTAGTAGGCCCCAAAACCCAAGCTTTGTTACCTGCTGTGGGGGGTGAAGTTCCCCGCAATAACGCGATCGCGCAAACTCCCCCACCGGAAAGCGAAGTAATTTATCTCCAACAGGGTAGCCGAGGAACGAGAGTGCGATCGCTACAACAACGGTTGCGGACTTTAGGCTACTACAAAGGTGAGATTACGGGAGTATTTGATGCGAATACGAAAGAAGCATTAATGCGCTTTCAACAAGCCCAAAATCTGACGGTGGATGGTGTTGCAGGGCCGCGGACTTTTACACTATTGGGAACAGCCCAACCTGTTGCGACAACTTCAACGCCAACTCCTACTCCAGCAGAACCCACTGAGATTTATCTGGGTCTCGGTAGTGAAGGAACGAGAGTGCGATCGCTACAACAACGGTTGCGGACTTTAGGTTATTACCAAGGGGAAATTACCGGACGCTTCGATGGGGCTACCGAAAATGCTCTCAAACGCTTCCAGAGCGCCCAGAACCTCACGGCAGATGGTATTGCCGGGCCTCGTACCTTTGTCCAGTTAGGGCAAGCGCAACCCATCGTTACCGCCCCTCCTGCGGCAGCACCAGCCCCCCCTCCCACTACCACCGCCGCAAATCCCACACCAACCCCCGAAATTTCGCCCGAACAAGTGCGATCGCTGCAACAACGGCTTCGTGCCGCGGGTTTTTATGATGGGAATGTGGATGGTTTATGGGGCCCGCAAACCCAAGAAGCCCTTGACAATGCTCGACGGGTTTATAATGTCGAAACCGAGGATTTATTAAAAGGGGAATTTTAGTTTATTCCCGACGGGAGAAAGATTAATCGGTTGAGTCTGGGCTAATACTAACAATTGGTTTAGCTGCAACGTCGGTGAGTTCGACACTCTCCAGTAAATCTTGCCAATCTTGGCGGAGATGGGGGTTGTCGGGGTTTTGGCTGTAGCGATCGCCCATCAGGGTCAAAGCATCATACCACAAGCCTTGTTGGGCGTAGAGGGCAACCAAGTCGCGATCGCCCCCAGTTGCCTCTATTTGCCCTTGTAAGGTTGCATCTGGCAAAATCCGAGTCACCGTTCCTCCCACAAAAAAAGTAATGGGGACGCGGCTGCTAACGTCGGGATTTTGACAGTAGAGAAAGAAGCCCCAACGATAAGTTTTATTGGGGTTTAAAGCGGGTTCGCTTTCGGGTAGAGTTACTTTAATCACCCCAGGTTGAGGACTGGTGGGAGTGAGAGTCACTTGATAGCCGTCTTCAGTTTGCAGGCGAAATTTCAGGGAATGAAACTCATTAGCCGCAAAGGGGATATAAAACCAAAATGTGGGGCGATCGCTAATTGTTACGGCTTCTCGGTCTTTTTTGGGAACTAAAGCTGTCAAAAACTCGCCATTATTGCTGTTCGCAATCTCGCAGGAGCTACTACTCCCGGCATCCCGGCGTTTAATCGGTCGTCCTGTCGTTCCTGAAGGTAAGGAGGGGGGCGTAAATTGTAAAGGTTCGCTGCCAATTTCCCAGACATTTTGAGCGAGTAGGGGGGATGGAGACAAGGCAACGAAACTAGCAATAGAGGCGATCGCGAAAACTTGATTTTTTAAATAAAGCATGATGTTTTAAGGAATAAATAGGTAGTTAATGGGATTTATTGGCAGTAAAACGGCGTAAAGCTGTTTGAATGCTCTGTTTTTGGGCAATTACACCCATAATGACTGCGAGAACTAAAGCCAAGACGGGCGGAATCAACGGTATCCAAAGTCCTTGGAGTAACAATAAATAAACGCAACGATGAATAATCCAGGCCATCGGTAAAATTAAAACTAAGGCGATCGCCCCAGCAAATCTCCAAGCCAACAAGCCCCCCACCACAGCCCAAGTCAGAATCCAGAGGTTTTCCGAGCGATTCGACCAACTGCGTAAAAGCGGACGGGGATTTTCCTCATCCACCGCACTCAAAATCTGACTAATAGCATTGGCTTGAATAATGACCCCAGACATTGCCCCAAAAGGCGTGCGGTGAATATCTTTGAACTCCTCATCGCTCGTCCCGATCAACACAATCTTGTCTTTAACCCAATCGGGGTTAACAGGTTGGGTCAAAAACTCCGTCAAGGAAAGACGACGAGCCACATCCCGCCCGCGACTGCGATAATTCAGCAATAACTGACCTCCTTCGTCATCTACATTGCGATAGCTGCCGATATCGCCGTCAATGGACTCTAGAACCACATCTTTGAGTTGAAAATGCGATCGCTCATCTTCTGTCGTCGTTACCGTAATCCCTTCTTGGTCGAGATATCGTAACGCCAACATAAAATTAAACGCCAAAGGACTTTGACAAGGAGAAATATCAGGACTGGGGGGCTGCATCGCGAACAAATGGCGGCGAATTACCTCGTCCCCCGGATCGTAAACCACATCGCTGAAACCAATACGAGCCGCCGCATTAGGGTCTTTTAACACATCCGGGGAAGGCGCGCGTCCCGACAAAAGCGATCGCTCTCCTACCTGACAAATCGTAACCAAGCGCTCGTTGTTTTGTAACTGTTGTGCCACTTCCGCTTGTTCTGGAGGCATTTGGTAATCGCGATAAATATCCAAGCCAATCAGACGCGGTTGTAACGCCTCTAGTTTCAGCAAAAGTTCCCCCAAAGTGCGATCGCTCAAAGACTGACTTTTCCCCTCATAAACCGAGCGTTCTTGCCAATCCACATCCTCAGCAGTAACTTCAATCACGAGCAAGCGATCGTCGGGAGGTTCGGCAGGGCGTAAATGCAACATATAATCATAGGCTCGTAACTCCACCGTCTCCAATACGCCCCCATTGCGGAGGAAAATCAGCCCCAATGCCACCATTAACGCTATCCCCAACGCCGTCAGGATGGCAGTTCGCGAAGACCCTTGCCGATTGAGCCAACGCCAACGACCGGGGCGAGAAATCACCGCAGTTTCATACAAATCTTGCCAAATAGGGGGAGAACTGGCGATATTTTGAAATAACTTAGGCAGCCAAGTCGCTCCCGGTAAATTTTGAAAATCCTCTAACCGTTTTTGGGCTTTATTCGCTGCCACATCCAGTTCTTGACCCGCCGCATATTCGAGCAGTAAGTCTTTTAAAAATGCCTGAGCCACTTCATCGGGGACATCTTCTTGCATGACAATGGCTGCGGGGAGATTCAACCCAATTAACTCTCTGGCTAAATTCAAGCCATCACAAGAATTAAAAATCGCCAGTTTTAAACCCCGTTCGATGGCTTCGGTGAGAGCATTTTTAAACTCATCAATTCGCAAACTTTCAGTTTCCGACAGGTGAATTCGTCCCGTGTCGCTTTCACTATGACTGTGACCCGCGAAAAAGAAAATCTCCCAACTTTGTTGTCGTAGCGTCCGCAGAAAATCTTTGGAGTTGGGCTGATGGAGAAAATGAGGAGTCGCATCTTGAAGGGAATGGATAGCAACGCGATCGGGTTCGAGATTGAGGTGCTTTTCGTCTCCGAATACCGCTAAAATCCGTACTTGGGGGTTTGTCACCGGGAAATTGGCCGGAGTGGGCGCGATCGCGAACTCTGGCAAAGCATAACTCACCCCTACCTCCCCAGACGCAAGTAAATCCCAAACGTGCCACGGTAACTTCCACAAGATAGACTGTTTGGCTTGGATAATTAAATGTAGGCGATCGCGGGCAATTTCGGCACTCATCACCTCGCGAATCCTTTGCCAATTGCGATCGCCGCTATGTTCGAGCCATTGTTGCATCTGGGTTTCCAGGTTGCGAACCAAACGACGACAATCCGCCGTTAAATTCTCGGCAGTATTATAGGTATCGCTACTCTCGTCAATTTCCCAACCCGAATCCGCAGAAACTGGCGTTGATTCGGCAGGACTGCGGCTAACATGATGTCCTCGCAAACGCCGAAAGCAATTTTGCCAAGTCATATAAATCCCTTCTAAGTTGGGATTCGGCGGGAGTTGACCGTCAATTTCTGCCACAAGCTGCCGATTATCGGTACTAATCCGCAACGACACCTCAAAACCCACGGCAAAACTGCCTTGATTTAGTTTTAGGATGGCAATTCGACTCATTGCAGCTTAGGGGGAGGTTTTTTCAGTCATCAGTGACTAAGGGGCAGTAGGTCTTGGGCAGTCGGCAGTCGGCAGTCGGGGGGGAGTGGGATGAATGCCCCTCCAAAGTTTCTGACAACTTTGCTGGGGAACAACACCTCCCGCAAAATATGGGAAACAAAAAACCAGTAAACTAGCGGGTAAACGTTCCCCTTAGATGCTAATAACCAACAACCAATAACCATTTTAGGCAACAAAAGTCTCGATCGTTTCATCATCGCCCCACTGAACTTTAACTTGGAACTCTGTACCGGGAGGGGGGGTGAAACGACGGCGCATCGAGCGGTCAGTCCCGACACCGCGATCGTCGCTGCGAGTGGTGACGGTAGTCCGGGTTTCGCCATCCGCAATAACACTGAGGGTTAAGTTAGCCGGTAAAACAGAAGCGGGCTGTGTGGCTTCGATTTGGACATCAACGCCGAGGCGATTTTGCGGTTTGGGCATTAAAGAGATGATAAAGAGAACCTCGACACCTGGGGCAATTTCCAGGTGTTTGGCTTGGCGAATTCCTGCTAAGGGATGATGGGGGCTGAGTTTGCCGAGACTGAGAGAGGCTTGCCAACGGGTTTCTTCGTCTTGGGTATTTTCAATCAAGTTGACTAAAGCGGAGATGGCTTCAGGGTTGTCTTGACCGATTTCGCCGAGGACACTGGCTGCATGACGGCGGATGGTTTCGGCTTGGTTGGGTTGTAGCAAGCGGAGAACCGGGGCGATATCAGTAATATCATCAGTATCGATGGGAGAATCAGCCACAGCTTGACCGCGAACGGGCAGTAATTGAGGGTCGGGGGTGAAGAGAGTCTCGACGCTTTGCCAACCCGCTTCTACGGTATTGTCGAGCCAAGAACGCAAATTGGCGAAGGCACTTTGGACTGGGTAGCTGCGGCTACAGTAATCGAGGAGTTGCTCAAAGGGTTGTAATTGAGAGATGGCGATCGCGTCGGCGGATACGGTTTGGGTAAATCCCAGGAAAGTTGCGGCTTCGGCTTCCTCATCAATCGCAACAATGACATACCCCAAACGGTCATCTTGCACTTCAGCCGGGACATCGCAGAAGCTTGTATCGCTGTTGACGGGGCGACATTCCAGACTGCCATAACCGACAATGGGTAAATCGGCCACATCTGCAAAAAAGCGGATTGCCGGATTCCAACTATCTGCGGCTTGCCAATCGGTTTCAATCCCCAGTATTTGGAGATAATGACTGGTGCTGAGAACTGCCAGGGTGTTGCGATACACCTGCTGGGCTTTACGGGGATTGGGTTGTTCGGCGGCAAAACGCCTGGCTAGGGCGCGATCGCCTTGAGCAATGGGAAAAGAAAGAGGGGTCAAAGTGTCAGCCGAGAAGGTCATGGGGTATTTCTCCTGAGTAAGTCGGGGGGAACTAACTATCTATATATCCCCGCGAAGAACCAAAGTTTCGCAGCAAGGGCAAACATTTTCGATTATAAAATTTCGGTAAATCTTTGCTTTCGGCTTCGTTTAGGTCAAAATCGGCGGCGATGTCTTTCCAAGGGGCTTCACTGGGAAAGCGTTTGAGGAAAAGGGTTTGGGCGTTGATATCCGGGCGTTTACGGAAACAAGTGCTGCGTAAAATGCCGTCGGGATCGGTTTGTACCCAGGCCAAGGTTTGCTGCCAAATATCGAGGACGGGTTCGATATCTTCCGGGGCGCTAATGCGATCGAGGGGGTCAAGGTCTTGACTGTCGGGGGTGGTGTAAGGGGTAGCACGGCGGTTGAGGTCGCGATAAGTGCGATCGCGAAAGTAACGCAATCGCTTTTTGAGACAATAGTTTAGCCAAGTTACGACGCTGGCGCGATCGGGGTCGTATTCTTCTAGGTGGGTTAGGCAATATTCCCACATTTGCTGAAGAGCATCGCCATAGTAAGGTTTATACTCTTTCCAGAGTTTGCCCGATTGCATGACTCGCCGGACTAATCGATCGAGTAAGCGGCGACGTTGGGCGCTATCGGGAGGATAAGTCAGGATTTTGGCAACCAGCCGATTGATAGATTGATGAAAATCGTCCGAATTCGGCATGAATCAAATAATGTTAATGTCAAAAATTCAAGGATAATTTGCCCGATGGGGAGAATAAAGATGACCTGGATTTCTGAAGGTAACTGCTAAAATTTAGCATTCCTTGGGGTTTGGCATACCATAACAGTTACAAGCCTACTGCTATTTTCAACGGTTTTAGACAACGGTTTTAAAGTATTTATGCGTTATTCGTTAGCAAGCCGATTTCAGGGGGGTTGGTTGGGGAGTGTTCTGGGAGAAGGTTTGATTGAGGAAAAGGGCCGATGGCGCTGGCGGTGTTATCCCGAAACCTTGTGGACGATGAGGGGAATGTACGGGGGCGATCGCGCCATGGCCGAGATGTTTTCGGCTCGGACTCAAGTAAGGATGACCCAGAGTGCGATCGCGGTGTTGGTGTTGCCGCTAATTTTGCTGCACTATGACGACCCCGAAGAGTTACAGTCTCGCTTGGTAGAGGCGATCGCTCCCGATTTTGCCCCCGAAATTCCAAGGAGGGCTGGGGCTTCAACTCCTGAGTGGGTTGCTGATGTTTGGGTGTGGAGTCATGCCCTTGCCCTCGTCTTGTTAGATACTTTAGCCCCCGATTTGTTTTTAACGCAACTTTACGATCGCACTCGCGATTTACCAACTCCTTTGGTTAGCGCGATCGCGGCTTTGCCTCAAATGTTACACGAACCCCGCCGAGCGCGTATGTTACAGTCCCCAAGTTCGCTGCCGTTGAATGCCGACCAACAAACCTTGGCTTGGGCGTTACTGAGTTTTGCCATGACCCCGGAATCTTGGTCGGTGGCTATGAGGCGATCGCGGGCTATAGCCAAGACGGCTGCTTTACCTTGGCTTCCGGCTTTGGTGGGGGCAATATCGGGTTGCTACAACGGCGTGAGTGGTTTGCCGTTTCGTCAATTGCGGTGCTTGCCCGAAAGTATAAAAGAAGAAATTTGTCAAGAATCGCAACAATTATTAACGATTTGGTCGGGGAGTTTACTGTCTCAACCCCGCACGGCGGTAGTCGGCGCGATCGCCCCTGGCGGAAAACTGCAAAAACGGCGATCGCGCCCGGTGATTTCCCAAAAAACGCGATCGCGAACGACCTAACAGTAACCTACGGCAGAGTGCGGGGCAACAACCGATTAGCTAAAATAGGAAAGCATAGCGGCTTCGATCTCGACCTTATTCTATGACTCTAATTTAGAGTCAGGCGAACGCTCTCAAACCCCCCCATGAAAAATGTTCACTCCTTTACAGAACGGCTTGACGGCTGGCGACGACAATGCCATCGGTATTGGCAACGGCTTGCGCCTCAAGCAACGGTAGCATCGTCTAAAAACCTCGGTCGCCAGCCGTGGCGAATTCCCAACCCAGTAATGCTGACGATCGCGGTAGTTTCCCTTACCAGTGTGGTCGGTTACCGCTTCTACAATCAACCTCTCCTCAAAGAAGGAACAAAAGCGCCCAAAACCTACATTGCTAGGGAAAATATTAACCTGATTAACGAGAAAGCCACAGAACAACAGCGCAAAGAAGCCAAAAATGCGGCGACGAATGCCGTGTTGATGCTGCAACCCTCGGCAACTTTTCAAACAGAAACCGAGTTACAAAAATTCATTGATGATGTCCAGGGCTTGCGAAGCGAAATCGGGGATTTTCCTTATACCAGCGATGAGAAACTGGCGATATCAACACAGCACTTTCTTCGCAGTAGCACGGCGGAAGAATGGCAATATATTAAAACAGCCGTCAACCAAACTCCCCTAGACGCAATGGAGATCGACCCCGATTCCACTGTGGAGGAAAGTATACCGGATGTGTCTAATGCGATCGCGGCACTCCAGAGTTACCAAGCCCAAGCCGGGGAAACCGAACAAGCATTTCTGTTACAAGAAATCGAGCAAGCGAGGAGAAAATATGAAGCAGCACTTCAACTCCTGGATTTATATTCCACCAGCGATCTTGCCAACAGCCACAAAGTTAGTTTGCTCTCCTTATCCGACACCACTTGGCAACAAACAGAACAAAACTTGAAGTTAGTCGTCGCTCGCATTTTAGCCCAAGGCATCCCCGAAGGTTTACCCGAAGAAGTTAAACGCAGAGCCATTCTCTTGCAACTCCAAGACGAAGTTGCATCTCAACAGCAAAAGCACTTGGCGGATGTTTTAGTAGAAATCGTGCAACCCAATCTGGTCAAAGACCCAGACCGGACAACGGAACGAGCATTACAAGCCGAAGCCGAAATCGAACCAGTATTGGTCAATTTTAAAGTTGGGGAAGCCATTGTCCGTCAAGGAGAAGAAATTAGCCCGGAGCAGTTTCTGGCCTTGGATTATTTGGGTTGGACAAAGCGGGGTGTGAGTAAGTGGGGTTTAGCGAGTAGTGCGAGTTTGGTTTTGGGGAGTATTGGAATTTTTTGGTTGGTACAAAATCGCTTAAATCTCCGCTTGCGCTGTCGCGATCGCATTTTATTGTGCTTATTGAGTGTCAGTACGCCGTTATTAGTCGTTTTCAATGTGCCTTACATCAATTTACCCGCCGTGGGTTTGTTGGTGAGTAGTTTTTACAGCCCCACCCTGGCTTTTACTCAAGTAGTACTGCTGTCGGGATTAACTACGTTTAGCTCGATTGGGGTACAAGGGGAATTGGAAATGGCTTGGGATGACTTAGTACCCGGAATGATTGGCGGTGGTGTAGCGGCTATTGTGGCGGGACGTTTGCGATCGCGCGAAGAATTGGCTTTACTCGGTGGGGGTGTCGGGATCGTCTCCGGGGGAGTTTATCTGATTATGAATCTCATTGTCAGTGTAGACCCAGGAGCTATTGTATCGGCTATTTTACCCGCCGCCGCTTTTTATGGCTCGTTTAGTATGGCTTGGTGTGTGGTGGCGTTGGGGTTATCCCCTTATCTGGAAAAAGTCTTCGATCTAATTACGCCGATTCGTTTGGCGGAGTTATCGAATCCCAATCGCCCTTTGCTGAAGCGCTTGGCCACAGAAGCGCCAGGGACGTTTCAGCATACCTTGTTTGTGGCTTCTTTAGCCGAAGCTGCCGCTAGGGAGTTGCATTGTAATGTGGAGTTAGCCCGCGCGGGGACGCTTTATCACGATATTGGTAAAATGCACGACCCTCTCGGTTTTATTGAAAACCAAATGGGGGGGCCAAATAAACACGACGAAATTGACGATCCTTGGCAAAGTGCTGAAATTATCAAAAAGCACGTTAGCGAAGGGTTGGCGATCGCTCGCAAGTACAATTTACCCCAAGCCCTTTGTAATTTTATTCCCGAACACCAAGGGACGATTTTGATTTCTTATTTTTATTTTCAGGCCCAACAGCGATCGCCCCAAACCCCAGAGGCTCAATCCCCTACTATCTCAGAGGCGGATTTTCGCTACGCCGGGCCGATTCCCCAATCGCGAGAAACGGGTATTGTGATGTTAGCGGATGCTTGCGAAGCGGCATTGCGATCGCTCAAAGATGTCACCCCTGATGTCGCTTTAGCCACGGTGAAAAAGATTTTTAAAGCCCGTTGGCAAGACGAACAATTAGTAGATTCGGGCTTGAAAAAAGAGGAGTTACCGATTATTGCCGATGTGTTTATTCGGGTTTGGCAACAATACAATCATCAACGCATTGTTTACCCGAAAGCGGCTTTAGAACCGCAACCGTCTCATCAGTAATAGCGTGCCACTTTGTTAAAAAATAAACCCCAGTTATCGTCATAACCGGGGTTTTGCGGGCAGGTTAAAGGTTAACTATGCTGCCATTCCGTGTGGAAAGATTCGCCTCTGGGCTTATCGGTACGTTCGTAGGTGTGTGCGCCGAAATAATCCCGTTGGGCTTGGGTGAGATTCTGCGGTAGACGGGCCCGTCGGTAAGCGTCGAAGTAGTCGAGGGAGGCACTAAACGCCGGGACTGAGATACCAATGGTATTGGCGGCAATTAGTACGTCTCGCCAGGCTTGCTGACGGTCGAGGATGGTTTGTTTGAATTCGGGGGCTAATAGTAGGTTGGGCAGTTTGGGGTTATCAAGGAAGGCTTGTTTGATTTTGTCGAGGAAGCCAGCCCGAATGATACAACCGCCTTTCCAAATGCGGGCATCTTCAGCGAGGTTAAGGTTGTAGCCAAATTCTTCGGAGGCTTTGCCCAACAGTGCCATGCCTTGGGCATAGGAACACATCTTGGAGCAGTATAGGGCATCACGGACTTTGTTGATGAAAGTAGCGCGATCGCCAAAATCATAGGTTGCATCGGGGCCAGAGAGTTCTTTTTCGGCGGCGACTCGTTCGTCTTTATAAGAAGACACCACCCGCGCATTGACTGCTGCATACATGGTGGGAATGGAGACTCCTAATTCCAAGGAACTTACTACTGTCCAGCGACCCGTTCCTTTTTGACCCGCCGAGTCGAGGATATAATCGACGAGATGACCGCCAGTTTCTGGGTCTTTCTGGGTGAAAATGTCGGCAGTAATTTCAATTAAGAAGGAATTAAGCTCTTCTGTCTCGTTCCATTCTTTGAAAACTTCGTGTAACTCCTCGTTACTTAATCCTAAGCCATTTTTGAGGATATCGTAGGCTTCGGCAATCAGTTGCATATCGCCGTATTCGATGCCGTTGTGAACCATTTTTACATAATGACCTGCACCTCCAGGGCCGATAAAAGTGACGCAGGGGCCGTCATCGACTTGGGCGGCAATTTTAGTCAAGATGGGTTCGAGTTCTTTATACGCCGAATCTGTCCCCCCTGGCATCAAACTCGGGCCGTTGAGTGCGCCTTCTTCACCCCCACTAACCCCCATCCCGATAAAGCGTAAGCCAGAGGATTCGAGTTCTTGGGTACGGCGTTCGGTATCTTCATACAAGGAGTTACCGCCGTCAATCATCATGTCGCCTTCGTCGAGGAGGGGCTTGAGTTGACTAATGACGGCATCAACGGGTTTTCCGGCTTTGACCATGATCAGAATTTGCCGGGGGGGTTCGAGGGCTTGGACAAATTCTTCGAGGGAGTAAGCGGCTTTGATGTCTTTGCCTTTAGCCCGCGTTTCCATGAATTCTTCGGTTTTGGCGGCGGTGCGGTTATAGACGGCGATGGGGAAACCGCGACTCTCGACGTTGAGAGCTAGGTTTTCGCCCATAACAGCGAGGCCGATGACACCGAAACTTCTTTTCGTCATAACGTTTTAGATTGCTTTGTCGCGCTTGGGTTCACTTTCAGGGTATCCCGAAGTTCTCTGAACGTTTCTAAAGAAGGGATTAAAGTTGAGGGAGGAGTTTGGGGCTTGGTTAGCTTGTCTAACTGGCTTTTGGGGCTTGGGAGGGGTTGGTTGGGGGTACGACTAATGTCATTAAGTCTTCAATTTTCTTGAGGTCGGGGTCGCCTGCGAGGTAGCCAATACCGCGATGCAGGTGGAGGCGAAATTGGGCGATGAGGGTGGCTTTGTCTGTGCCGAGACCGTCGTTGTGACAGCGTTGTTTGAGGGAAATCAGCAGTAAGTCGCTGATTTCCCCACCGAAAACGCGCCAGGAGAGTTCGACGTTGCTATCGCTGGGGATGGGGA
>JAWQFT010000150.1:0-12551 GCA_035968055.1 Jaaginema sp. PMC 1080.18 | reverse complement strand
CCCCCAGGACAACCCCTCCCCGTCACCTACGAATGGACGGGAAACTGGGACACCCTGCAAAACGGTATTGTCCTGTTAACCTGGCAATCCGTCACCAATCCGAATCGGCGCTGGTTGCACGACCACGGCCTCGGTAACGGGCGCTTGCACGGTAAACTCGAAAATAGCGTCACCCTGCGCGAACAACTCGCCACCCTGCCGCCAGCCAACCTCCCCCCCGGTAAATATGCCCTCAGTGCCACTTATTTGCACCGAGAAACAGGTTTAACCTATCCCCTTGAAGGGAACATCGTAGAAATAGAAATAACGCCAAATGCGCCAATAGTAGCCGCTCCTGAAATCGACTTAATCTCGCAACTGCGAAACCTAGCGCAACAACTGCCCCAAGGTCTCGAAGCCCTCACCCCCATATTCGACGAAATCGGACGCATCAATCAATACGACCCCGTACAAGATTACGTCAAACAAGCCGAAATCGCCCTCCAATATCGCTTAAACCAAACCCCAGACCAAGCCGATCTCGCCTACACCTTAGCCTTAACCCAAATTTTACTGGAAGATGCCAAGGGCGCGATCGCGGCCTTTAAAACCGTTACGCAACTCGATCCCCAAAACCCTTACCCCCACGCTTACCTCGCCCTTTTGTACTTATACACCGGCCAGCCCCGCACCGCCGAAATCGCCTTAAAACCTGCCCTAGCAATTCACCCAAATCTGATAGAATTTAAGGCCATCGAGGGTATTGCCGCACTCATGCAGGGTCGGGTTAGGCGAGCTTGGCATATTCTTGTTCCCTTGTTGAAAACCCTTGAGTAACATTTCCTATCCTAGAAATCGGAGATTTTTATGTTCGGCTGGCCGCAACTCCAAGCGATCGCGCTTCCGGTGGCAATTGCCCTAATCGCCACCACTCCCGCTTCTGCCTTACCCGGTGAAAGTACCGAAAAAGTTTTAACCTGGATTCAAGCCCATCCTACCCTCCGACCCCAAGGAGGCGAAACCACCATTATCCGCAAAGCCGACACCCCGGCTATGCGCTTTACCTACGAAGCCTCCGTATTACCCCCAGGACGCATTACCGTCCCGGCGAATAGGGGTGAAATCCGCAGCGAATACTTCAGCGTCTACGACCAAATTAACGGCGTACCCCCAGTAGTTTTAGAAGAATATCTGCGGGATATTTACGGCTTGGATATTTACCAAGATTATCAACTCGCTGCCACCATCTACGCTTATCCCCAGCCCGAAACCATCGAACTTTCTCGTCGTCTCGACCAACCCGGACTTGCCGACCAATGGGGCGAACTTCGCAGTGGCAAACGCTTTGCTTATTGGCTCGAAGTAGCCTATACCCCAGAAGGTAATCCTATTAGCGGTCGCCTGACAATTTTTCTTAAAGAAGACCTGGAAAAACTATTAATCGAACTGCGCGATCGCGTTTAAACTCTAGTTGACTCCCCATGACCGATTATTCCGAGCGATTTGAACATTTCATCAATTTTATTGACGCAGGCATCTTGCTGTTAGATGCCAAAGCTCGCATCCTTGCCTGTAACCCAGCAGCAGTGGCATTACTCAACCTCAAGACAGAGGCATTACCTCAGCCCTTTGGCTTAAACTGTTCCATAGTTCGAGAAGATGGTTCGCCCCTAGGAATGGAAGATTTACCCCCACAGCAGGCTCTCAAAAAAGCCCAAGCCGTTCGCAATGTCACCCTGGGAATCGACAATCCTCAGTCTTCTCCCTCAAGACGCTGGCTCAACGTTAGTGCCGAACCTTCCTTAATCCAAAATGATGTGGTTGAACAAGTCCTGTGTACTTGTCGCGATGTGACCGAACGCCAACAAGCTGAAACTGCCTTGCGCGAAAGTGCCGAACGAGAACACACCATTGCTCGCGTCATCCAGCGTATGCGGGCTTCTCTCGACCTCAAAACTATTTTCAACGATACGGCTGAAGAACTTAGAAATGCCTTAGAATGCGATCGCATTTTGGTGTACCGTTTTAATGCCGATTGGAGCGGTATTTTTGTCGCTGAAGCCACTACCCCCCAATGGCAACCCATCCTCGACGAACAAACGCGAGATCGATACTTGCAAAAAACTGCCATTGCTCAATCCCATTGTCAAGTCGCTCATCTCACAGGCTACGAAGCCGTTTTAGCCGATGCCTTTCTCCAGAGTCATCAAGGAGATATTAGTCGCGATGGCAAAAATTATCGTTGCGTTGCGGATGTTTCCCAAACCCACTTCGATCCTTGCTATCTGAATTTGCTTCAACGTCTGCAAGCCCAAGCTTATATCATCGTGCCGATTTTCTGCGGTAAGACTTTATGGGGCTTACTGGGGGCTTATCAAAACGCCAGTCCTCGTTCTTGGACACAAGCAGAGATTAAAATTTTAACTCAGGTGAGTTCTCAACTCGGTGTTGCCGCACAGCAAGCCGAATTATTTGCCCAAACGCAACAACAAGCCGCCGAACTCAAACAAGCCAAAGAGGAGGCTGATGCAGCGAATCGGGCTAAAAGCGAATTTCTGGCCAATATGAGCCACGAACTCCGCACTCCCCTCAACGCGATTCTGGGCTTTACCCAACTCATGCAGCGCGATCGCAGTTTATCCTCAGAAAATCAACGCTATCTTGATATTGTCAATTGTAGTGGCGAACATCTGTTGAGCTTGATTAACGACGTACTCACCATGTCGAAAATTGAAGCCGGACAAGTTACCCTCCATCTCGAACCCTGTAACTTGTACGATCTACTCGATCGCCTCGAACAAATGCTATCCCTGAAAGCTCAGTCCAAACAACTGTGCTTAGTTTTTACGCGATCGCCCCGCGTTCCCCAATTTATTAAAATCGATAAAGGCAAACTGCGCCAAATCCTCATCAACTTACTGGGGAATGCCCTCAAATTTACCCAAACTGGAGAAGTTAGCTTAACCGTCGATTGTCCCAACCCCACAGCAACGCCTACCCAACTAATTTTCCGAGTCCAAGATACAGGCCCGGGTATTACTTCCAAGGAACAACAAACTCTCTTTGAACCCTTTACCCAAACGCGCTTGGGTCAAGAATCCAGTGAAGGAACGGGACTGGGTTTACCCATCGGTCGGCAATTTGCGCGGCTTCTGGGGGGCGATATTCAAGTAGAATCGGTAGTGGGTCGGGGCAGCACTTTTACCGCTACCCTCAACACCCAAATTCTAGCGACTACTCCCACTTCCCTCTCCAATCGCGATCTGCAAGTCACTCGGTTAGCCCCCAATCAGCCCGTTTACCGTATCTTAATCGTTGAAGACCGCAGTTCCAATCGCTTGCTATTAGTTGAGTTACTCGATACCTTGGGCTTTGAATTGCGCGAAGCCAGTAATGGCGTAGAAGCGATCGCGATTTGCGAAAATTGGCAACCCGATTTGATTTTAATGGATATGCAAATGCCCGTTATGGATGGTTGCGAAGCCACAAAACGCCTCAAAGCCGATCCGCGCCATTCCCAAATTATAATTGTCGCTTTAACTGCTAATGTCTTCGAGCAACAGCGCCAACAACTGCAAGAAGCAGGCTGCGACGAAGTTCTGAATAAACCTTTACAAACTGAAGCCTTGCTGGGGGTTTTACGCCGTCATCTCGGTGCAGTTTACGGCTATCACCATCCAACTCATCCTCCCGAAAAATTAAACTCCGCTTCTCCCACCATCGAGAATATTAAAGAATGGCGATCGCAACTGCAAGACCTTCCGGTAGATTGGCTGGCTCAACTCAAACAAGCAGCCGCACAATGTAGCGATCGCTTGATTTATCAACTCTTAGAAGACTTACCGCCCCAAAAAGCGTCCCTAGCTACGGCTTTACGCAATCTGGTCGAAAATTTCCGATTTGATATCGTAATGGAAATGACTTAAAATACCCAACTTTTGTAACCTCCCTTTTGAGGTAGATTATTCTCTATTCTCTATGGCTTTTGAGGATTTCTCTATACCACCGTATCCCGCAACTGGGGACATTTTGATTGTTGACGATACTCCCGTCAACTTACGTTTGCTTTCTAATATGCTTCTGAGTCACGGTTACAACGTGCGTCAAGCGATTAACGGCAAAATGGCTTTGAGGGCAGTCGATGTGGTACAGCCCGATTTGATTTTACTCGACATTATGATGCCCGATTTGGATGGCTACGAAGTGTGTAAAATGCTCAAAGCCAATCCTAAAACCGCGAAAATTCCGGTCATTTTTTTGAGTGCGCTGAATGACGTTTTTGATAAGGTTAAAGCTTTTGACGTGGGGGGAGTTGACTACATTGGCAAACCGTTTCAGTTTGAAGAAGTGTTGGTTCGAGTTCAAACTCATTTGTCTTTACAAGCCGCTCATCTCCAAATTTGCGAGTTAAATGCCGACTTAGAAAAGCGCGTTTCTCAACGAACGCAAGAACTCGAAGCGGCGAATTTGCAATTGCGAATCCACAATACAGTTTGCTCAATCCGATATTATCGATCGTATTGACGCGATTTTGGACAACACGCAATTGCCGCCTCAATCGCTCAAACTAGAGATTACCGAGAGTGCTATTGCGGAAAATACCGAATTTGCTGCCAAGCTGTTACAACGATTACGCGATCGCCACATTCAACTTAGCATTGATGATTTTGGCACGGGCTATTCTTCCTTAAGCTACTTGCATTCTTTTCCTGTCGATAACCTCAAAATCGACCGTTCTTTTGTCGATGGCTTGGATGGTACGCCGCAAAGTTCCGGCTTGATCCCGGCGATTCTCAGTATCGCTCGTGAAATGCAAATGAGCGCGATCGCTGAAGGCATCGAAACGGCTCAACAACTCGCCCAATTGCGTCAACTCCAATGCACTTACGGTCAAGGTTACTATTTCGCTAAACCCCTTCCCGGTGATGCGGTTGCTGAGTTACTCGCCAGTCAGCCGCAGTGGTGATTTTTTGGGGAGGAGTGGGAAGAGGGGGAAGAGTGGGAAGAAAGACAAACAACAAACAACAAACAACAAACAACAAACAACCAATAACTAATAACACAAAATCAGAAGACTTGGTATGATTAACACATTCCGCATCGAAACCCTCAAACCTTGGGGGGGTGACGGGCGGAGGTGAATGCACTCAAGCGCGAATCACGATGAGCGAAGCAGATTTCTCGAATCCCGACCCGCAAATGTCCCCAAAGCCTGTTGCTGAAACACTCGCAGCATCGGTGACTCCCGAAATAAGCCCACCCAACACCAAACCTATTGAGCGCTTTGAGCAACGCATTACCGATGAAACGGTAACTTCCCCGGATGCTTCCCCTGCGGATTTGGCTAAAGGACGACCCCGACTCCGAGAAGCGGATTGGTTTTCTTTGGCGCGAAAACTACGCCAGCGCAATCGCGATTTATTGCAGAAAGTGGCGTTGTTAGAGCAAGATTTAGCCGCTACCCAAGAAGCCCTACAAACCGAAATTGCGCGATCGCGGAGTGTCGATACCCTAAATACTCAGCAAAGCCAAGAAATCTCCCTCAATCAAGCAAAAATTCGCAGCTTATACGCCGATCTCGAAGCCTCCCATCAAGCGACTCAACAGCAAGAAAGCGCGAATACGACTTTGATTGACCAACTCCAAACGGCGCAAACTCGCATCGCCGAACTGCAACAAGAATACACCCATCTCCACCATCACTACCAGCAGCAAAATCAGCAACTCCAAGACATTCAAACCCAATCCCAAGAACTGGCGATTCGCTTGCATCGCCAACAACGCCAAACCCTGCAATTTAAGGCGGCTTTGGATAAATGTTTGGCAGCCCGACAAACTGCTGTGCCTGAAGCCATACCCACAGTGACACTTCAGCCGGAAACTCCCAGTCGGACTCCGGTTGCTATGAAAGCCCAGCCAATTCAGCCTTGGTCGAGTCAGGGGGATGAAGCGCTCCCTTGGGCGAATACTAGCGAGATACCGGATTTTAGTCCCCTTGCTCCCGATCCTTCAGAATCGGATGTAGTTACTCCCGAAGCTACAGAAAATAGCGAAATTGAAGAAAACTGGCGCGAATTTAGCGAAGAAGGGGCAGAAATTGTCGTTTCCGCCTTTGACGATATCTTTGATATAGAAGCTGAGACGATTGAGGATTCTGGGATATCCTCAGAACCGCCCCTTGCTCCTGAAGAATTACTCCAAGAGAAAACTGTGAATCCGCCCGCAGCGTTTAAGTCGCCTTCACCCGTGGTTTATCCCGAAAGAACGAGCAAAAAGCGCAAGTCTTTAGCTGCAATTGAGCTACCTTCTTTTCCTCGCTATAAGTCGGTTTAGCAATAAGAACAATAACAGGCTGAAACCCTGATTCTTTCGTAAACTTGCGGTTGGCTGTAACCGCGAGGATTCGTTAGATTTAGGGGGTTATTGTCAATAACGGTCAGTTTGGTGTTAAGATAGACTATAATCCGGGGGAGAGTTATTACTTAGAACTCAAATAGGTGTAATTGCTTAAACTCCGGGCATAATTTTGTAAAAGACGTTGGGACTCATCGAGAGTAATCCGGCGGTCTTGGAGAGCTTCCTCGGTACGACGACGCAGATTTTCGAGGAGGTCTTCGGTGTTGTATTGAGCATAGCCTAGAACTTCGGCAATGGTGTCGCCTTTGACCACTTGTTCGACTTTGTAACCTTTGGGAGTCATGCGAATATGTACGACGTTGGTATCTCCAAATAAGTTATGTAAGTTTCCCATGATTTCTTGATACGAACCCACGAGAAACATACCGATCAAATAAGGCAGAGGAGCGGCGCGATCGCCCTTTTTTTGGTATTGTAAGGGATGCAATTCTAAGCTATCTTTGACATCTAGTAAATCGATAAACTTATTAATTCTGCCGTCGCTATCGCAAGTCAAATCGGCAAAAATGCCTCGATTGGTTGGCTTTTCATTGAGGCGATGAATCGGCATAATGGGAAAGAGTTGGTTAATCGCCCAAGCATCCGGTGCTGACTGAAAAACGGAAAGATTGGCATAATAAATTGCCGCCATATTTTGCGAGAGTTCTTCTAAATCGTCGGGGACATATTCTTGAGTTTGAGTAATGGCCAGGATGCGATCGCAACAAGCCCAATAGAGTTTTTCGGCGATCGCCCGTTCTTTTAAACTGAGATAGCCAAACTTAAATAAACTAATGGCTTCTTCTTTGAATTGCACCGCATCGTGATACATTTCTTGGTAGTTTTCGCTATTAATTTGGCGGTAAGTATGGCGTAAATTACGAATGCTGCGATGCTCGTTGGCTTGGGGAGGAGAAACTTCAGCAAAGGGTTCGTTGGTGGCTAGAACATCAAATACTAAAACCGCTTGATGCGAGGCGATCGCGCGACCGCTTTCACTAATAATTGTCGGGTGAGGAATTTGTCTTTCGGCGCAGGCTTCCTTGACCTCTGCAATAATATCATTGGCGTAGTTTTGCATATTGTAGTTCTTAGAAGCGTGGAAATTCGTCTTAGAACCGTCATAATCCACCGCCAAACCGCCTCCCACATCCAAATACTGCATTTTCGCGCCCATTTTCACTAATTCTCCGTAAATTTGGGCGGCTTCGCGAATGGCATCCTTAATCGTACCAATAGCAGAAATTTGCGAACCCACATGAAAATGTAGCAGTTGTAAACAGTCCAGCATTCGTTCCGCTTCGAGGCATTCGACCACCGCCAAAATTTCTGGAATCGTTAAACCAAACTTAGCGCGATCGCCCGTAGATGCGCCCCAATGACCCGATCCTTGGGTACTCAACTTAGCTCTTACCCCCAAAATCGGTTGAATGCCGAGATTTTGACTAATTTCTAAAGCAATCGGTAATTCGTGGAGTTGTTCGATGACGATAACTGGAGTATGCCCCAAACGCATTGAAAGTAAAGCCGTTTCAATATATTCTCGGTCTTTGTAACCATTGCAAATGAGTAAAGTATGGCGATCGCCCCCATTAATACCATTCGGTTCTAAAGTCGCCAAAGCAATCATCAACTCCGGCTTTGACCCCGCTTCCAAACCAAAATGATACGGTTGACCAAACTCCACTAGGGCTTCTACTAAATGGCGGTGTTGGTTGCACTTTACCGGATAAACCCCGCGATAACTTCCCCCATAATTGTAACGAGCGATCGCCTTTGCAAAACAAGCATTTAACCGTTCGATGCGATCGGCCAAAATATCCGAAAAGCGAATCAACAAAGGCAGTTGTAAATTGCGCTGGCGTAACGCTTCAACTAACTCGTACAAATCCAAAGAACCCCCCATTTCCCCCCTAGGAGAAACCAGCAAATTCCCCACAGCATTAATCGAAAAATAAGGATGTCCCCAACCCTCAATGCGATATAACTTCTCGCTGTCTTCAATCGTCCAATGTGTCTCAGAAGGAGGTTCAACGCGACTCGATAATAAAGGTGTTGATTCCGAGTCGCGATCGCCCTCGATTGTAGTATCCATCCCCATAGCTGTTAAGCATCCTCACAATAGCTGACATCCTTTCATAGTAACGACTTGTTGCGAATTTTTAACCGACGCGATCGCCCCCACTCGTAACATTCCTTCACAAGCTGCAAGCCCCGCCAGACTCCCGGTAACATTGGGGGATGTGTAGGGTGAGGAGTCTCAAAAAACTCAAGCCCCGCAATTAACCAAAGGAATAACACCATGACTGCCACAACCTCCAGCAGCAACCGTCTACCCAATATCTGCGGCCAAAACGACCCACTCCAAAAAATCGCCCATCACCACGATCCCGTTTTCCTACCCTACACCAACCTTAACCTCGACCAAATTACCGCCGGATTCGCCTGTGCCTTGCATATGCACCAACCCACCATCCCCGCAGGTGCAAACGGCGAACTAATATGTAACCTCCAGTATATGTTTGAACACCCAGGGGAAGGCGACAACCACAATGCCTCCGTCTTTGCCTCCTGTTACAGCCGCATGGGAGACTTTATCCCCCAACTCGTCGCTGACGGCTGCAACCCCCGCATCATGCTCGATTACTCCGGTAATCTCCTCTGGGGCTTAGTGCAAATGAACCGCCACGACATCCTCGACAACCTCAAAAAGATCGCCTGCGACCCAAAATACTATCCCCACGTCGAATGGCTTGGCACAATGTGGAGTCATGCCGTTGTCCCCTCCACCCCCATTCCCGACCTGAAACTGCACATCCTGGCTTGGCAACACTACTTTGCCGCCATTTTTGGCTCAGAAGCCCTCCGTCGCGTCAAAGGCTTCTCACCCCCAGAAATGGCGCTTCCCAACCATCCCGACACCCTCTACGAATACATCAAAGCCCTCAAAGAATGCGGCTATCGCTGGCTACTCGTCCAAGAACACTCCGTCGAACGTCTCGATGGTACGGGACTGCACCACGACCATAAATACATCCCCAATCGCCTTGTAGCCCGCAACAGTCACGGTGAAATGATTAGCATTACTGCCCTCATCAAAACCCAAGGCTCAGACACCAAACTCGTCGCTCAGATGCAACCCTACCACGAAGCCAAAAATCGCGGTAAACAGCAAATTGGCAATATTTCTGTACCCTCCTGCGTTAGTCAAATTGCCGATGGCGAAAATGGCGGTGTAATGATGAATGAATTTCCCCGCGACTTCCCTCCCGTTTGGTACGATATCAAAGACAACGGCATCAACACCGCCGGAGTCGTTGGCTTCAACGGCACAGAATACCTGGAACTTCTCGAAGCGGCTGGCGTAAAAGCGGCAGACTACCCTGAATGTCAAGCCGTAGGTCAACACAAAATTTGGCAGCGTCTCGACCTCGATAACCTTACTCCCGAAAGCGTTAATCAAACAATCCAAGAATTAAGCGAGACTGACCACCAGTTTCACACAGACGGGGCTTCTTGGACCAATGACCTGAGTTGGGTCAAAGGCTACGAAAATGTTTTAGGCCCTATGGCACAACTTAGTGCGGCTTTCCATCAAAAATACGACCCCTTGGTAGCCCAAAACTCAGCAGTTACTCAACAAGCCGATTATCAAGAAGCTTTGCTATATTTGCTTTTACTGGAAACCAGTTGTTTCCGCTACTGGGGTCAGGGAACTTGGACGGGTTACGCTGAGGAATTATATCGTCGCGGGGCTGCTCTTGTTAGTTAATCGCGATTAGGGGGCAGTAGTTTTGGGCAGTCGGCAATCGGGGGGAGTGGACAAATGCAACAGCTTTCGGTGCGTGGGGTAGTTGCAATTAGTTTGGGTGCAGTGGGGGGGGCATTAAGTCGTTATTATTTGGGTCTTTGGCTCAATCGTTGGTTAGGAGTCGGTTTTCCCTACGGAACGCTGATCGTGAATCTCAGTGGTTGTGTGGGGATGGGGTGTTTTTGGGCCTTAGTAACTGATAAAATCAGCGCGATCGCCCCTGAAATACAAATGCTCGTTGCTGTAGGCTTTTTGGGGTCTTATACCACATTTTCGACTTACGAACTGGACACAGTAAACTTATTTCGCAGCGACCAAATACTCAAAGCTGCTTGCTACTGGCTAATCAGCAGTATTGGGGGCTTTGGAGCATTATGGTTGGGAATTTGGCTGACTCGTAGAGGTTGATTGTAAATTTACTTAAAGTTTTTTCTCAGAATTGGCTTACATAAGTTTACGTTTGTTTATATTATTGACTTATAAACAAATCAAAAATTTATATAGCCGTGTTTTTACAAAAACCTCCTGCTATTGGCGAACAAGCCCTTAATAAGATTGCTACAGTCGCTTTACAATCGCAATTTCAGCAAGCCAAAACCTTTCACGTCCAAGTCAAAACCGACCCCAATCTTTTAGCCCAAGGACGACTCGAAGCCCTTTCTATGGAAGGGACGGGGTTGGTTTTACCGAATCATCTCCCCGTCCAAGAAATGCAAATTAAAATGGGTCGTATTGGGGTAAGTCCCTTCAAAGCCTTGATGGGGAATATCCAACTCACCGAACCCAGTCACGGTACTGCACGTTTCAGTTTGACAGATGCTCAAGTCAGAACCGCATTCCAGGAGCAATTGAGCGTCAGACTGCGTAAAGCAACGGATGTTGACCTTAAAACTCTCAAAACTCAGCAAATTGATTGTTATATCTTCGCTCGCGGCGAAATTGTCGTCAATTTCCAGTTTAAAGGACAACACTTTGCGATCGCGTCCCGACTCCATAAGGCTCAAATTGAGGGCGGTATTTCCTTAGAAAGCATCCGTTATCTGCAAGGAAGCGAACCTACCCCCGCTTTGACTCAAATTATCATCAATAGTCTAGAAGCGGCCTTAAATGTCCAGCAATTTGAACTACCTGGATTATCTCTCAAGTTGCGTCAATTCCAAATCGAAGACGGCAAAATTATCTTACAAGCCACTGCGAAAATGACCGAATTTCCGAAAAATTAAATTACGAAATGAAGTCAATTGATGGGATAAACAATGTAGTAAAACTGGCTATATAGTTATTCCCGCGAAGTCGGACTTTGTAATATTAGCCCTAGATTTTAATCTACGGGCAAAATCAGACTATGAAACGCGATCGCCTTCTTGCCCTAATTTCTCTCATTATCATTACCCCCATTGGCTTCTGGACAAAGTTTTATCAAGGCATCGGTCACACTTGGTTTAACAATTATGGTGGGGCAATTTTGTACGAAATCTTTTGGTGTTTGTTCTTCTTTCTCTTACGTCCAAAACGGGAAACGTTGTGGCAAGCCCCCCTTTTTGTTTTCCTCCTGACCTGCTTTTTAGAACTACTACAACTGTGGCAAAACCCCACCTTAGTTACTATTCGTTCTACTTTTTTGGGCAGAATGTTACTCGGAACAACCTTCGTTCCTTGGGACTTTTTCTATTACCTCGTCGGCTGTATTTTAGGCGGTTTATGGCTTAGATTTATCTGGAACTTGACACCTACCCAAAAATAAAACCGCACTGGCAAAATCTAGGTAAATCAGCATTGAGAAACTGAATTATGTAGCCACAGCAATACTATCAAATACAGCAGCTATTGATGTTAGTTATTTCAGTCTGCATAATTTTGAAAATATCACCCCCAAGACTAACTATAGTATTTATACCAAATCTGGTTTTGATACACCACTTATCCCATAAACCGCCCACGGATTGAAATCCTCCGGCTAATAGGTCAAAGTCCGACTTCGCGGACTCGACAAATAAGTAGGTTTTGGTAACCGGATTTGGTATTACACATGAGTTGTGAACTCTACAACCTCGTTACCAGGTTGAACCTGGTAACGAAAAAAACAAAGCTCTGCCTTGGTTTAAGCAGTCTTATCTTATTAAGAAAAACCTAGATGTAAGTTTACCTCTCAGATGAAATTACTATAGATTACTCAACTATAACTCTTAATTTCCATGAATCCTCAAACTCTAGACGTATTATTACTAACCTACTTAGCATTTTGGTTATTACTAATCGCTAAGATTGATTGGTTATGATTCCAACGATAAATATGTTATCAACTTACTGCTAGTTGAAATAGCTTTGATAATCACTAATTCGCATTTTTTTGAATCTGTAATTA
>JAWQFT010000149.1:0-12905 GCA_035968055.1 Jaaginema sp. PMC 1080.18 | reverse complement strand
GGTTATCGGGGTTGAGGGGTTCTGGGGCGATCGCGCCTCCGGCTTCAAAGCTAAATTGAATGCGCGGCTGCGTTGCTAAAATGGGAGCGAGCGATCGCCCACTGACGCAACACCGATGTACTTGGGGCGCTAATCCGGCTAAGGCCAAAATGTGAAATATACCGTGAGCGAGGTGGGCTAACAAGATGCCAGGAGCAGAGTTTTCCAGTTCGCTCAGACGGCGCAGATGCTCGTTAAACACTTCGTACAATTCCGTTTGTTTTTGTTCGCTCAAACCCACCACTAGCACTAATTCTGCGAGATATTGACTGGCGGTGAGTTTGCCTAAATCGCGACTGAGACGGGGATAGGATTCTTGGGTTTCTGCTTGAATAATTTTATCGAGCGATCGCCCCGAAACCATTAATAAGTCATTAATGACAAACGGCTCAACTCGCCCCCGCAAATGCGATTTTTGTTTTCTCGCACCGGGAGCAACTGCCCGAATCATACCCCATTCTGGGGTGAGAATGGTTACTAAGCAATCTGTTTCTCCCAAGGGCATATTTTTTAAATTAATGCCAGTTGCCTTGTACGTTTGACCCATATATTTTTAGTTAGTGGTGTGGTGTAGCGGTTTGTTCTCGTTGTTGGAGTAGTTCAACGCCTCTGGATGTTCCCAAACGAGTTGCTCCAGCTAAAATGAGCGCGATCGCGTCTTCTGAGCGACGAATACCCCCAGAAGCCTTAATTCCGACTCTCCCTTTGCCAATATCTCGCAATAACTTCACATCTTCTAACGTTGCTCCCCCAAACCATCCCGTACTGGTTTTTAGAAAAGCTGCCCCCGCATCCAAACAAATTTCAGCCGCGAGGCGTTTTTCTGTTGGGGTTAATACCGTCATTTCCAAAATGGCTTTAACCGCTTGTCCGGTTTCTTGGCAAATTTGGGCAATTTCGCGATAAATTTCTTCGGTTCTTCCAGATTTCAACAATCCCACGTTAATAACGACATCAAGCTCCGTCGCTCCATTATCTGCGGCTTCTTGAGCTTCATAGAGCTTAGTTTGAGTTGTCGTTGCTCCCGACGGAAAGCCAATCACAGCACACACTTGAGGCGATTTACCGTGTAACAATTCAGCCGCTTGTCGCACCGCCCCAGGATACACGCAAACCGTTGGAAAATCATACTGAATCGCTTGCTGACAACCCGTAGCAATTTGTTCGGGCGTTACCGTTGGTTGCAGCAAAGCGTGGTCAATATATTGAGCTAAATCAATTTCAGGATGGTTTTGCACCATCGCCTTTTCCCCTCCTTGGTTCTTTGGCTCGCACATCTCTCCTTTGCCGATCGTAATAGAATTTGAGCCATTTTGACCGCAGTTTCTGGGGAGAAAATATACTGATAACCCGAAAAAATTAGCTGGGCTGAAGCGCTGGATTTTGCGAAATACTACGGAGCGGTTTTGTAGAGACTGGGTAAAGACGCAGCTTGACTTAAGAGTTTACATTCTGTATCAGATGCCAAACTCAAATGGGCATATCATAAAGTAAGGGTGCAAGCGGCGTGTAACCCTTGTCCACTCTATGAGGAGATTGAACGATGAAATTAGCGACTTTAACCGCTTTAACCGCAGCAGCAAGCTTATTTTTAGCATTTCCGGCTCAAGCGGAAAACCCAGACCATCTCGAACAGTTGTTAGAAACGAAAATGTGTGCGGGTTGCGATCTGTCGGGGGCAGATTTGAGTGGTGTCAATTTGACGGAAGCCTATTTGATTGGTGCGGATTTACGGGCAGCCAATTTGCAAAATGCTAACCTGGTAAATGCCAATTTGGAAGGGGCAGATTTGACGGGGGCTAACCTCGAAGGCGCGAATCTGACGGCGGCTTTGGTGACGAATGCCGTTTTGCGAGAAGCGGATTTAGACCAAGCCGACTTCACTGCCGCCAGAATGTATGATGTGGATGTCGCGGGCGCGTCTATGAGCGATATGGTCATTGTGGATGCTGAAATCTTTGAAACAGGCATCGGCGTGGGTGGTAGTTTTGACGAACTCGATCCGGAATTAGTCCCCGGACAAAACTAACACAAGCCAGAGTCAGGGTGCTTTTTTAACTGGGGAAGTAACGGAGATTGGGGGAAGCGATCGCGACTCGGACTGGAGTTCCAACAGGTAAGGCTTGAGCCGCGTCGTTAACTGCAATGATTTCGCGTCCAGAGGGAGTTTGCAGGCGATAGCGATGTTCGCGACCGAGAAAGGCGCGATCGCGAATGATAATATTGCTATCGGGGTCGGGTTTCAAGATTAAATCTTCTTGTCGCAGCATCACTTCGACGCGATCGCTCATGGTATCGAGGGGTAACGGCACACAACCCAACTCCGTCTGCCAAACCTCCCCCACCCGCTCTGCTGGCACAAAGTTCGCTTGGGTGACAAACTCCGCCACAAATCTTGACGCAGGCTCGCGATAAATCGCCTCTGGCCTGTCGAATTGCTCGATTTTGCCCGATCGCATCACCGCTACCCAATCGGACACCGACAGGGCTTCTTCTTGGTCGTGGGTAACAAAAATGGCGGTCGTTCCGGTAGACTTGAGAATCTCTCGCAATTCTTGGCGTAAGCGCAACCGCACTTGTACGTCTAAGTTACTCAGGGGTTCGTCGAGCAAAACCAAAGCCGGACGCGGGGCTAAAGCTCTCGCTAAGGCTACTCGTTGTTGCTGTCCCCCGGAAAGTTGATGGGGATAGCGTTTTTGCAATCCCGTTAAACTCACCAACTGTAAGACTTCAGCAATCCGTTCTTGAATTGCGCGATCGCCCATTCTCACCTCTTTGCGACGCAAACCAAAAGCAATATTATCCTCCACATTCAAATGGGGAAACAAGGCATAATCTTGAAAAACCATGCCAATACCGCGCTTTTCCGGGGGAATACAGCGTTTTTCTCCCGTAGCCAGTTGACCGTCAATTAAAATCGAGCCAGCATAAGGACTCTCAAAACCCGCAATCAAGCGTAATAAGGTCGTTTTGCCACAGCCCGAAGGTCCAAGCAATCCCAGTAAATCGCCGCGATGTAATTTGAGAGAAACCCCATCTACTGCTAGGGTTTGAGCGGTAAATTTTTGGGTAATGTCTTCCAGTTGCAAGACGCTTTCGGACTCGAAATTCATAGCGTTTGATAGGGCGTTCTGACTTGACACAAGGGCGCTGAGGCCTTCAATTTATAGTAGGATAGTTTCTGCAAGAAATTCTCATCAATTTGAAAGCAAGTGTTCTGGAGTTGGAGTTAAATTGTCCGCTTTTTCGACGAAATCTTTAAACAATCTCGATAAATACACCCCCACCATCAATATCTGGATCGTTGTGGTAGGGGCGATCGCGCTGCTCATGACCGCTCCAATTGCCGTAATCTTAAGTAGCTTTTGGGGTCATGCTGGTACGGTGTGGCAACATCTCGTTACCACGGTGTTACCAGGATATATTATCAATTCACTAATTTTATCCCTAGGAGTTGGCTTAGGGGTTCTAATCATCGGTACGCTCAATGCTTGGCTGGTAACCATGTGTCGCTTTCCGGGTGGCCGTACCTTTGAATGGGCGTTATTATTACCCTTAGCCGCTCCTGCTTATTTACTCGCTTACGTTTACACAGAACTTTTAGAATACTACGGTTGGGTACAGCGCAGTTTGCGAGGGCTATTCGGTTGGCAAAGTATCCAAGATTATTGGTTTCCCGATATTCGCTCTCTCTGGGGCGCGATCGCGATGCTAATTTTGGTACTGTACCCCTATGTTTACCTCTTAGCCCGCGTTGCCTTCCTCGAACAAGCAGCTTGTACCCTCGAAGCCAGTCGCTCTCTCGGTTGTAACCCCTGGCAAAGTTTTGGGAAAGTCGCCCTTCCTTTAGCTCGACCAGCCATTATGGCTGGGGTATCTTTGGCCTTAATGGAAACCCTCAGCGATTTTGGGACAGTGGAGTTTTTCGGGATTCCCACTTTTACAGTTGGTATTTATCGCTGGTTTCAACAAGGGGGAGAATACCAAGTGGGGTCTTATCAGATGGCCGCTTGTTTGCTGATTTTTGTCTTTGCTTTAATTGTGTTGGAGCGGCGATCGCGTCGTCAAGCCCAATATTACCAAACCACCAGCCAACACCAGGCGATCGCTCCTTACGTTTTAAGCGGTTGGCGGGGCATTCTCGCCAGTTTGAGTTGCTTTATCCCCATTTTGCTCGGCTTTTTGATTCCCATCGGGGTCTTACTGCAAATGTCAATGGTTAGCGGTAACCAAACTTGGGGCAGCGCATTTTGGGAGTTAGCCAACCACAGCTTTATTCTCGCCAGTATTACAGCTTTTCTCGCCGTGATTTTAGCCCTAATTATGGCTTATGGTCGGCGCTTGACCCCCACCGGGACGATGAGTTTGATGACGCGAACCGCCGCAATGGGCTATGCAATTCCCGGTACTGTCGTAGCTGTCGCCGTCTTACCCACCGCCGGACAACTCGATCGCTGGCTCAATGGAGCTACCCAAACACTGTTGGGAATATCCCCTGGCTTGTTACTCAGTGGCACAATTACTGTCTTGATTTTTGCATATTTAGTCCGCTTTCTCACAGTATCTTTTAACGCCATAGAATCGAGTTTAGAAAAAATCAAACCCCACTTAGACGATGCTGCCCGTAGTTTAGGCCACAGCCCCCGGAAAACCTTAATTAAGGTTCATGCTCCCTTAATGTCGGGAGGCTTGTTAACGGCGATTATGCTGGTGTTTGTGGATGTTATGAAAGAACTCCCTGCCACTTACGCCATTCGACCGTTTAATTTTGATACCCTTGCCGTTCAAGTTTATCGCTATGCCTCCGACGAGCGCTTGATTGAAGCCTCAGCCCCAGCTTTAGCAATTATTTTGGTCGGATTAGTGCCGACAATTTTTCTGAGTTGGCGCATTGCCAAGTCCCGTTCTCGAAAAAGTAGTACGCGATCGCCCCTTTAACAAAACTTCACATAAAAATTGGGAACTTTAGCGCGATCGCGCGTTATCTAAATAAAGTAAAAAGATGATTCGGCGTTACCTTTCGCCATTTCTCAGGGTCTACTTAGATTATGCTGAGACAATGGCAGACGTTATCTCATCGATTCGCGTTTGGGTAAGGAGTAAATTTATGACTGCATGGGTTAAGCAATTTATTTTTCTAAGTGCGAGCGCTTTTGCCTTAACCAGTAGTATGGGTTCGGCAACAGCAATGGTCTCAGAAATAACCAATCCAGAAGCAACGGCAGCAATTACTTTTGCTTCCCTAGACTCCACTCTCCCAGAACTCCCCCCATTAGGCGATCCTTCCTTATATTTACCAGCCAGCGAGACTTATTTAGTCCTGCGCTTAGGCGAACGTCGCGTCTATGTTTATCGAGGGGATGATGTACTAGCGAGTTACCCTGTAGCCATCGGCACATCGAGAACCCCAACCCCAACCGGAGAGTTTCAAGTATTCCAGATGATTGAAAACCCCGTGTGGCAAAGTCCCTGGACAGGGGAAATCAAAGAACCAGGGCCAAACAGTGCTTTAGGATTGCGCTGGATTGGTTTTGCTCAAATGTCCAACGGTATTATTGGATTTCACGGCACCCCCACCGTTTCTTCCATTGGTCAGGCTGCATCGAATGGGTGCGTGCGGATGTACAACAAAGATGTCGTCGCTATGTTCGAGCAAGTGGATATGGGAACAAGGGTTGTTGTGGAGCAATAAAGTAGTGGCGTGACACAGCTAAAACTTCCGCTATGACTGCAATCTAGCTATCCGCCGTAACCCACCGTTTAAAGTGTGTCACGGCACTACTTCTATGGCCTCGTTTTAGTTATGCCACGGCAGTAATCTGGCGTTAGATTGCGTCCTCGTCGTCAGAAGCAGGAGGAGGAGCAATGGAGTTAATCGGTTTAGCTAGAGCCGTGGAACGCTTGGGTGGCGGAGTAGGGGTTTCGGTTTTGGGAGGAGCGGGAGTATTGTTAGTGTTGAGTAAGTCTTTGACTTCTGCGATCAATTTCCCCAGTTTGCCTTCGTCCAGGAGGGCATTAATCAGGGAAAGACCGCTAGTAGACATTAGTAGCTTGTTAATATCTCCCGCTCCTACACCGTTACCATTACCATTGCTACCATTAGCACCAGGAAAGGCGTAAATGCGAGCATCCCCCAAAACTCCCGGTTGCGGCGCAAGATGACCCATAATTTCGGGTAATTGGTCGGCAATTTCCGGTAAAAGGGTTTTGATCAAGTCGGCAGTACGATTGGCGGTGCTGAGGGCATTTTCCGCTTCGATTAAGGCACGTTTACCTTCGGCTTCAGCCAACATTTTGTATTTGTTCGCGTCGGCTAGGGTGCGGATAGATTCAGCTTCAAGATCGGCAGCTTGTCGGGCGATTTCGGCTTGACGACGACGGCGGAAAACATCAATTTCGACGACGTTCTGATCGGCGATTCGGCGCTTTTGAGCTTCTTTTTCGGCTTCAATGGTAGCTAGGCGGCTTCCTCGTTCGGCTCGCTCGACTTCTTTGGCGGTTTCGACGGCAGACTCGGCTTGAGCGCGTTCTGCTTCGGCGGCTAGGCGATCGCGCTCTTTGTTGGCGATCTCAATTGCGGCGGTTTGTTGAGCAATGCGGGATTCTCGTTCGGCTTCAGCGACATCAATTTGGGCCCGCAGTCGCGACGCATCTACCATTTGCTGGCGCGTAATTTCTGCTACTTCTGCTTCTTGTTGTTGCAAAGTTTGGGCAACTTTGAACTTTTTGTTCTGTTCTTCTAGACTAATATTGGCATTAATTTGACTTTGTTGAACAGCGAGTTTTTGAGTAATGGTTTCTTCTTCAACCGATTTAGTTTGCAGAATTTTATTGCGTTCGGTTTTGGCAGCTTCTTTATCTTTGGCTTCTTGAATTTCTCGCTCTCGTTGAGCTTTGAGAGATTCAATTTCTTGTTGTTGAGTGAGTTGTAAAGCAGCGACTTCGCGTTCTTGAGTCAGTTTCGCTTCTTCTTTTTGTTGGCTAATCGTAAGAGATTGTTTTTCGGCAACTAATTCTTGTTGCTCAATTTTGACTTTGGTGCTGAGTTCGACTTCGCGTTTTTGTTGGATGGAACGCTGGATGGTTTCAGTGCGGAGGCGTACCCCTTGAGCATCAAAGAAGTTATTTTCATCATAAGTATCGCTTTCTTCAATCTCCGAAATAGCGATGTTGTTGAGAGTTAAACCGACTTTTTTCAAGTCTTGTTGTATCAGATTATAAACCTCGTCAGCAAAGCCCAATTTATCCGAATCAATCTCCGCTAAACTTTTCTTTTTCGCGGCGGCACGAATGGCATCATCAGCCCGTTTTTCAATAGCTTCTTTGATATGAACTTCAGAGATATTGCCTTTTTGGGATAAACGGGCTGCGGCATTTTTAACATCTTCTTTTTCGGCAGTAATACATACATAAAAAGTAACCCGCATATTAGCCCGCAGGTAATCCTGAGTACGAACGGCTAAGTTATCCGTGCGTTCCACATCAATGGAAATTTCTCGTAAAGGGACGCGAGTCAGTTCGTGGAAACCCGGTAAAACTACACAACCGCCGTGTAAAATCACCGTTTGCTTTTTCACAAATAAGCCCCCAGTCCGCACAAAAGCTTCATTATTTGGGGTAATTTTATAAACCAGTTTGTACGACCACAAACCGAGAACTAATAAAATAAAAATTGTGACAATTGTGCCAACGGGAGCAAGTAATTCACTCACCAAACCCACTTGGGCAGGAATGGGTTGAGAAATAGGTTGGGCTGGGACTGTTAAAATAGGTTCGTTCGAGGCTTTAGGAAAATTGCTTTGAGCGATCGCGCTCTCATCAAATGTCGTAACCGTAGGCAAAGTAGATAATAAAACTAACCAAAAACGCATGATTATTTATTCCTAGAATCAATAATTTTTTGTTCGGTACTAGCCAGCCATTTATCTTCATCAGAAGAATCTTTCGCGATCGCGAGATACCCCACCGAACAGCGATCGATCAGTAAAACCCTTTGCTGGCGATGAGGCACAACTGTAGCCCAACTAGGTAACACCGCACTAACCGAAACTAAATTATGGTCGGCATCATAAACATCAACTTGGCCGACCTTATTTTCGGGTAAAAAAGGTAATTGTTTAGAAACCACAGTACCCACACAGCCCAAAATGCGATCGCCACTCACATCCTGACCAAAAGGCGCAAATAACTTACCAATCGGCCTGGCAATCCAACTTCCCAGATAAAAACTCAACACCAACGAAACGGCAAAAATAATACCACCCCAGCCCCAAAACGTCGTCGGAATGCGACCGAGAGCATGACCCGCTAAAATATTTAAAAACCAGCCGAAAGCGCCCCACAAGCTAAAATCCGTAGCAATCAGCAAGATTAAAGGGACTTTACCCACCCCCAACCAACCCAAAAACAGCACCAAGCCAAAATTACCCTCAATATCGGGATCGACATCCGTATCCGCATCGACTTCTAGCAAACTATCCCCATCGAGGTCGAGATCGTCATCCCCACCCCCGGCAGAGATAGCAACCAAAAACAAAACAACACCCAAACCCAGTAAAATCCAGTAGGGTAAGTTAGCCAGACTATAAATCATTACGAAATTGCTGTTATCGTTTCGTTGAGGCGATCGCGCGATCGCACCTCAAGTTTAACCGCGAATTTCAGAAATCCTCAGCCCTACGACAGATTTTTTAACAGTATTTTGTTGTTGGTTGTTAGTTGTTAGTTGTTAGTTGTTCGCCAACATCCCCACTCCTCCCACTCTTCCCGACTGCCGACTGCCGATTGCCCAATTCCCTCCCCCTCCAAAACTGATGACTGATGACTGATAACTGATAACTGAAAAAGCTGCCCCTGATTAGGCTGATAACTGATAACTGAACTCCAAAAAACCCCTACTCTGCTGACGCAAGTGCCGCTTGGGTCTTCTCCTTATCCAACTTAAACATCACCACAGCCAACGGCGGTAAACACAAATCCAGCGAATAAGAATGATTGTGGAAAGACCATTCCTCCGTCCACTTACCGCCTAAATTCCCCATATTGCTACCGCCATATTGCCTGGCATCGCTATTAAAGATTTCCGTATAGAAACCCATTTCCGGGACACCAATGCGGTAATGACTGTGGGGTTGCGGTGTATAATTACACGCCACCACCAGAAACTCATCGCTATCCTTATCGCGACGCATAAACGCCACCACACTATGGCGATTATCACTGCAATCAATCCACTCAAACCCCGCTTCCTCAAAGTCCTGAGTATATAAAGCAGGTTCGCGCTTATACAAAGCATTCAAATCGGCAAAAAACTGCTTGAGTCTTTGATGAGGTTCATATTGCAGCAACTGCCATTCCAAATCCCCCCAAACATTCCACTCACTCCACTGACCCAACTCCATGCTCATAAACATGGTCTTCTTACCTGGATGAGCGAACATATAGCTAAACAAACAGCGCACATTGGCGAACTTTTGCCACTCATCCCCCGGCATTTTGCCAATCATGCTGCTTTTGCCGTGAACCACCTCATCGTGGGACAACGCCAGCATATAGTTTTCGCTGTGGTGATACCACATACTAAATGTCAGATTGTTTTGGTGGAACTGACGGAACCAAGGATCCATGTGGAAATAATCCAACATATCGTGCATCCAACCCATATTCCACTTGAGGTTGAAGCCCAAACCCCCGGTATAAGTCGGCCAAGACACCATCGGCCAAGAAGTTGATTCTTCCGCAATGGAAAGTAAACCGGGATAATAGCTAAACGCCACCGAGTTAACTTGTCTGAGGAAATCTGCCGCTTCTATATTCTCGCGGCCGCCGTATTCATTCGCCACCCATTGACCCGCATCTCGGAAGTAATCGAGATACAGCATCGAAGCCACCGCATCCACGCGAATGCCATCAATGTGATATTTGTCGAACCAAAACAAGGCATTAGAAACCAAGAAGTTGCGGACTTCGTTGCGGGAATAGTTGAAAACCAGCGTTCCCCATTCCTTGTGTTCGCCTTTGCGGGGGTCGCCGTGTTCGTAGAGATGCGTCCCGTCGAAAAAGGCCAAGCCGTGACCATCTTTGGGGAAGTGACCCGGAACCCAATCGACAATTACGCCAATATCGTTTGCATGGCATTGGTCTACAAAGTACATAAAGTCTTCGGGAGTGCCAAAGCGCGAAGTTGGGGCATAATAACCCGTGACTTGATATCCCCAAGACCCATCAAAGGGGTGTTCGGCGATGGGGAGTAATTCGACGTGGGTGTACCCCATTTCTTTGATGTAGGGAATGAGCTTTTCGGCCAATTCGTAGTAGCTCAAAAACCTGGCACCTGGCTTTAATTCTGATACCGAGATGGGTTCGACATTACCGTGCAGCGATTTTACGGGTTCGTCCATCGAGGCGTGTAACCAAGACCCGGCATGGAGTTCGTATACGGATACAGGGTGGCTGAGGGGGTCGGTGGCCCGGCGTTGTTCTAGCCAGTCTTGGTCGTGCCATTGATATTTTTCTAAATCGGTAACGATGGAAGCGGTTTTGGGGCGGACTTCTTGTTGGAAGCCGTAGGGGTCGGATTTTTCGTAAATGTGACCTTCCCAGTTTTTGATTTCATATTTGTAGTGTTCGCCAACTCCAATTTCGGGGACAAAGAGTTCCCAAGTACCGTTACCTTTTTTCCGCATTTGGTGGAGTCGTCCGTCCCATTGGTTAAAGTTGCCGATGATCGAGACGTTACGGGCGTTGGGGGCCCACACGGCGAAGTATACGCCGTTTACGCCGTCGATACTAATGGGATGTGCGCCGAGTTTTTCGTAAATGCGGTGATGATTGCCTTCCATAAAAAGATGAAGGTCAAAATCGGTGAGTTTGGGGGAACGAAAGGCATAGGGGTCGTAAATGACTCGTTCATGCTCGCCTTCTTTGATGCGGAGTTGATAATTGCTGAGTTCTTCAGTTTCAATGACGCATTCAAAGAAGTGGGGATGTTGTACCGACTGCATGGGGTATTCTTGCCGTTGTTCGGGGCAAATTGTCCAAGCGGCTTGGGCTTGGGGAAGATAAGCCCGGACGACCCAACTTTTGACTTTGCCGTTTTGTTCGAGGGGATGAGGCCCTAAAACTTGAAAGGGATCGTGATGTTGGTTGTTAACGATCAGATTGATTTGTTCGGGGGCGATTCCTGTAGACATTTATATTATTGAGAGTTTGCGGTTGCTGCTAGATAGTATAAGTTTGCTCGTCTAAAATAAGGCGATTTTTCCCTAGAAAAGTCCCTTGCGACCAAGCTAGATCGCTCATATCTACTCTTTGGTAGGTTAGCGCGATCGCCTGTTTCTCGCAATTTTTAATAATATTTTGACAATAAATTTGACAATAAAAACGATGTGGAATCGCCTTAATGGGGGCGATCGCCTTGAGGATTTAGAATAAAGGAATGGGACTAAAGGTATTAATCAAGCGACGCAAGCGCAGCAAAAAGATCAGTTGTTGCAGTTCTTCTGAGACTTCGGGGGCGTAACGGCTTTGAGCGAGTTGGGCTTCGAGTTCGGCGTATTCGGCTGCCGTGAGGGATTGGCCGTTGAGGGGCGATCGCGCTTCGGTAATAATTTCCATTTGCAGGACTTCTTCGGGAATATCCTCTGGGGGAGGGAGGGCGATCGCACTCGGACTTAGACTCAGCCCCATCAGAACCCCTAAGCCTAATCTCAATGCCAATAATCGAGCTTTCATCATCTCTTGTCTCGAATTTTGCCTCTTGTTCGGTAATCTTGCCACGGGGGAGTTCTCAAATACAAACCGGGTTGAGATTAACCCTTTCAAAACAGAACTGGTTTTGAAAGCCGCATCATCGAACCCGGTTTACTAAGTTTGAAGCAGACCAAACTGCTTGACTAGACGATATCTGACTTCTGAGTCAAGGATTTATTCTGCCGGGGATTCCGGTACTTCTTCCGTGGGTGCTTCTTCAACAGTGTCATCATCGCCACCGCCGTCGCAAGCAGTTAAAGGAACTAATAACGCCAACAGACAAAGTAAGCTCCAGAGTTTCTTGTTCATGAGTCCTCCTCTTAGGGTTTTGTACTAAAAATACTTGTTAAGTTGATTTACAACTATGCAACAATAGCACAAAAAATCGAGATCGTATCAAGGCTGAGAAAGATTAATTGCCAAACCCTAGCCAGAGGCAATGGAGATAATCTCATTTTTAAATTTTCTTGAGATTGAGTTAACCCTCGTCCTGCTGCCAAAGACAGTGTTACTCTAAACTTATCCAGTTGGCTTTGAGACAACGCGGGTTTTAGACACATCGTTCGCCAACTGCGATCGCGGCAGGAGCGATCCTTGGCTCTCCATCCGCCCCACTGCGAATGCTAAAATCAATGCGGTCTGGATTGATGCTGAAATTATGAGTACAAGCTTATGGCTGCCTCTCCGCGCTTTGTGAACCCTCCCAGACGTTATCGCTCTAAACGTCCCACTACAACCCTTCCCCAAGGGCGATCGCGATCGTCTTCCCCCGTACCCTCCCAAGCCCCTCGTCCTGTCCCGCGTCAACCTCAAGCTCGGACAACGGCGAATCCCTTACTGGTGCGCTTAATTTTATTTTTACAACATAGTTCCTCGGCGATCGCCTGTGCTTTAATGAGTGCCGTCTTATTGGCTTATGCGTCAACGGTCTACATTCAGCAGCAGTGGAGCGAAGAATACCGTCAGTTGGAAACTCTACAACGGGAAATGCGGAATCTCACCGCCGCCGATGCCATTTTTAAAGACAATCTCGCTCAACAAGCCGAAAAACCCGAAACCGGGCTAGTAATGCCCACCCCCGACAACAACATTTACTTATCTCCTTCCCCCAACCC
>JAWQFT010000148.1:10260-12969 GCA_035968055.1 Jaaginema sp. PMC 1080.18 | reverse complement strand
CTGCCGTGACACAGCTAAAATGAGGCTTTACCGTAGGGTGGGTTAGGCGGCTAAAACCTAAGCTATGACTGCAATCTAGCTATCCGCCGTAACCCACCGTTTAAAGTGTGTCACGGCAGTAGGGTGGGTTAGGCGGCTAAAACCTAAGCTATGACTGCAATCTGGCTATCCGCCGTAACCCACCGTTTAAAGTGTGTCACGGCACTACATCAAACAGATTTGATAAAGCCACTTAACTAAATCAGTAAAAACTCGCATAAGCAATTGCCCTATCCCCACACTCGGACTAAAATCACAAGCAGATACCAACCGCTTGACCCCAAAAATTATCTTCTAAGAAATTAAAATGCGCCCCAAACCGTCAGTAACTCTCTCTAGTCTCGCTCTCCTCGGTCTAACCTCTTTTACCGCCCCCGTCCTCGCCCAATCCATTACCCCCACCCCCGACGGCACAGGTACAGTTATCCAACACAACGGCAACACCTACACCATCACCGGGGGGACTCAAGCCGGAGCCAACTTATTCCATACCTTCACAGAATTAGGATTATCCCCCAACGAAATCGCCAACTTCCTCTCCAACCCCCAAACCCAAAACATCCTCGGACGAGTCACCGGCGGCAATCCCTCCATCATCCAAGGCTTAATCCAAGTCACCGGGGGTAACAGTAACCTCCTCCTGATGAATCCCGCCGGGATAGTCTTTACCCAAGGCGCAAGTCTCAACATCCCCGGTAGCTTTACCGCCACCACCGCCGATGCAGTTGGCTTCGCTAACGGCTTTTTCACATCCACCGGAACAGTAGACTACTCAAACCTCACCTCCTCTCCCAATTCCTTCGTCTTTTCCGGGCAGAATGGGAGCATCGTCAACGCTGCCAATCTCAGTGTTAGCAACGGCAATCTCTCTTTAATTGGCAGCAGCGTCATTAATACTGGCACAATAACTGCCCCCAACGGCAACATCACCCTCACCGCCGTCCCCGACAGCAAAACCGTCAGAATTAACCAAGACGGCATGATACTAGGGTTAGAAATAACGCCCCCCAACCTCGAAAGCGGTATTACTGCTACAGATTTACCCCGCCTCCTCACCGACCCCAGCCTCAAAGATGCCACAGGGGTAAGCGTTGGAGCCAATGGCGAACTTAGTCTCACCGGGTCAAACATCAGCATCGACCCCGCAGGAAACGTCACCATCGCGGGTAATGTCAGTGGCAACCAAGTCCATCTCGCTGCCGCCAACGATGTCAACCCCATCGGCAACCCCGAAAACCTAATTCGCACCCACAACAACCAACACAGCGCCCCCACGGTCACTCGCTTTGCCCGTAATAGCAGCGACCCCAACGTTCGCATCTTCCTTGATGCCACCGTTCCCAACTATACTGACTTACTCTTTGGGGGAGAATCTGGCACTACCACCACCGTCGTTGTCCCCACTGAAAACGGTATCGCCAAAATTACCGATATTCTCACCACCCCCGGAATCAGTTTAGTTGATGAGTTGCACATTATCTCCGAAGGGAGCGTTGGTAACTTCTGGCTAGGGAATGCCTTTGTGGATGGAGATAATATCAGTCAGTATCAATCCTCTATGCAGCAGTGGAGTCAGGGATTGAGTAGTGGGGCAGATATCCTGTTGTATGCTTGTCTAACGGCGGCGGGTAGTGTCGGAGAAGCCCTGCTGAATAACATTGCCAGCTATACCGGGGCAGATGTGGCGGGGTCTACCAATCTCACAGGTCATAGCGACTTGGGTGCAGATTGGACATTAGAGCGTTCTGTAGGCAGTATCAAAGCCACAAATCCCTTTGAGTCAACAGTATTAGGGAGTTATCAGGACACCCTAGCCGTATTTACAGCAGCGAATGGTAATGATGCGGGTGCAGGTTCGTTGCGACAAGCGATACTCGATGCTAACGGTGCTGTCGGAGCCGATGAGATACGCTTTGCTAACGGGATAACCCAAGTGACCCTGACCACAGCCCAGTTAGATATTGATACGACTAATGGCGGTTTAACCATTGATGGCGATTTCAATGGGGCAGCCAATGTGATTATCGAGCGTAGCACGGCGGGGGGAACGCCAGATTTCCGGATTTTCAATATTACGGGGAATAACGATGTCACCTTTGATGCAGTGACGATTCGTAATGGTAATACGGGGAATAACGATGGTGGTGGTATTCGTCATGTGGGTACAGGAACTCTGACTCTGACCAATAGCACCGTTAGTGGTAATTCCGCAGGAGACGACGGTGGCGGCATTTACAGCCTTGGGGCAGTGACCCTGACCAATAGCACCGTCAGTGGTAATTCCACAGCAAATTTCGGTAGCGGTGGTGGCATTTACAGCCGTAGGGCAGTAACTCTGACTAATAGCACCGTTAGTGGTAATCAAGCAGCAAATTTCGGTGGCGGCGGCGGTGTTTGGAGCCTTGGGGCGGTAACTCTGACCAACAGCACCGTCAGTGGTAATTCCGCAACAGGAGGCGGCGGCGGTATTTTCAGCAATGGGGCACTAACCCTGACCAACAGCACCGTCAGTGGCAATTCCGCAACAGGAGACGGCGGCGGCGGCGGTGTTTTCAGCAATGGGGCACTAACCCTGACCAACAGCACCGTCAGTGGTAATTCCGCAACAGGAGGCGGCGGCGGTATTTTCAGCAATGGGGCACTAACCCTGACCAACAGCACCGTCAGTGG
>JAWQFT010000148.1:0-10160 GCA_035968055.1 Jaaginema sp. PMC 1080.18 | reverse complement strand
GCGGCGGTATTTTCAGCAATGGGGCACTAACCCTGACCAACAGCACCGTCAGTGGTAATCAAGCAGCAGGAAGCGGCGGCGGTATTTTCAGCAATGGGGCACTAACCCTGACCAACAGCACCGTCAGTGGCAATTCCGCAACAGGAGACGGCGGCGGCGGCGGTGTTTTCAGCAATGGGGCACTAACCCTGACCAACAGCACCGTCAGTGGTAATTCCGCAACAGGAGGCGGCGGCGGTATTTTCAGCAATGGGGCACTAACCCTGACCAACAGCACCGTCAGTGGTAATCAAGCAGCAGGAAGCGGCGGCGGTATTTTCAGCAATGGGGCACTAACCCTGACCAACAGCACCGTCAGTGGCAATTCCGCAGCAAATAACGGCGGCGGTGTTTGGAGCTATGCGGGCGGAACTATCACCAACAGCACCATCACCAATAATATTGCCGACTCTGATGCCAATAACACAGGGGATGGCGGCGGCATCTTTCGCTACGGTGGCACATTCACCATCCGCAACAGCATTATTGCCGGGAACTTCGACCGCAGTCCGGCGGGAAATATCCATCCCGACGTTTCGGGAGATAATATCAACGGCGATGCCAACAACCTCATTGGCGATGCCACTGGCGCAACTGGAACTAGCACTATCGGTACAGGCAGCGACCGCACCTTTGCCACCGCAGGCATTACCAACATTAATCAAGTCCTCGCTCCTCTAGCTAACAATGGCGGTTCGACTCAAACCCATGCCCTCGTCCCCGGTAGTGCCGCCCTCGATGCGGGTAACAATGCCAACGCCCCCGCCGGGACTGACCAACGCGGCGCAACTCGCATTTTCAATAATACGGTGGATATTGGGGCAGTGGAGATGCAGTTTGTTTTACAACCGAGTAACACACCCCAAAGCACCCAAGTTAGCACTGCCTTTGCCAACCCTCTCAGCGTCCAGTTAGCCGATGCGTTTACTAATACTACTGTGGCTTTTGCAGGTTTAGCGGTCAACTTTGCCGCGCCAGGTAGTGGTGCTAGTGGTAGTTTTAGCAATGGGGTCACAGTTCTAACCAATGCCCAAGGTATTGCAGTCAATCCCTTTACCGCCAACGGGATTGCAGGGAACTACCAAGTAACAGCGACAGCAACAGGAACTCGGTTAGCGACGTTTGATTTAACTAATACGGCTCTATCTACAACTCCAGCAACTCCAACCACCACCAATCCAGGGACAACTCCAACACCAACTGCCCCAACCCCCCAACTGACAGCCCCCCCGGAGTCCAACACACCTCCAGATATCCAAGACCCACCCCAAACTGCTGCCACTACTCCTGTATTAGCTTGTAGCGGTGCAGCCAACAACAGCAACTTTGCCCCCCTCAACCTAAAAATCCCCACCATTGCCGGGTTAATGAATGCCGGGGGTGGTAGCACCTCTAGCAGTCTCAGTGGCTTGGCCAGCGAATGCGGTAGCAGTCTAGCCGCAGTCCAGGGCAACCAACAACTCGCGAATGCTTATCTGCAAAGTGCCATCGCCGAGCAGATTGGCACAGAATATGCCGACTTGGTGCAAATACGTCTAGTAAGTTCGGCTGAAGGGATTACCGCCATTATCGAAGTACAACCCGCACCATCCCCCGCTTTTGTTACTACCGAAGACGAGTCAATCTTCTATCTCTACGAAGATGGCAACGTCCGCGACCTCGACCCCGAAGCCATAGAACGCTACCAACAACAACGCTGGCAGGAGTAGTCAAACCGCCCCTGGATTAAAATCCGGGGCTACCCTTACGAAGTCCGCCTTCGCGGACTACAAAACAAGTAGGGTGGGCATTGCCCACCCTACAGAACTTAAAACCATAAACTTCTACTATGAATCAACAAATCCTCTCTGCTCTGAGTATTACCTCCGTATTACTCACTCTCACCCCATCTGCCTTAGCCCAACGCCCCGTCCCTAACCCGAACCAAGAGCGCCTGATTCCCCCTAGCGAAATCCCCGAACCCCTCGAACCCGAAGAACCCACCCTCACACCGCCTCCCGCAACGCAACCGGATTTGAGCGACGACACCACGCCAATTCGAGTCAACGATATTGAAATTCAGGGAGCGACAGTATTTGAAACAGAAGATTTTGCCCCCCTAATTGACCCCCTCACCGGAGAAACCGTCACCGTTGCCCAACTGCAACAACTCATCAACCAAATCAATCAGCTTTACCTCGAAGCCGGTTATCTCAACACCGTAGCCACTCTCCCCAACCAAGACTTGAGCGATGGGATTGTTCAGATTCAGGTATTTGAGGGTCAACTGGGGAATATAGAAATAGAAGGACTCTCGCGCACTCATCCAGAATTTGTCCGTTCGCGTCTAGCTTTGGGAGTGGCTGAAGATGAGCCGTTACAAGCCCAAGCCCTTGAAGACCAGTTGCGTTTGCTGCGAGCGAATCCTTTATTTGAAAAGGTGGATGCTTATCTGCGTCCCCTGGATACCCCAGGAGCAACCGAGTTAGTTGTTGAAGTCGAAGAAGGCAACTTAGTTACGGGGAATTTATTTACTGACAACTATTCACCGCCGAGTGTGGGAAGCGTCCGCTTTGGGGCTAATGTAGCGTTTCGTAGTTTGACTGGATGGGGGGATGTTCTCACGATTGGTCATGCTCGCTCGACGACGGGGGGTTCTCGCGTCAGCAGTTTTGGCTACAGCATCCCCGTCAATGCCAAGGATGGGACGGTGAGCCTGAATGTGGTTCTCGACCGCAACGAGATTACCCAAGAACCCTTTAGCCGTTTTAATATTACGGGTCAGTCGGAGTTGTACGAAATTAGCTTTCGTCAGCCGTTGCTTCGTACCCCTAGAGAGGAGTTTGCTCTTTCTGCTGGGTTTAGCTACAAAGACGGTCAGACCTTTGTGTTTGACCAACCCACGCCTTTTGGCATTGGCCCGGAAGCCAATGGGGTGAGTAAGGTCAGTGTCTTGCGTTTGGGTCAAGACTATACCCGACGGGACTTATCCGGGGCTTGGGCGTTGCGCTCTCAATTTAATATTGGCTTGGGTATCCTGGATGCAACCACGAATGAAAGCCCGATTCCCGATAGTCGCTTTTTCAGTTGGTTGGGACAGGTACAGCGAGTGCAGCGTTTGAACCCGGATAATTTGCTGATTGGCTCGTTGGCGGTGCAGTTGAGTACGGATTAGAAGTGAGAATAATTGATTTTTCATAGTTAAAATAATTGGCGATTAAATATCAATTGTAATGTTATATATTTGTCGCTCGATAAACAATTTTACTAAATCAGTATTAATCTTTCCTTTGGCTGCTTCTTCATCCAGAATATGCAAAGTAATATCGAGGGGTAATGAGCGTTTATATGGACGGTCTGCGGCAGTGAGAGCATCGTAAATATCGGCGATAATCATAATTTGAGTTTGCATCGAAAGTTGCTCTTTTTTAAGTCCGCGAGGATAGCCACTGCCGTCGAGTTTTTCGTGGTGACCGTAAGCAATTTCAGGGATATTTTCTAAGTTTTTTGTCCAGGGAATACGCTTTAGAAATTCATAAGAATGGGTGACGTGGGCTTCGATGGCCAAGCGTTCTGTTGCTGTTAAGTTACCACGAGGAAGTTGTAGTTGTTCGAGTTCGCTGGGGGTAATTAAAGGATGGAGTTTGCCGTCTATATCGCGGTAGGTGTAGCTGGCTAGTTTGTAGAGTTTTTGGTTAATTTCTGCGATAGGATAAGAACTTGACGCGATCGCGAGGGGTTCGTTGAGGGTTTCGACAAATTGGAGGTATTCTTGGAGAGTCGCGATCGCCTCCGCGAGATGGCCATCTAGTTTTTTGAGTTCGGTACAGTGGGGACAACTAGGACTAGATTGATGAGCGTGAGGGTGTTCGATGAGGTATTGGTATTTGGCTTGAGCGCATTCCATTTCTAGGGTACGCTGAATTACGGCAAACCGATGGCGAATGCCCTCTAAGTCATGGGGATAGAGTTTTTTGCGCTTGTTGAGGATGGCTTCGGGGATGCTGAGTTTGCCAAAGTCGTGGAGTAGGGCAGCATAGCGTAGTTCTCGCAGTTGGCGATCGCCAAACTGGTATACTTGCAAGGGGCCTGTATAAACGTCGTTGACGGCTTCGGCAAGTCGTACTGTGAGGGCAGCAACGCGATCGGAATGACCCGAAGTGGTGGGATCGCGGCTTTCGATGGCTCGTACAGAAGCCGTTACAAAGCCTTCAAACAGGTTCTCGATGGAATTTTGCAGTAAATTGCGTTCGATGGAAATTGCGGCTTGAGAAGCCAAGGAACGCACGATCCGTTCTTCCCAATCCGAGTAAGATTGGGTTTGAATTGCAACATTTTGGGGCGTAATATTGATATTAGATTTTACTTTGCGATTGAGCAATTGTAGTACCCCAATAATTTCTCCGTCGGCATCTTGCATGGGTAATACCAGTACCGATTGCGTGCGATAATTAAAATCTCGGTCGAAGTTTTGATCGAGCTTGTAAGGCAATCCTGGTGCAGTTGTATAAGCATCATCTAAGTTTAAACTGCGCCCAGTGAGTGCTACATAACCCGCTAAACTTTCTGGGGTAATCGGAACGCTAAATTCGTGAAATAAAGTGTTGGGAAGGGAATCATTTTGCGCGACTTTAAATACTAATTTGGGTTCTTTCTCGCTGTGGTCAATCAAGTAAACACTCCCTGCATCGCTACAGGTAATTTCTCGACTTTTGCTTAAAATCAAGTCGAGAAGTTCTTTTAAATTATGAGTGCTAGAAAGAGCTGTCCCAATCGCTAATAGTTTTTCAACTAATTCAGCTTGGGTCATGTCGGTAGAAGGACGCAGAGAATCATTCAAGGGAATAGGACTACGAGAAGAACTCATCACAATTAAACTAACAAACAGAATTGGAAAAATGGCAGCTTTCAGTCGTCCAGATCGAAGATCGTGTCCTCAATAAAATTGTAGGGGGAATGAGAGGCAATTTTGGCATGAGGGGCTGGTTAGATTTTTCAGGCAATCTCTAACTGGGGAGTGTAGGTGTAATTCTAGAGGGCGATCGCACCATAATTAAAGATGAGCTAATGAAGTCTTACAGGATATAAACTTTTATGACAGCAACCCTTAACCCTTCTCAATCCCTGACATCGTTACTCGGTGATGAAGCAGAAGATTTACTCAACTATAAAGCTAAAATTGATGCGTCATTACTGCATTTACCCGGGCCGGATTTTGTAGAACGGGTTTTTGTCCAGAGCGATCGCTCTCCCCAAGTTCTCCGCAGCTTACAACAATTATACTCCCACGGGACTCTTGCCAATACGGGCTACCTCTCTATTTTGCCCGTAGACCAAGGAATCGAACATTCGGGGGCTGCTTCTTTTGCTCCCAATCCCATCTACTTCGACCCGGAAAACATTATCAAACTCGCCCTAGAAGGGGGCTGTAACGCCGTTGCGACCACTTTAGGAGTTTTGGGGATGATGTCGCGCAAATATGCCCATCGCATCCCTTTTATCGTCAAGCTGAACCACAACGAAAGCCTTACCTATCCCAACGAATACGACCAAATTATGTTTGCAGAGGTCGAGCAAGCTTGGAATTTGGGTGCAACTGCTGTGGGTGCAACGATCTACTTTGGCTCAGAACAAGCTGGTCGTCAAATCCAAGAAGTCAGTCAGGCTTTTGCTCAAGCCCACGAGTTAGGAATGGCTACAATTTTGTGGTGTTATTTGCGTAATGATGTCTTCAAACAAGACCGAGATTATCACCTTGCAGCAGATTTAACGGGTCAAGCAAATCATCTGGGAGTTACGATCGAAGCGGATATTATCAAACAAAAATTACCCGAATGTAACGGTGGTTATCAAGCAGTACGAGAAGCTACAGGCAATAAATACGGTCGTACCGATGAGAAGGTTTATGCCGACCTCACTAGCAATCATCCTATCGATCTCACCCGCTATCAAGTCCTTAATTGTTACGCCGGACGCAGTGGTTTAATTAATTCGGGTGGGTCTTCAGGAGATAATGATTTTGCTCAAGCGGTTCGGACTGCGGTTATTAATAAACGGGCTGGCGGTTGCGGTCTTATTTCCGGTCGTAAAACCTTCCAACGTCCCTTTGCAGAGGGAGTTAAGCTGTTCCATTTGATTCAAGATGTCTATCTCTCTGACGAGATTGCGATCGCTTAATTTGTTATTAGTTGTTGGTTATTTGTTGTTAGTTATTTGTTATTTTTTTCCTTATGTTGCGGGAAGTGTTGTTTCATAAAAAGAGCGTCAGAAATTTTGGCTCTTGGGACAGACTCTAAAAAAAGTCTGAAAGCTACGGTAGATGAATATTGTATGCTTAAAAAATGGATTCCTAGTCATTCCAATCAAGTTCCGTATATTCATGCTTAATTTTTTGACTCCGTGAAAGCGGACTTTGCTCTCGCGATTTTCCAGATTTTAATCTAGAGAATCGCGGTTTTTATTTAGAATAACTATAATATTTCAAAGAGAGTCGTCATTCATTAGTTTTGGAGAGAGAAAGAAAATTGAGATTTGGATAAACAACTAATAACCAATAACTAACAACCAATAACCAACAACCAAAATGACATTCGGCTTAATCAACCTCAATAAACCCAAAGAGTGGACTTCCCATGATTGCGTTGCCAAAGTGCGTCGCTTGTTAGGAATCAAAAAAGTCGGTCATGGCGGCACGCTCGACCCGGCAGCCACAGGAGTTTTACCCATTGCTTTCGGTAAGGCCACCCGTCTGCTTCAGTTTATGCCCGACCCGAAAGCCTATCGTGCTTTAGTTCGCTTTGGCATCCAAACGAGTACAGATGACTTAGAAGGTGAGATTATTCAAGAGCAGAATGCAGCAAGTCTGACTTTAGAGCAAATTAAGCCTTATTTAAAGCAATTCATTGGCAATATTGAGCAAATTCCTCCTGCTTACAGTGCCATTCAGCAAAACGGCAAACGGCTGTACGAACTTGCCAGAGCCGGAGAAAAGGTTGATGTTCCTTCCCGTCGCGTCGATGTGTTTGCCATCGACGTACTTAGCTGGTATTCTGGGCAGTATCCAGAGGTAAAGTTGGGGATATCTTGTGGGGGTGGCACATATATCCGCGCGATCGCCCGCGACTTGGGTAACTGTGTTGGTACAGGAGCAACCCTAGCTGCCTTAGAGCGTACCCTCAGTTGTGGCTTATCCCTGGAAACCAGTCTTACCCTTACAGAACTCGAAAAGCAGCTTCAGCAAGGCACATTTACCCCCATTTCCCCCGACACAGCCTTAGCTCACCTCAACGCTATCATTCTCCCAACAGAGACAGCCCAGCGCTGGTGTCAAGGTCAACGTCTTGCGGATTGGGAAAGTCATGCAGATTTGACTCAATTTGTGCGCGTTTATAACCCTCAAAAACAGTTTTTAGGCATTGGTGAAGTCAGAGAACAAGATAATGCTTTGATTCTTGCACCGAAAGTGGTGTTGTAGAGGGGAAATTTAAGTGGGAAATATTTTGGTGAGTTGGGTTGATAATTTAGAATTCGTGAATCATTCGATTTCTCATTCCTCAAATTGCCTACATGGAAAAAGATAGACTTCCATAGGGTCTAGAGAATGATGAGACTTGCCAGAACGCGATCGCGCCTTGTATCTTGTCTAGTAATATGTTTCTACCTTCACCCAACCTATGCTAGATGTCCGTTTTGATTGTTACTATCGCTATGCAGATTTAACCCGCATTCTCCACGATTTTGCTGCAAGTTATCCCGACTTGATTGAGTTAGCTAGTATTGGTCAAAGCTACGAAGGACGAGAGATTTGGTTAGTGACGGTAACGAATCGTCAAACAGGGGAAGCGAAGGACAAGCCTGCGGTGTGGGTAGATGGCAATATTCATGCGACAGAAATTGCACCGTCTTCGGTATGTTTGTACTTTTTGAAAGTATTAACAGAAGGGTACAACAATGACCCGGAAATCACTCATTGCTTAGATACTAGGGCGTTTTATCTTTGTCCTCGCGTCAACCCAGATGGGGCTGAATTAGCCTTAGCTGATAACCCTAAGTTTTTACGTTCGGGGACGCGATTTTATCCTAATCCCGATGCTGTTGAAGAAGGCTTAATCGAAGAAGATATTGACAAAGATGGGCGTATTTTGTTGATGCGGATTCCCGATAAAAATGGTGTTTGGAAAGTATCTCCGGTTGAACCGCGTTTATTAGTTCGTCGCGAACCGACAGAAACGGGGGGACAGTATTATCGTGTTTTCCGGGAAGGGAGAGTGGAAAGTTACGATGGGGTTTTGATTCCGATTAAGCCACTGAAAGAAGGGCTAGATTTCAATCGCAATTTTCCTTTTTTATGGCGACAAGAACACGAACAGAAAGGTGCGGGAGATTATCCAACTTCGGAAGCGGAAGTACAAGCTTTGGTAAAGTTTATCAGTAATTCCCCTAATATTATTGGGGCATTATCATTTCACACAATGGGGGGCGTTATATTGCGTCCGTACAGTCACCAAAGCGATGATAAGTTACTGCCCGATGATTTACGAGTATATGAAAAAATTGGACAAGAAGGCACAAAGTTGACGGGCTATAAAGCAATTTCTATTTACCATGAGTTTCGCGCTAATGCTCAAGATTATGTAACTGGGGCTTTTGATGACTGGATGTACGAACATCGCGGTGTATTTGCTTGGACGGTAGAGGTATGGAGTCCAATGGAATACGCGGGGATTCAGGATTATCATTTTGTGAATTGGTTTGACGAGCATTCTTTTGAGGACGATTTGAAGTTATTACAGTGGAGTGATGAAAAGCTCAATGGGGAGGGTTATGTTGATTGGTATCCTTGGGAACATCCCCAACTGGGGAAGGTGGAATTGGGAGGGTGGAATGGTTTATATTTTTGGCGCAATCCACCCCAATCGGTTTTAGAAAAGGAAGTACGACGGTTTCCCAAGTGGTTAGTTTGGAATGCCTTAATTTCACCTTCTTTGGAATTATACGAGACGAAAGTTGAAGCGTTGGAGGATAACACTTATTATCTGCGGGTCGTTGTTCAAAATACGGGTTGGCTTCCGACTTATATTACGCAGCAAGCCTTGAAGAAAAAACTGGCTAGAGGTTGTCTGGTTTTCTTGAAGTTACCCCCAGACGTAAGTTTAAAAATGGGTGAAATGCAAGCCGATATCGGACACCTAGAAGGACGGGCTTATAAAGCATCAGCCCTGACTTGGCGTACTGGAGATGCGACGAGCGATCGCGCTAAGGTAGAATGGATTGTAAAAGGGGAAAAAGGGAGTATCATTACGATAGAAATTCGGTGCGATCGCGCTGGCGTTATTCAAACCCAATTGCCACTTGAATGATGAAGCTTATCGCTTTGGGTCAATACTTAACTCTGGATGATTTTTGCCTTTGTAGCGAAACTTATCAAAAGTATGCTCAAAACATCAATCCTTATCCCCAGCAACCCGAAACGATTACAGCATTAAAAGACCTCAATCAGCATATTATTGACCCGATTATTCAGCGTTTTGGTCGAGATAACTTTCAACTTACCTATGGCTTTTGTTCCCCAGATTTAAAGCGCTTTCTCAATCAAAAAGACCCGGAAACCGGGATTAAAAATGGTCGCATCGATCCGAGTCGCGATCAACATCTTTGTTACGAACTCAATCGCAATCATAAACCATTTTGCGATCGCGGTGGTGCAGCCTGCGATTTTTTGATTCAAAATCGGGAGAGCGATCGCGTGGTAACTTGGATTGTAGAATCTAAATTGCCCTTCGATTCTCTTTATTTCTACGGTAAAACTCGTCCCATTCATATTAGTTATGGACTGCAACACAAACGGGATATCTGGACATTTAACTCGACAGGACAGCCCACCCGCAAAGGTACAGAAATCTGGCAAAATCAAATCAAGTCCACTTAATTAGTGAAACTTCATAACCCCGGTTTCTTACCTCCTTACACAATAAAGTTATAATTTTAGCCAGAAACCGAGGTTCTCAAGCTCAAGAATTTGGGTATAGCAATCGCCTGAGCAGTTAGGACAATAAATCTATGCTTGAAAAATAAGTCCCTCTCCCGTGGGAGCTACTGCTTATACACAATTTGGAAATCCTTACCTAACGTGAGTTTGGGAT
>JAWQFT010000147.1:0-13034 GCA_035968055.1 Jaaginema sp. PMC 1080.18 | reverse complement strand
TTGGTTGTTGGTTGTTGGTTGTTAGTTGTTGGTTGTTGGTTGTTAGTTGTTGGTTATTGGTTGTTCGCTAACATCCCCAAATCCCTCCCCCTACTGCCCACTGCCTACTGCCCAATCCCTACTGCCCCTTAGTCGCTGTTGACTGATGAGGCGATAACTGAAAAAGCCCACTGCCCAAAAACTACTGCCTAATCTCCCCCGACTGCCGATTGCCGATTGCCGACTGCCCAAAAACTACAACTCACAATCCAGAAATCATGAAGCGCCTTTTCAAAACCGTTTTACCGTGGCTTGATACCGTCACCCTGGGGATTTGGGGGGCATTGTTCCTCAAACTCCTATTCACCGGACAATTTCGCTTATTGATCCATCCGAATTATGCCGGATTGGTGTTAGGAGCGGGGATTATTTTAGTCGGGATTAGTCTTTTTAAAGCCTGGCAATTGTGGCAGTCGCGACGGCGCAAAATTGAAAACTCTCCCCAAGTGCAGCATATTACAATTTTCCCGCCTGGTTGGAGTACCCTATTACTGCTGGTTACGGCGATTTTGGGGTTGAGTATCCCTCCCCGCGTTTTAGCCAGCGATACGGCGCTACAACGGGGGGTGACGGAAGCTTTACCCGTAACTCAGACCCAACGCCAGAGTTTTCGCGGTACGATCGCCCCAGAAGATCGTTCAATTGTGGAATGGGTGAGAACGCTTAATGCTTATCCCGAACCGGATGCGTATGCGGGACAAAAGGTAAACGTGACGGGCTTTGTGGTACGAAATCCTGAGTTTCCCGACGATTATGTGTTGTTGTGTCGTTTTATCATTACTTGTTGTGCGGTGGATGCTTCTCCGGTGGGATTACCGGTAAAGTTGAGTGCGGCAGAGGCTGATGTGGAAAATGATACTTGGTTGCAGATTGAAGGGGAAATGATGACAGAAACTATCAATGGTAAACGTCAATTGGCGATCGCGGCGACTAATGTTGAGAAAATTCCCACTCCTGCTGACCCTTATAAATTCGCTGAATAAGGATGGTTTTTAGGCTTTTGACCCCAAGATGCTGCTTTTTTGCTCCTCACACTTCATGACTTATGATCGGTAACCGCAAACAAAAAATACAACCTCTAGATCGGGCGGCGATCGCGCTCATTCTCATATTATCAGTGTTGTTGGCTTTGCTAATCTGGGGCAGTAATGCTTGTTCTGGATCGGATTGTTGGCTACATTCGGGGCCGAGGGTGCGTAATTTTAGCTGGCAAGACCAACGAATTAGTGCTGACGATCGCGCTTTTATCTTAACCTTTAGCCGCCCAATGAATAAGGCGAATGTTCAAAGTAATTTGAAAATTGAGCCAGAATTGCTCGGAAAGTTTAGTTGGGTAGGTCGTACCATGGCCTACACTCTCGATAAGCCCGCTCCCTACGGCACAGAGTATAGCTTACGCTTGCAAGGCGCGAGAGAGCAGTTTAGCGATGCGGAGAGTCAGGGGGAGTTGATGCAGCCGTTTGCGACTCAGTTCTTCAGTCGCGATCGCGCTTTTGCATATATTGGTATAGAAGATGACGAAAGGGGAAGGTTGGTACTCTTCAATCTCACTCAAGACAGTAAAACAATCCTGACCCCGAAAAATCTGGTTGTGACGGAGTTTGAATCCTATCCCAATCGCGCTTATATTGCTTTTGCGGCGGTGGATACCCGCGATGAACAAGCGAATTTGGTCGAGCAACAAATCTATCGGGTAGCAACGGGCTTAAATTCCGATGCGGCGGCAGATTTAGAAGCAGGTAATATTGATTTATTGGTAGATAATAGTAACTATCGCAATCTCAGTTACGATCTAGCTCAAGATGGCGAAACTCTGGTAGTACAACGCATCAACCGCGAAGACCCTGCGGATTTTAGTTTGTGGGTAAAGCGAGGCGATGAACCCATCGAACAATTGAATGAGTTACCCAGTGGCGATTTCCTTATTGCACCGGATAGTAACAGTGTCGTGAGTTCCCAAGGAGAAGGGGTGGCGGTTCTCTCCCTGACTCCTCAAGCTGAACCCCTAGACTTTCTACCAAAATTCGGTAAAGTGCTGGATTTTACTCGCGATGGCACAGCAGCCGTGATGGTGGATTTCAATCAAAATGACCCGGATAAACGCTACACACAATCTTTGTATTTTGTCAATAGTCAAGGTACGCAACAAGAATTAATTAATGTACCGGGGTCAATTCTCGATTGCAAGTTTAACCCCTCCTCAACGAAGTTATACTGCTTGCTGACGGAGTTGATCAAAGGCGAACAATACATCGAACAGCCTTATCTAGCGTTAATTGACCTGGAAGCGGGAGAAAGCGCCCCCATCGTCAAGTTACCCGATCATAACGACGTGAATATGAGTTTAGCGCCGGATGGCTTGGGTTTACTATTCGACCAAGTGATGCTTGAGGAAGACCCGACTTCTGATAGTTTACTGCGGACTGGTTCGGGAAACGCGATCGCGTCGAGTCGGATTTGGCTACTCCTAACAACTTCGGTGACTCCTAATGAGGAAACACCTCCTCAGTTGGAGGAGTTACCGATGCGCGGTTTGCGTCCTCAGTGGCTTCCATGAATTTAAATCTCTCAAACTGCGAAAACAAAATTAGCCCTCACATCAGGATTACCAAGCATCTTGAAAACTGACACCATTTTTTATCGTCTCTTTCAAACCTTCCCCCAAATTTTCTTTGAACTCATCAATCTTTCTCCTACCCTTGCTCAAAATTATCGCTTTGACTCCGTAGAAATTAAGCAACTTTCCTTTCGCATTGACGGTGTATTTCTTCCTTTACGTCCCGATTCACCCTTCTATTTTGCAGAAGTCCAGTTTCAACCCGATTCTGAATTTTACTCTCGCTTTATTACTGAAAGCCTACTTTATCTCAATCAAAGCGATCTGAGTAATAATTGGTTGGGAGTGGCAATATTCCCCAATCGTCGCATTGATAACAGTCCCACTGAACGTTATCAAGAAATGTTTGACTCTGGACGAATCCGCCGCATTTATTTAGACGAATTAGGGGAAATGTCCCGAAATTCCCCCGGATTAGCGACAATTTTCCTTGTTATCGCTGACCAAGAGAGCGCGATCGCCAAGGGACAAGAACTCATAGAACGGGTTAAAGTAGAAGTAGAATCGCCCCAACAGCGCGATCTTTTAGAATTAATCGAGCGAATTTTAGTCTACAAATTACCTCAAATTAGCCGCGAGGAGTTAGAGAGAATGTTTGGTTTAAATGATTTACGACACACGAGAGTTTGGCAAGAAGCTAAAGAAGAAGGTTTAGCTGAGGGTAAGCTTGAGGGTAAACTTGAAAGTAAATTTGAGGCTATCCCGCGTTTGCAAGCTTTGGGTTTGTCGGTTGAACAGATTGCTGTAGCTTTAGATTTAACTTTAGAGCAAGTTTGTCAATTTGTGGGTTCGGATAGTAATTGAGAGAGTTACTACTGAGAAAGGCGATCGCGTTGGTAGGCATATTGCGCGATCGCGCTGGCGGCAATACTATAGAAAAATAGCCAAAGAATGTGCAGAATTAGCCGATTATTATCTTCACTGTGAGCGACAAAATCAATAATTTTTTGGTAGTGAAAAAATGGAGAAATTACAAAGAAATTTTGTAGAAAACTTAACTGTTCTATCTTTATCGGCATTGCTCCAGCAGAAAAAAGTCCAATTACCAAAACAAGACCTGCAATAGAATCAACAGATTTTGGCGGTATAATATAACCTAAAGCAATACCTAACAGAGCAAAAGGAATCACTCCTAATAATAGCGCTCCTGCTACTTGTAACACGGCCAAAAAAGATATTTCTAAATGAAACGTAAAAATTCCAATACCAAAAATAGTCACAAAATTTAGTAATAAAATAAAGATTGCGATCAGCAGTTTAGCAAGAATATAAATTCCTGGAGGTAAAGGCGTAACTTTAACCAGTTTTAACCACCCTTCTACTCTTTCTAATGCAATTTGCTTTCCTAAGCGATCTACAGAAAAAAGGATGAACGTTATAGCACTTACATACACAAGTATTGGCAAAAGTTGGGTTTGATTGCGAATAGAACTAGGTAGTATTGTAGCTAAACCGCCCGAAAGCAATAATGCACCTATTAGATATAAAGGCTTTCGATACAATTGTAAAGCTTCTGCCCAAGTTTGTTGTCCTAAAATTTTCAGAATATTAGCAGAGTCACATTCTTCAAAATTCAAATTTGATAAATTATCACTTTTGTCGGGTTGCTTGTCAAAGGTCAATTTTGCGTCTGCTACTGTAATGATATGAGTCGCTAAATTTTGTAACTCATCTTGTTCCGATCTGACATGAGTTACCATCAAAATAGTAACGCCTTCGTCCCGACATTTAGCTATTTCTTGCCAAAAAGCTTCTTGTCCTTCTAAATCTAAATTCTTAGTGGGTTCATCTAAAACTAGCAGTTTCGGTTTACCAATTAAAGCTATAGCAAAGTAAAGACGTTGCTTTTGTCCTCCGGCTAAATTAGAAGGAAACGCATTTTGTTTATCAATCAAGCCAAATTTTTCTAAGCTTTCTTGCGTAGAAGCTGTATCGGGATAGTAACTTCTGACTAAATCTAAAACTTCTCGTACCGTTAATTGATCTGGTGGTGTTACTTCCTGGAAAACCGTACCTACTTGTAGTTTAGACGCTGGAGATTTTGGTGATTTCCCAAATAGCTTAACTTCTCCCGCATCGGGTTCTTGTAAACCTAGAATTATCTTGAGTAAGGTACTTTTACCTGCACCATTCGCACCGCGTAAAACAACAAAGTTTCCTGGATTGATAATTAGATTGATATCTTTTAGTACAGTTCTTTGTTTAAATAATCCCTCTGAAAAACTTTTACTGACTTGTTTGACTTCAATAAGTGCCATAATTATTACTCAAGTTTACTGCACAAAATAGTAAAGGATTCCTTCAAAAAATATCCAAGTTGCCGCACCAGTAATACTTGCAATAAGTAGGGGTGTTCCCATTATTGCCAAAGCTGCTAAAACTAATCCTCCTATGCCAAAAGCGAGTGAATCTGGTGTTTGGGGAATGATTGAAATAGCACGGTGAGTTATACTACCTAGTTGAATAAGTAAAATAACAACACCACCATACACTAATGCGGCAAAACCTGTACTAATAGTCCGTCTAATTGCAACTGGAAGATCGACAAGCCATTGTTCAATTGTTTCTTGGAGTTGAGTTAAGTTAAAACTGTTAGTAAGCTGCTTTGCATTTAAACCGCCGATTTTACTTACTGAACCCTTGGGTGGGCTTGAATCGAGACAAAAATTTAAATGATTAACAGCTTATCATTGACGGAGTTTTCGGCAGATACTGGTACACTCGCGCTTGCTGAAGGTTCGCTTGATGTATTTTCGGTATTATTGTTATTTGATTGTTCATCCATAATTTCACCTTAGATTCGGATTTTTGTTTAATCTTGACCAACTCATTCAATGATTTTCTTGGCAGTTACTTGTAAAACTGAAACTGTTATTCTTGATTCTTTTTATCTTTAGATGAGGATGTTTCAGAATCATCAGATTGTTGGTTAAAAGTGGGTAGTTTGAGAAGCTTGACTGAAGGTAACGAAACTTTCGGTAATTCTGGTAATTTTACAGATGGTAAAGAAAGTTTGGGAGTTTCAGGAAGTTGAACAGAGGGGAGATGAGGTGCAGGAATACTTGGTGCTTTTAACCAATCAGGACGTTTGAAGCGAGGTGATTTACACCCTCTTTCTGATATATCTACCCACTTAAGCAGAGGTTCACAGGAATGTTGAATTTTTAGGGTGTGAATCGTCAAAACCGCTCCAAAAGTTGCAATTAGAAGGATACTGATGATTTCTGACTGATAACGTTTGAGGGTTTTGAGCAAAGGAAAACTAAGATTGGTGGATTCCATAAGTATTAGAGATAAATTGAGCGTTTTTGAGCGTTTTTCGTTTGCCCCACTTCATTTATTTCTCAAGGAAGTTATTTATTAGACTCTAGTGACGCTTCAATTATCTCATGTACTTACTATTTTCGCTTATGTAAATTTGACTAAATTGAGTATTGGTGAAGATTGGTTACAGTAATGAACCTAAATTCACCATTTACAATAGAAATATGCTTTTGCAGAATTGGTTGTGTTAGCCCTAGCTTTCTCTTTCGTAGCCCAAAAACTGAGAAATCAAACGACATCTAGTGTCCGTAGGCGGTTGAGGGCAGCGGCAAGCTCAAAACGGCGGAATTGGGCGAAATTGCCTTCAGGGTAGCGGCTGAGGACATCTAAGCCTTGGGAGATGATGTCAGCCATGACGAGATCGAGGATGTCGGGGAGGGGGCGTTTACTGTCAATATAGGCGGTTTTGGCGTAGACTAAAGCAGACGCGATCGCCCTCAGTTGATTGGGATCGACGATTTGCTCAACGGCACTGAGATCGATGTCTTCGCTGCCAAATCTCACCTCATCAACATCCCTCACTTTCAGTTTAACGGCTTTTTTGCCCTGACTGGGATCGATGCCGTCGGGTTTGGGGATGCGTGGGGTAATATCTCCGAAAGACGAGCCACCTTCGGGAGCGCGATCGCTTCTATACTCATTAGCGATTTCCTTGGCTTTGGCAGTCACTTCGTAAGGCGAGAAGTTATCCAGGGCGATAACGGTGTCGGCAACATCGAAATAATCGCCACTGCCTCCCATTACCAGAATTGTTGAAACGCCATATTCGCTGTAAAGTTGGGGAATTTTGTCGATAAAGGGGGTAATTGGCTCTTTTTCCTTGGCGATCAACTGTTGCATCCGGCGATCGCGAATCATAAAATTCGTTGCAGAGGTATCCTCATCTAATAGTAATACCTGCGCTCCGGCTTCCAAGGCTTCGATAATATTAGCGGCTTGGGAAGTGCTACCACTGGCGTTAGTGGTCGAGAATTTCTCAGTAGAGCGATTTTGTGGTAGATGGTTGATAAAGGGCGAAATATTTGTTCCCACGATGCTGCGGCCATCTTCAGCGCGAATTTTAACGGCATCTGGGTTTGTAATCACAAATTCCCGTCCATCCCCTGGAATATGGTTATAAACGCCGACTTCTATGCTTCGCAGTAGGGTAGATTTGCCGTGATAACCCCCACCGACAATTAAAGTAATTCCTGGGGGAATCCCCATCCCGCGAATTTCCCCCCCATTGGGACAGTTAAAGCTAACTTCTAACTCAGGAGGAGATTGGAAGGGAACGGCGTTATCCGCGAGGGGGCGGTCGTCTACGCCACTGTTGCGGGGTAAGACTGCGTTATTAGCCACAAAAGCGACTAAATTCTGTTTTTTCAATTCAGACCGCAGAAAATCCGCATCTTCGTTGGTTTCTACCCAGGTTTGAATTTTAGCTGCGTCGAGGGCTGCAAAAATTAAAGCCGTCTCGACAATTTCGGGTATTACCTCACACAACATTATCGCTGCTTGTCTGCCGAGAATGCTGCGTCCTCTCGCGGGTAAACCGACGGTAAAGCGGGCTTCAACTTGGCCGTCTTGGAGTAAAATGGTGGTACGTTGGAGGATTTCTTGACCGACACGGGCGATCGCGATACTACCACTTTTCCCCGTCCCTCGTCGCTCGCTCAACTGCCGCGCAACCTTACTGAATTGACGGGTGAGGTAGTCTTCCAGGGCAATTCTGCGGCTGGTAGATTGATAGAGTTGCGGGGGAAATTGGGCAACTTCCGGGGGGACAAACACCCTTAACTGGCTCGGTGCGGCAAAAGGATCGCCTTGAACGCGATCGATACTGAGGCTAAAGTTGTCAAACTCATAACACCCCTGAATGTCTTTATATGCTTTATAGTTGCGGTTATCGAGGTCGAGTAGATGCGATCGCAATTGGTTTTGAGAAGTCATAATCTTCTTTTTTAAAAGGCTTTAGCAACAGTTTAAATTTAGTTTTTAGTTTTTATTTGATTTGGCGTTGTCTGAAGCAAAACTATTGATTTTAGGAAGACAAAAATTTTAATGACTAACTTTTAACTGTTTTCGACACAATTCCCGACCATTGTACCTTCTTTTCTTGAGTGCGCCGATAGGAAAAGAAATGTTCTTCATCTTGATAGGTACACAAAGGACAAACTGTAAATTGAGAATTACGAATTCCCATTTTTTCGAGTTGCAAAACGATCGCGCGACGGACATCTAGGCGAATTTTACCCGGTTCGGCATCGTCAAAAAGAGGAGAATTTGGTAAAGTTTGCAGGATATTGAGCATATTTTCTCCTTGGGTGGGGGATACACTGGGAAATAAACTTTGGGCAACTTCCACGGCTACATCTTTACCCACTTGATACACTTTACCTGCAATTGCTGGACCCAAGGCGATCGCTAAATTCTCAATGATACTCCCCTCAGAACGCAACCGTTCAATGGCTTTAGGAACAATATTTTGGGCTGTTCCTCTCCAGCCAGAGTGAATCGCTGCAACTTGCCCCGTAACGCGATCGCCAATTAAAACCGGGGTACAATCAGCACTAGCGACCCAAGCTGATTGTAAGGCGCGATCGCTCATTACCCCATCTGCGGGGGGTAAATCAGCTTCGGCAGTCATTGCCATCGATTCTAGGGCGATTTCTGCGGGAGTGAGGACGCGATCGCCATGTACTTGTTTTACCCGATAAACTGGGGCTTTGGGTTGTAAAATTTGAATGAGATCGTGCGGTTTTCGCGGCCAAGCTGATTGAGTAAAAAAGCCGTGAGGCCAATCTTGCAGTAAGTCGCAAGTTAAATAAGAAATATTCTCATGGAATTGCCAATGCCAACCTTTCATGGTTTTTTACAGAGCTAATGTGTCTAGACAATGCGAGTTAACTGAATGCGATAGCGTTGTTTTTTGGTCGTTGCGACTTCCCCGATTTCCAAACGTCCCTTACCTCGTACCGAAATTAAGTCCCCCGATTGTACAGTAGTGCTGGCTTGTTTGGCGGCTTTCCAGTTAATGCGTACATCCCCGGCATTAATTAAGTCGGCCATTTTACTGCGAGACATTCGGAATCCGGCTGACGCGATCGCATCGAGACGCATGGAAGCCTCAACGGTAGTCATTTCCTTCCGTTGGGGTGGACGCACTTTTAGCTCGCTCATTTCTATACCGCGTACTTGCACGGGAACTGAGCGTACCTGCTTTAAAGTAGACGAAAGAAATTCAACCAATTCGGGAACGACAATTACCTGTGCGCCGCGTTCTCCCAAAACAATAATATCGCCAATTTTCTCGCGCACGACTCCCGTACCTAAAATTGCCCCCAGAAAGTCGCGATGGGAAGCCGGATCGAATAAGAAGTTGCCTGCAATATCGAGGGCTGCAAGTTCCACTTGCGCGTTATCTAGAGGTAACTCCGATCGCGCGATCGCGATTCGTTGACGTTCAGCTTGGGGGTAGCCTCCCCAGGATAACAAACTAATTTCAGCCAGGGGCGCAAATTTGGCTTGAGCTTCGAGGCAATCGGGGGGAGAGAAAAAGTCTGTTACCGTAATTTCCCACGTCGCGATCGCGCTTTCGGCTTTATCAATTATACGGGCGATCGCCTCTCGATTTTCTACACCTTTTAACAAATCTTCTCTAGGTAACATAAATTCAGTTATTAACGGTTAAGGAAAACGTTTTCCTAATCATCTACTATTGTAGGGTTATTAGGGGTTAGTTTTCATTTTGATAGAATTATTGTTTTCCCTTCAAAGTTACTCAAAAATTCGGTGTTTTGATAGATTCTTCACAACAAGCTCGCACCCTCAAGACCGACTATTATTATTTTAAAGCGTGCCATTGACTAAACCGCCTCTATCCTTTGGCTTAATTAATGACACGCCTTTTTGCCTAAAAAGCTTCAGCTTTTAGTCTCGTATCTAAAAACTAAGCTGATTTTTGGATTTGAGATTGGGGGGGAACAAAGCGATAACCTTGACCTCGTACAGTTTGAATTAATTGGTTTTCGCAATCGTCAATTTTACGACGCAATTGGCCGATATGAACATCTACTTTACGGTCTTGTTTAATATAATCTTCCTGCCACACTTCTTCTACCAATTCATGGCGTTTCCATACGCGATGGGGATGGGTAGCCAAAAAATAAAGTAAATTGTACTCTAGAGCCGTCAAAGTTACAGGATAGCCATCAACTCTGACTTCGCAAGCTTGGGGATCGATAAATACGCGATCGAAGAGAAAAGAATTAGAGGGAGTTCTCAATTTTGCTGCTACCAGTTTCCGGCGTAAAACTGCTTTAATACGAGCGAGTAAAATATGAAGATCGAAAGGTTTTGTCAGATAATCATCTGCTCCTTGCTCAAACCCTTTTAAAATATGCTGAGTATTATTTAAACAAGTTAGCATCAAAATCGAAACATCCGTTTGACTGCGGAGCTTTTTACACAAATCAAAACCACTAATATCCGGTAAATTGAGGTCGAGAATTACCAAGTCGGGTTTAAATTGTTCAAACGCAGATAAAGCGTCTGCACCACTCGCCGCAGACTCTAGTTCGTAATCTTGTAAAGACAAAAAACGATAAACTAAGTTGCGGATTGCCGTATCATCATCTACCACTAAAATTTTAGAAGGAGAAGTAACCATAATGAGTCTTAGCTCTTGAGGAGGATTCAAGTTTTCTGGATGGAAAGTTGTTAAATTTTAGTGGCAAATTAATCCAGATGGGGAAATTATTAACCTTCCTCATCAACTTTTGATCTTTACATGAAGTTTTGATGAAGTTTGACGATCGCACTTTTTTACAAACCACTGCCCCCTTGGTCGAACGTTTGCGGGTTTTAACCGAGCAGCCAAAAACTCCTTTTTATGCCCCCGGACATAAGCACGGTCAAGGAATTTCGCCCAATTTAGAGCAATGGCTCGGAAAAACGCTCTTTGCTGCCGACTTGCCCGAATTACCCGAACTGGATAACTTATTCGCGCCAGAAAGCGTAATTGCTGAAGCACAAAGTCTGGCGGCTCAAGCTTTCGGAGCAGATCGCACTTGGTTTCTGGCTAATGGTTCAACTAGCGGTATTGTGGCAGCAATACTGGCAACTTGTCAGCCAGGGGATAAAATTATTTTGCCTCGTAACAGCCATCAAGCCGCGATCGCGGGTTTGATACTAACAGGAGCAATTCCTATCTTTTTTAACCCGGCATACGACCGCGATCGCGACCTACCTCTCAATGTCACCTCAGCCGCTCTCCAAGCTGCCTTAAACGCCCATCCCGACAGTAAAGCCGTTTTTTTAGTCAATCCCACTTACCAAGGTATCTGTGCCAATTTAGAGGCGATCGCGTCCCTTGTCAAACAGCACCACCTCCCCCTCATTATCGATGAAGCCCACGGCGCGCATTTCGCATTTCACCCCGACTTACCCCCGACAGCCCTCAGTTTGGGAGCAGACGTTGTGATTCAATCCACCCACAAAACTTTAGGCGCTTTGTCCCAAGCCTCAATGCTACATCAGCAAGGAGAGAAAGTCGCTCCTCAGCGATTGAGTCAAGCTTTACAATTCGTCCAATCCACCAGTCCTAATTATCTACTCCTCGCATCTTTGGATGCAGCCCGTCAGCAAATGGCTACAGCCGGAGAAACCCTGATGACGCACACTCTACAGCGAGGCGATCGCGCTCGTCAAGAAATTGCTCAAATCCCCGGTTTAAGCGTTTTAAATAGACCAATTTCTCCCCAACCCGGCTTTTTTGACCTCGATCGCACCCGCTTAACCGTTTGGGTGGATAAACTGGGATTAACGGGGTTTGAAGCCGATACAATTCTCAACGAACAACTCAACGTTGTGGCAGAATTACCCCTATTGCGTCACCTAACCTTTATGATTACTTTAGGAAACACAGACGCTGACATCGCGGCTTTGATTGCCAGTTTTCAAACCTTAGCCACTCGTCCTCCAATCCCCTTAGAATTACCCTCTTTTTCTCTTTTTGAAACTATACCTCAATTGGCGCTAACTCCCCGCGAAGCCTTTTTTGCAGCTTCAGAAAGGGTATCTTCTCAGGAAGCTTGCGATCGCATTAGTACCGAATTAATTTGTCCCTATCCCCCTGGTATCCCCGTCATTATGCCAGGAGAAATTATTACCCAGGAAGCCATTTCCTATCTGCAACAAATCCTCATACTCGGAGGTCAAATTACGGGCTGTAGCGATTCGAGTTTAGCCACAATCGGAGTAGTAGAGTAACAAAAAATGTCATCTAAGTTCTTAGCGGAATGAGATAAAGATGAATTGAATTTAGAATCACCTTATTACTGGAGTAGCTTTCGATGAATGTATCTTTAAAAAAAGCGATCGCGCTCACGAGTGCAATCTTATTACTAAATTTAACCGCTTGTACAGAAAATCAAACCACTGTCGATCCTCCCCCAGAAGTCGAAACCGAAGCCCTAGAAACCCCCAAAACAGAAGAAGTAACAACTGCAAGTTTGAAAGGCAATCCCTGGCAATATCTGTACGATAATCGCGAAGAATTGCAGGTTTGCGACGGGACAATTGAGACAGAAGCCTCGCAAGACTTTTCAGAAACCTACGCGATCGCCCCCAATCAAGCCTTAGTACAAGTATTATGTTTTCTAGCAGCTTATCAGGGAGCATATCAGTATTATCTCTATACCGAAACCGACAACGGTATTGAAATCACTCCCCTCGAATTGACCAGTTATATTGCCGAAGAAAATGGCGAATATACAGCCATGAATTCCCGCGATATTGGCGGTTTACCCACCTATAACACCAACGACGGAACTTTAACAATTTTCTCAAAAGGTCGCGGTTTAGGGGATTGCGGAACTTGGGCCCAGTATCAACTTAAAGAAAATACTTTTGAGCTAGTAGAGTATCGAGCAAAAGGCGATTGCGATGGCAATTATGTTGAACCGGAAGCATATCCCCAAGTCTATCCGTAGCCAAAAATAAACCCCTTTCTAGAGCGAGCTACTGCTTATACATAAATCGATCTCAAGTTCTAAAACTCTCATCGATTCCC
>JAWQFT010000146.1:0-13268 GCA_035968055.1 Jaaginema sp. PMC 1080.18 | reverse complement strand
GGTTAATATTATTATTATTTTGTCTTTAATCAAACTCAAACCACCTCTCAAAAAAATATTAATTAGTTTTGCCTTTGCGATATTTTTAATTAATAATAGTATTACTTTTGTAACCCTTACTGGTAGTCGCCCTACGTCCCTAAGTAAATACCAAAAAGCCCGCACTTTGGTAAAGCAACAGCCCCAAAAACAATACTTAATCGATGAAGTAACGGCTCGCTTTGTCTTTGATTATCAACTACCTGAAAATAGTATAGACTGGAACTTCTCTCATCAAGCCCCAGAATTTTGGCGAGTTGCTCTTAAAGATAAACCTAACGATTCAATTTGGATTATTTCAACTGCTAAAGCATGGCACGAGCCAGAATTACCTGATTATCCAAAACTGAAGTTATTGGGTCGTTATTTTGAAAGTATTCCCAAACATCCCCATGATATTCTTATTATTGATTGAATTTTGTTTTTATGCGTTATTCTCTTTCACAATCTTTTCTTTTAACTGTTATTATTCCCATTATTGTATTTTGGTTTGCTCTTTATTGTTGGGGTTATCCTCGCCCTTTTGATGATGATTTGTTTTTCATCGGTGCAGCTTTAAATTTGGTTAAAAATAGCGAATTTACCAACCCATTATTAACCCAATGGTCAGAAAGAACAGTAAATTACTTTTTTGTTCAACCGCCTTTCTATTCTTATGTTTTAGCGGCTTGGCTATCTGGGGTGAAAATTAGTACCCAAACCATCCTCTTTTTTAACTTTTTATGTTATGTCGTATTTTCAATTTTTACGGCTTTAATATTAAAGTTTTATCACTTTTCTCGCTGGGTAATTTATGCCGTTATTCTTTGTTTTGCTAGTTGGATTTTATTCACAGGTTTACGTCACGATGCTTTAGGGATAGCATTTTTAGCCGTTGGAACTTGGTTTTTACTGCGCGATCGCCCCTGGTACTATTTTTGGGGATTTTCTTTTCTAGGGGCTGCTATTTTGACTTTTCCCGTGATGATGGCTTGCGGAAGTTGCTTTGGGATAGCATTAGTTTATCAAAACTGGGCTGAGTCTCAATCTGTAAGAAAAGGTTACTTATTTCCCAGAATCATTGCTTTTTTAGCAGCAGTTTTACTCATTAGTTTACTGTTCTTACTAGCAATTAATTTTCAAGTTGAACGCTTTTTTGCTGATTTGGCTTGGCATTCTTCTCTCCGTCGTCAATCGCTCACTGAAGTTATCCCGGCTATTATTTGGCTTGTGAGAATTGGATATGGTGAAATTTTACATGGTTCTTTATTGAGTTTATATTTCGCTACTTTATTTTTATGTATTTATAAAAATCGAAAAAACCCAAAGATACTGAATCAAATTGTTATTGTTTTAACAATAAGCGGTATTTTAAACCTCTTTACCTATGCCAGTAGCATTATTGGTATTTTTCGTTTTTTATCCTGGGTTACTATTATCCTAATAATAGCGCGATCGCCCATCAAACCCCTAACTCGCAAAATACTTATCGCGATCGCTTTAATTGTGTTTTTACTTAATAACTTAATGACAATTATTGCAACAACTTGTATTGAAAAAACAGAACCCCAACAATATCAAGTCGTTCGCGAATATATCCAAAAGCATCCAGAAAAACAGTATATTATTGACGAAGTAGCTGCTCGTTTTATCTTTGACTACCAGCTTCCTAAAAATGCTTTATCCTGGAATGGTTCTCAGCCTGCACCTGCATTTTGGCCGAGTTCCCTTGCAGACAAATCAGATAATTCTGTTTGGATCATTGCAGCCCAAAAAGCTTGGCACGTTCCCGAACTTCCCGATTATCCTAAAGTTGAAATCTTCGGTCAGCGCTTTGATAGTATTGCATTACGACCTTATGATATTATTATAGTTGAATAATATTAAACCCAATTAAACGAACCTCTCTCCATCTTGCAGCCAAGCTTGAACTAAATTTAATTCTTCAGCAGGAAAATACTCTAAACTTACTAACTTTTCGTAACAGCAATATAAATTATCGGCTAAATTTTCTTGTCCCGATTTTAAATCCAATTGAGCCAACGCATCACCAATTTTGCGATTGTGTAAATATCCCACAATTTCTTGTTCAAAATCTCGCATCAAATCGTGAACATTACGTTCTTGATAAACCGTGGGTTCGTGAAATAAAAGCCCCCAATCTGTCGTCCATAGTAGCCGTTGCGCGACAAAACTGCGCCAAATATCCGTCATCCGAAACGAACAGTAAGCCGGGAGATACATCAACGGAAAAACATCTCTCCACCAAGCCGTATTTTGACTGTTAAACGGACACCAAGTTCCTTTTTTCAAAGCCAAACGGCGATCGCGCCGAAACTGTTGTGGCAGTGGTAAAGTTAAACGATAAATCGCATCAACATCGGGATTATCATCAGCTAACCCTTGTTGAATCGGACAATCCACTGTTGTAACCGGAATACTTTCCCAATCAAGTAGGGTTTGATGTAGTAAATCGAGAGGAAATCCTCGCGGCCAGATTCGCGCTTCAGTGTAATATTGATATACATTTAACCAACCGCTATCTGTAACTGTAGGAACGGTTTGTTGGCGCTGTAGGGATTGTCCAAAGCTATCGTAAGGAAAGTTGTCGTCGTCGGTTTCTAGGATAACTTCAGCACGGTTTTGTAAAGCAATCAAGTAACCAATGTTTTTCCGTGCATAGTGACCAACCGGACAAAGTTCTGCAAGTTTAAAGCCCGTTTTCTGTTGTTGTGCTAAACTGTAAAACTCGCACCCCGGTAACTCAAATTGTTCGGGACTTTTGCGATCGCCTATCACAATAAAATGATAATCTCGTGCTTGACTTAGACGAGCTAAAGCTTGTAAAACTGGATTGGGAGGAGAAATTGAGGTAACAACTAATGCGGTTTTCATAACTTCTTTCTTTGCCAGCGTTCTTTAGCTAAAATGCCTAAATTTTTAAAAGCTTCTTGAACAACAGATTGATTAACGCTATTACTCAAGACTTTATATTGAATGGGGACTTCTGCGATGGTAAATTGATGACAATAAAACTTAATTTCTGTTTGAAAGAAGTGTCCCCGCGATCGCAAGCCTTTTTGTAATACTTGAAGTAACGTATTTCTCTCAAACAATTCAAAGCCACTGGTCATATCTTTGAGCTTTGTTCCTAATATTAAATTAGTCAAAATACTCCCCCCATAACTAATCCAATATCGTTGCCAATTTCCTGTCATGCTTCCCCCCCGACAAAAGCGACTGCCAAATACACAATCGTACCCTTCAAGCATTTTACTGAAAAACTGAGGTATATCTTGGGGTTGATGACTGTAACCTGCATCTATTTCTAAAATCCAGTCACATCCTGCTGCGATCGCCTCTTGATAGCCTCGCACATAAGCATCCACAACGCAACGATTTTCGGGAGACCAAATGACGCAAAGTTCGGGAATCTGGACGCTGAGTTGTTCGAGTAACTTTTGGGTGCGATCGCGACTAACTCGGTCTAAAATAGCAAAAAATCGCACTTGAGCAAAGCCGCGACAATGCTGCAATACTTCTTTAACAAAATGACAAGCTGTGTCTTGTTCATTAGCCATAGGACAAACAATTCCTAGGGTAATATTTGTCAAATTTAATGATTGTCGATTAGCTTGCATTTTGGTTCAATAAAATATAAGTTTTCAAAATATAAATTTTCCAAGAATTTATTTTAGTATAGTAGTAAAAACTTGAAAGTGCGAATTGCAATACCTAATTTAGCAAATTAAACTATTATTATCTATGAAGAATGCAATTTTAAATAAGCCGCGATCGCTGGTACTTTTGCTAACACCCATTGTTATATTTTGGCTAGTATTATTCAGTTTAGGTTATCCTCTACCTCACATGGACGACCTAGCTTTTATTGGTACGCCCATTAACTTAATAAATGGCGGTGATTTTGTCAATCCTTGGCTTGAACCTTGGCACGAACGAGTGAGCGATCGCTTCTATATTCAACCACCTTTACAGCAAATATTATTAACAGGTTGGTTAATCTTAGCGGGAGTTAGTACCCAAAGTTTTTTATTATTTCAATGTTTTTGGTATATTATTGCTTCTATTTTTTTAGCCTTAATGCTGAAAAAGTATCGCGTTTCTATCCCTATTATTTTCCTAATTATTATTCTGTATGCGATCGCGATGGCTGAGTTGGGATTGCGCTCGGAAGCAGTGGGAGTTGCTTGGGGAATTACGGGACTATATTTACTGTCTTATGAAACTCGCTGGCATTCTTGGGGAGGCTTTACTTGCCTGGGAATTAGTATTTTGTCTTATCTTACAATTTTCATTTATTTAATTCCTTTGACTGCTCTGATTATCGGCGATCGCGTTTTTCAAAAATCACCGTCTCGACGAATTCGCTACTTACGCGATCTCATCTTATCTTTAATTGGCGCGATCGCCTGTGTTGGTATAATATTTCTCTTGGCGATTAATTTTGAAATAACTCGCTTTTTTAGCGATTTGATTTGGCATTCTCAAATTCGCAGACAGCCTTTGATGGCTAACTTACAAACGATTCAAGAACTACTTACTTATGGTCATGGTAAAATAATTTACGGTCTACTTTATGGATTTTACTTAATTACTATAATTTTAATTGTTAGCAAAGGTCATAAAAAATTTCCTTTATTCTTTGCCCTTATTTTAACTTTTAGTTTCTTGTTTAATGCTGCCTTGTATGTCACCAGTATGTATCAAGGCATATTTCATTTTATGATGTCTCTTGGTATCCTGGTTTTACTTCCCCATATCAAATTACCTCAAATCATTAAAAACATCCTTTGGGGTTTAACTTTTATCGTGTTAGGGCTGCATTATAGCTTTGATATACTCTCTACCGTTAACTATTTATGTAGCCCAAAAATCGAATATCCCCAGATTCAAAACTATGTTCAAAAACATCCCGAACTGACTTACATTATCGATGATTATGCAGCCCGCTTTGCTTTTAACTATCAACTTCCTTCCCAAACAATTAGTTGGACATTTGCCAACAAAGCGCCTAATTTTTGGTTAGTTAGTCCCGAACAAATTCCTGAAAATACTGTAATGATTGCGTCTCTCTTTCGCGCCAATTACTTAGAAAGTATTAAAGAAGTTCCTAACTTACCCGATTGGCCCCGACTCAAAATTTTAGGATATCAAGTTAATAGTATTGCGCGTTACCCCCAGGAAATTATAATTTTCCCTGAGACAATCAAATAACTATTTTTATTCATCCATAATTGCCGAACGATCGAGGACTAATAAATTCCGTAACTGCTCGGTATCTAACTCCGTCAGCCATTGTTCTCCTGCATCTACCGTTTGTTCTGCAAGTTGTTTCTTGCTTTCAATAATGTCATTAATTTTTTCTTCTAATGTCCCGGTACTGACAAATTTGTGAACCTGGACATTGCGCTTTTGACCAATGCGAAAAGCGCGGTCTGTGGCTTGATTTTCTACCGCAGGATTCCACCAACGATCCACATGAAAAACGTGATTTGCGCGGGTTAAATTCAGTCCTGTTCCCCCAGCTTTCAGGGATAAAATCATAATTTGCGGCCCTTCTGGATCGTTTTGGAAACGGTCGATCATTTCTTGACGTTGATTGCGTCGCGTTGCACCGTAGAGGAATAAAGGTTCGGTATGAAGTTGTTCGGCTAAATAGGGTTGTAGGAGTTTTCCCCATTCGGCAAACTGAGTGAAAATGAGAGCGCGATCGCCCTCTGCAACCACTTCCTCTAACATCTCCTGTAAGCGTAACAATTTTCCAGAGCGATCGCCCCGTTCGATGCGATTATTTTTGAGATATTGTGCGGGATGATTGCAAATTTGCTTTAATTTCATAAGCAGGGTTAAAATCAAACCGTGACGCTGAATTCCCTCAGCTTTTTCAATCTTCTCTAACGCCTCATCCACCGCTTGTTGATAAAGTTGAGCTTGTTCGGCAGAAAGATTACAAAAGACGTTCATTTCCTGTTTTTCAGGTAAGTCTTGAATAATCGCTTTATCCGTTTTAAGACGACGCAAAATAAACGGTTGTACCAGCGATCGCAAAATCTGAAGAGAGTCGCGATCGCCATACTTTTCGATAGGAATGGCAAAGCGGCGTTGGAAGAATTGACGATTTCCCAAAAAGCCAGGATTGAGAAAATCCAAAATCGACCACAACTCCGACAAGCGGTTTTCAATTGGAGTTCCGGTTAACGCGATCCGAAAACCCGCATTTAACTTGCGAACAGCTTGAGCTTGCTTGGCTTGAGGATTTTTAACATTTTGGGCTTCATCGAGTACCACTCCTTCCCAATCAATTTTTTCTAAAGTGTCGAGATCGCGAAAAACTAAAGAATAGCTGGTAATCGCCAAATCTTGATTTTTAACTGCCTTCGCAAACGCCTTCCCCTTACTGCGCTTATCGCCGTGGTGTACCATCACCGAAAGGGTTGGGGCAAATTTTTTCACTTCCCGTTCCCAATTACTCAAAACCGAAGTCGGACAGACGACTAATGTGGCTTTATTTAACGCTCCTTCAGCTTTTAAATGTAAAAGAAAGGCAATGAGTTGCGCTGTTTTTCCTAAACCCATATCGTCAGCCAAACAAGCCCCTAAGCTCCAGCGTTCGAGGAAAGATAACCAAGATAAACCTCTAACTTGATAAGGTCGCAGTTCTCCTTGAAAATCTGAGGGAACATCAATCAATTCAATCGGTTTATTTTCAACTAAATTCGCAATTAATTCTTTTAAAATCCCCGTCGCGGCAAAACTCACAATCGGCAATTTAGCAAAGGTTTTAATATCTCCAGTGCTGAATCGCAGAGCATCTTCAACGACTAATTGACTTTGTTCGTCTGAGGGTTCGAGAATAGCTTGAGCGGCTCTGACATCCGCAGGTTGAAGGGCTAACCAATCCCCATCGACTTGGACTAACGGGGATTGTTGGGCTAACAATTGCTCGAAATCTTCTTTAGAAAGCGTGCGATCGCCCACCGCCAACTCTAACTGATAAATTAAAGCACTTTTCAAGCCCAAGCGTTCGCCTTTTTTCCGCACCACTTTGGCATTAATTTTGACTCCCAAACGGTTCTCCGTTCCGGTGGCTAATCCTGGCGGTAAAACCACCCCAAAGCCGCTATTTTGGAGTTGCCAAGCACTAGAGCGAACAAACTCGTAAACTTCAATCGGATTAAGAGTACATTGGCTGGGTTGTTTTTGATTTAAACTATTTTCGATGGGGGAGTACAACCGAGCCGCGAGTCCCAAACCTTGCAAAAAAGTTTCTTGGGGATAGGGAATGACTCGGTCTTGCCAAAGTAGCTCATCGACGGGATTTTGCCAAATGGTTGCCGCATCCACCTGGAAATTGAGGTCGCTAATCGAGCGCAGGTAATAACTCAACGTCCAATCCAGTTGTCCCCAGCGTATTTGCCCCTCTGTCGGGGGTTCGAGAACAAAACAGGCTTGAAAGCGATCGCCCCCTATTTTCTCAGAATCGGGCTTGACTAAAAAATCATTAACCGGGGACAGCCAAGTTTGCACCGCAGTATTGAGGCGTTGGGGGCTTTCCTCGGACTCCTCCCACACAATTTCCCTAGACTCTTGCAAAGTTTCCAACCAAGGAGAAACCAAAAACCCCTTCAGGGATTTGACTCCCACATCCAGCCAAGTCCGCAATTGAGCATTCACCACCTGACTCAAAAAATTCAGCAATAACTCTTGGGAATCTGTGGCTTGAATATACTTCTCCGGGGTGGTTTGAGCTTCATCAAGAACCCCATAAGCGCGACAAACAGGGGGCATAGACTGGGCAAACTGCGCCAAACGGGATTGATCCAAAGCACTGTCGAGCAAAGGATACCAAAACCCTTGCCATTGCTCCTCCTCCAGCTTTTCCAAACCCGGCAAAAACTTACAGCGAGCCACCAAATCCAAACTCCAACGATACACCTGGGCCCAGAAGCGCAAATCTGCCCCTAAATAAGTCGCTTCGGCTTGTAACGTCCCTAAAGGCAAACTCTGCAAAAATTGTGCCGTTGAGAGGGCATCTAAGGACGCTCCGGGAACTTGCCACCACTGCAAAGATAATTGTTGGGGATTAGACCGGGCCAAATCCTGAGATAACAACGGCATAGCCTTGGCTTGGGAGCGACTTTTGGGGGTGGGAAGGGCGATGCGGTGGTGAGGGGAAGCAGGGGCAGTATCTGGGGGTTGCCAAGCCAAAGAGCGCGATCGCACTAAAGCTTCTAACTCCGCCACAGTCATGGCCAGAGGATGCTGTTCCGGGCAATTTGCATCGAAATCGAGGGACGGATTAACCCGCCACACTTCCCCCCAAACCCAAAAATAGCTTGCTTGGGGTTGTCGAATCCAACTACCGTGTAGAGTTGCCATAAGTGTTGTGTTGTGCGATCGCGATGTACAAAACCGATAAGCCGTCCCCTAAAACTCCCTGCTGCTAACCCCAAGCTCAACTGCGTTTATGGCTGTTCAGCCCCCATCTACTCTGGGCAAGAAGTGTTAGGATTGCCACAGAAGATAAAAGTGTAAAGAGAAGGAATAACAAAACAGATGCAAGAATTTAACAAGTCAATATCCTTTGATGGACGGGATATTCGACTCCAGACTGGTCTCCTCGCTCCACAGGCTGGTGGTTCTGTTTTGATCGAATCCGGGGATACTTCAGTTTTAGTAACTGCAACCCGGGCCGAAGGTAGAGAAGGAATCGATTTTTTGCCACTTTTGGTGGATTACGAAGAACGACTATATGCCGCAGGCCGCATCCCTGGAGGCTTTCTGCGACGGGAAGGCCGTCCGCCAGAAAAAGTTACTTTGACCAGTCGCTTGATTGACCGTCCGTTACGTCCCTTGTTTCCTCAGTGGCTGCGGGATGACATTCAGATCATAGCAACTACTCTGTCTATGGACGAGGAAGTGCCGCCCGATGTACTGGCCGTAACTGGGGCTTCTGTCGCGGTTATCTTAGCGCAAATTCCCTTTGCCGGGCCGATGGCAGGGGTGCGCGTAGGCTTGGTGGGAGATGATTTTATCATTAACCCGACTTATAAGGAAGTAGACAACGGGGATTTGGATTTAGTGGTCGCAGGGACTCCCGACGGCGTGGTAATGGTGGAAGCCGGGGCGAATCAACTGCCCGAACAAGATATTATCGAAGCGATTGAATTTGGCTACGAAGCGGTTCAAGATTTGATTGGGGCTCAGCGCGACATTATGAAAGAGTTGGGGATTGAGTTGGCGGTGGCCGAACCCCCTGAGTCTCATCCCGACCTAGAAGAATTCGTGCGCGATCGCGCTTCTTCGGGTATTAAAAAAGTTTTATCCCACTTCGACTTTGACAAAACGGCTCGCGATACGGCCCTCGACGAAATTAAAGAAAAAGAAGTCAACGAGGCGATCGCATCCCTTCCCGAAGACGACCCAACGAAAGTTTTAGTAGCAGAAGAACCCGCCATCGTGGGTAAAATCTTCAAAAAATTGACCAAATCCTTAATGCGATCGCAAATCGTCGAAGATGGTGTACGGGTAGACGGTCGCAAACTCGACGAAGTACGCCCCATTTCCTGTCGCGTCGGCTTGTTACCTCGTCGGGTTCACGGGTCGGGCTTATTTCAACGAGGCTTAACCCAAGTGTTGTCCATCGTCACCCTGGGAACCCCCGGAGATGCCCAAGAACTCGACGATTTGCATCCCGACACCCAAAAACGCTATCTCCACCATTACAACTTCCCTCCCTATTCTGTGGGAGAAACCAAGCCGATGCGATCGCCCGGTCGTCGTGAAATTGGTCACGGTGCTTTAGCCGAACGCGCGATCGTCCCAGTATTACCCCCCAAAGAGGAATTTCCCTACGTTTTGCGGGTCGTGTCTGAAGTCCTCTCCTCCAACGGCTCGACTTCTATGGGGTCGGTATGCGGCTCAACCCTTGCCCTCATGGACGCTGGCGTTCCCATCGCCAAGCCCGTGAGTGGGGCAGCTATGGGTTTAATCAAAGAAGGAGACGAAGTGCGCGTCCTCACCGATATCCAAGGCATTGAAGACTTCCTAGGGGATATGGACTTCAAAGTTGCCGGAACAGATGACGGCATCACCGCTTTGCAAATGGATATGAAAATCACCGGACTTTCCCTCGAAACCGTAGCCGATGCGATTCATAAAGCCAAAGCCGCTCGCTTGCACATCCTCGAAAAAATGTTGAGCGCCATCGACCAACCGCGCACCCAGCTTTCCAACTTTGCTCCCCGCTTGCTCACCATGAAGATTGACCCCGACCTCATTGGTCTGGTTATCGGGCCTGGCGGTAAAACCATCAAAGGCATTACCGAAGAAACCGGGGCCAAAGTTGATATCGAAGACGATGGCACAGTGACTATTTCCTCCATGACTGCCGAAAACGCCCAACAAGCCATGCGAGCCATTGAAGGCATTACCCGCAAAATTGAAGAAGGTGAAGTCTTTGTCGGTCATGTGGTGCGTATCATCCAAATCGGCGCATTTGTGGAAATTCTGCCCGGTAAAGAAGGCATGATTCACATCTCGCAACTAGCCGATTATCGCGTTGGCAAAGTAGAAGACGAAGTAGCAGTGGGGGATGAAGTCGTAGTCAAAGTTCGCGAAATCGATTCTCGCGGTCGCATCAACCTCACTCGCTTAGGCATTCACCCCGACCAAGCCGCCGCCGCTCGTGCCGCAGTTCTCGCTCCTTAATTTTAGCAATCCACCTCAAGAGCGCGACGCATAACCCGCAACTGGCGGGTTTCTTTATTTTGGTCATTTTTGGGGACGCTGCGAAGCGATCCCCGAAACACGGTAAAATATGAAATTAATGTGTAGAGCAATCTAGAAACAAGCAAATTGTTGTATTGGTGCTTCAAAGTAAATTCAACGATTGTTCGCTGTTTTAACAACCACATTTTCAAATTACAGTAACTTGCGATTTTGGGAGTAATCGTCAATGGTAGGTTTTTTAAAGAAAGTCTTAGGCGGCGGTAAAGATGGTTATTTTTTACAACTTGATGAAGATGGAGATAATCAATCTTCTCCGCCTCAACCCTCTGAAACCAAAACAGAGGCAAAAACAAAAGTAGAAAGCGAAAAAGCTGAAGTTTCTGAGCCATCAAAACCTCAAGAAACCAAAGCTCCTAAAGTCAAACCAGAGGTTAAAAAAGAAGAAGTAAAACCGCAACCCGTACCCGTTCCGACAGTTTCTACCGACAACGGTAAAATGGAGACAGCCCAACCGAAGGTTGTTTTGTTTGCCCCCGATAACTTAATGCCAAAACCAACCCAAACTCGTCGTCGTCCAGGCCCGAGTTTAGGAATGTTTAAAAGTATGGCTAAAGAAGTGAATCCGAATATTCGCTAGTTGTCAATTCTGGCATTTTTTGGATTTAATTATTCAAGCGGTAGTTTAACTCTAAGCTACCGCTTTTTATAGGTTTAATTGACTTGAGGTTGCCGGAAATGATAGACTTCCGTAATTGCTTTGAGCCAGCCTTTTACTAATGCTTCGAGAAGGCGATCGCCCTTTTCTTTACTTCCTTTTGTTGCATCCCCTAAAACACCACTTTGGCTTAATTCTTGGGTCACCCAAGCAAAGGGTAAATTCCCCTCCATACTCAGCATACTTTCAGGGGGTAACTCTGGGGGAAACTCACACACAGCCTTGTCCATTCGCACTTGTTCGGGAAGTAGAGTTAACATTAAACTGGTTTCAATTGCTCCCCCATGAATCCCTAATTCAACCTCTTTTTCATCGAATAATTCTGCGACAATATTAGTGACTTTCCAAGTGAAGAAAGGAAATATTAAAAAGTCTGCATATTTTTGATGAATATCCCTGGCGACAATGTTCATAATTTCCGGTTGGCCGCCGTGAGAATTCATTAAAATTAATTTCCGAAAACCCGCTCGATATAAGCTCTCGGCAACTTCTAATAAAACGTTAATTAAGGTCGAAGCAGATAAAGTAATTGTGCCGGGAAAATGCCAATGTTCGTTAGATTTACCGTAATATAAATTCGGTAAACTATAAGCCGGAATTGCCAAATCCAAAGCCTCTAACGTTTTACCCAGTACCCCCAAACCAATGGTAGAATCGACAGCTAAAGGTAAATGCGGCCCGTGTTGCTCAATCGCTGCTACAGGTTGAATAATAACTGTATTTTCTTTATTCGGCATTGCCGCAATCTCCGGCCAAGTCAAGTAAGGAAAATAGCGTTGGGGCGGAATAAAACCGTGCATCATGAGCGTTTTTTTACGGGTATATTCTTAAGTATAAACGGTGAAGTAACCGAGAGAAAAGAGAAGGCGATCGCACTCTACTTCCTCTTTTTGTGTACATTGGCAAATTTTATAGCATAATTAAACAAAATTCGCTAAAATCTAGCATAAAAATTACTAATTTCAATCCAGATATTTGAGGTAAAAAGTTGTGGTTCCTCTCAAAGATGACAATCCCACGGATATCACGCCTTATGTGACTTATATTTTAATTGTTATCAACATTATTGTTTTTATCTACGAAATATCTCTATCCTCTCCCGAATTAGAAGCTCTATTCGCTACTTATGGAGTTGTACCGCAGGAGTTAACTCGCAGTTTCCAAAGTGGTCAATCTGATGCTATGTTAGGGCAGCTTTTGACTTTAATTACCTGTCAGTTTTTACACGGAGGTTTCTTACACCTCGGCGGTAATATGCTGTTTCTCTGGATTTTTGGGAATAATATTGAAGACAAATTGGGTCATCTTAAATATATTATTTTCTATCTCAGTTGTGGCATTTTTGCTGCCTTAGCTCAATACATTTTTGCCATTAATTCTACTGTACCCACTATAGGTGCAAGTGGCGCGATCGCGGGAGTTATGGGAGCATATATTATCCGCTTTCCTAAAGCCAAAATACTAACTTTAATTCCTCTGGGTTTCTTTATCACAACTTTCCGCATTCCTGCTGTATTTTTCCTGGGGTTTTGGTTTGCTCAACAAGCTCTTTACGGAGTAGCGAGTCTTGAGCCAACTACCCAAGCTGATATGGGAGGAGTGGCATATTGGGCGCACGCGGGGGGCTTTGCATTTGGGGCGCTTTTAGGGGGGTTAATGGGTTTATTTAATAGGGATAATCGCTGATTTTGATAAGTTAAGCCCTCACCCCCAACCCCTCTTCCACGGGAGCTACTGCTTATACATAAATCGATCTCAAGTTCTAAAACTCTCATCGATTCCC
>JAWQFT010000145.1:0-13384 GCA_035968055.1 Jaaginema sp. PMC 1080.18 | reverse complement strand
TCTCGGTGAAGCCTAAACTGATATTTTTCCAGCGCAGCGCGATCGCCTCTGATGGAACTAATCTGAAGCTGTTTGCGTCTGAGAAAACTTGTATTGTTGTCTAATTCCCTCAGTTTTAGCCAGCAGCAACAGCACAGCAATATTGTGGGTAGTCTCGCCTTTTTGTGTCTGATTCGCTCTTAAACGTTGGTTTACTATCCCTTGAGAAAATTATGAGTAATATTCGGTTGAATCCTCGCAAAGCAATCACTCTGGCTTTATCGATGACGGTGGCAGTTACAGCCAATTTATGGGGTTTGGCGGCTTGGGCTGGAGACCCTTTTCGCAATAGTAATACTCGCGATATTGGCGATCGCACTGAAGCCGCGATCGAGGCAATTTTTGTCGAAGGCGACTATACTAAAGGGCAAGGTCTGGTGACTGAGGCGATCGCGGCTAACCCCAATGAACCTCTCACCCACGCGATCGCGGCGGCTTTGGCTTACAGTAACGAAGACTGGGAAGCTTTGCGTCCTCATGCTCGCGCTACCCTGGATGCAGCAGAAAAATTGCTGGACTCTGACCCCCTACGCGGTAACATCTACATGGCAGTGGGGAATTTTATTGAAGGCAGCTACACCATTAAAACCCAAGGGCCTATTGGTGCGGTGAGCAAGCTGCAAAAAGTGCTGCAATATATCTCCGAAGCCGAAAAAATCGACGCAGACGATCCCGAATTGAGTCTGCTTAAAGGCTACATGGAGTTAATGCTGGCGGTGAATTTGCCCTTTGCTAATCCCGAAAACGCGATCGCTAATTTCCGGGATAATGCCGCCCCAACTTACATGGTAAATCGGGGAATCGCGATCGCCTACCGCGACCTCGAAAAATACGACCAAGCCCTCACCTACGTCGAGAAAGCCCTCCAAGAAACCCCCGACAACCCCGAAGTCCATTACTTACAAGCCCAAATCCTGTACAAACTCGGCAAACAACGCAACGACGCAGCCCTTGTCGAGCAAGCAGCCGAATTATTCGAGTCCGTCATTGCTCGTCAAGACCAACTCCCCGATTACCTCGACACTCCCCTCCAGTTTGAATTGCAACTCGCTCGCAACTGGTTACAAGAAAACTCGTAAATGAGTTGAAAAACCTGTATAAAGCCCAATCTGATATCAGGTTGGGCGACTTTTTTGGTAGTCAGTTCTTTAGGAGTTCATCCCAGGCTAAAGCTTTCACAACAAAAGCAAATTTGAACAATTTTTAAAATTACCGATAACTTTTCAGAAAACGAACAATCGACCTTTATGATTTGAAAGTACCACCGTAATTTAGCCTTAAATTTTCTTCTTCCCTCAAAGTTTACTTTTTTCGGAAAAAGGCTTTATCGCTCTGTTGTTAAGGTAAGCTAAACCTTAAAATTAACAACAAAAATCACCTTATTAGTATTAAATACTCATCAGGAGAGACAGTATGAAATATGGCATCGACATGGGACACAACGCATCGCCAGATATCGGTGCAGCGTCTCGGTTTGGGCGCGAAGACGACTTAACGAAAAAAGTCGGAACGCAAGTTATTGACAAGCTCAAAGCCCTCGGAGAACAGGTGGTAAACTGCAATCCTAGTAGTGCCAGCAGCGTTCTGAATTCTCTGATTCAACGGGTACAAAAAGCCAATAACGAACGAGTTGATGTGTATGTTTCCATTCACTTTAACTCTTTTAATAGTAGTGCGAATGGCACGGAGGTTTATGCGACGAGCGATGCCGGAAGGCGTATTGCTCAACCTGTGTTGAATAATATTGTGGGCTTAGGCTTTTTTAATCGTAGTATCAAAAATGGCTCGCACCTCTACGTTTTAAAAAACACTAATATGCCTGCCATTTTGGTTGAATGCTGCTTTATCGACTCGGAAAAAGACATGAAGCTGTTTAATGTCGATGCCATGTCCAATGCCATTGTCAAAGGACTTACAGGGAAACTCCCAATAGTGAAGCCTCCTGTCATTCCTGCCCCAATTGATAAAGCCGAAATTCTGAAACTGCAACAAACCCTCAACCGTTTGCAAATCCGCGATAGTAACGGCAAGGCTTTGGTTGAAGATGGGATTACGGGGGCTGCAACGGAATCGGCAGTGGTAAAATTTCACCAAATTATGGGAGTTGATGGGGGTAAAACGGCTGGGGCTGTGACTTGGAAGTTATTGGCTGAAGTCGAAGCTCAACCCGTCCTCCGTCCCAATCATGCTGAAGGTTCGGCAGTGCGTTATCTACAGTTTCGCCTGGGAGATACCATTGACGGGGTGTATGATGAGTCTTCGGCGGATTTTGTGCGGCAGTTTCAACGCCAGCAAAACTTAATTGCTGATGGTATTGTCGGGCCGAATACTTGGAGTCGGATTGGCGGTAAAGTTGAGTACGATTTGTCGTTAAAGATTATTACCGATACTGTGCTAAAGCAAGAACCCATTGATAGTACGGAAATCAGCGATTCTAACCTTAAATACCCGATTACCGCCGGAAATGAACTGGCGTTACACAGTTGGGGAGAAGAAGGGAATCACATCAAAGTGGCGTTTTTGGGGCATACGTTCAACGGTTTTAATACTTGGTATGCCTTTGGGGATCATGTGGAGATTTGGCAAAAAGGCGAACCCCTAGAACTCGAACCGGAAGGAGAAGACCCCCAAGTTGAACAACGGTACGATCATTTCAAGCTGCCGGGTTATGTCAGCACGTTTTATCTGAACGAACCGATTATACCAGGGGGACATTTCTATTGGCGCGAGGCGATTCATAATGGCGATCGCATTCCCCAATATAAGTCTCACGTTGATAATATTTTAGCCCTCGCTCGGCGTTTGGAAATGGTACGCGATCGCCTGGGGGGATTTCCGATGATGATTACCAGTTGGTATCGTCCCGAACCTTGGAACTCTCAAGTGGGGGGTGCGAAATATTCCCGTCATCTTTATGGCCAAGCGGTAGATGTTCTGCGTCCCGGCCTCACTGGACGACAAATGGCAGCCCGATTGCAAGATTGGCCCGGAGGAATGGGGATTTACAGCAATTATCCCAATTTACTACATCTCGACATTCGTCCCTATCGCGCTCGTTGGGGTGGGGCTTAAAATTAGGATATCGATCCTGATTGAGTAGCCCTTATGTCTATTCCAGCAATTAGTAATATTATCTTATGGATACTCGCGATCGCGCTCTTGTTGCCGATCGCGGTTTTAGTGATTGAGTGTACAATGGCTTTGTTGCCGGGCGATCGCGACCCCAAAACAGCGACTCTGCCTCAGTTTAACGTCCTCATGCCAGCCCACGACGAAGCGGCAGTCATTGACCAAACTCTCGACTTCCTGCTGCCACAACTGGCTTCCCCCGACCAACTTATCGTCATTGCTGACAACTGTAGCGATAATACTGCCGAAATTGCCCGGAATCGGGGTGCAACCGTCCTCGAACGCGAGAATACCACCCAAAGAGGCAAGGGTTATGCCCTCGATTACGGTTTGAGTCACCTCGAAACTAATCCCCCAGAAATTGTGGTTCTCGTTGACGCAGATTGTCGCTGTTTACCCGGTTCTATTGCTAAAATTGCCTCCCAAGCGGCTGCTCAAAACCGCCCCGTACAGGCGTTATACCTGATGGAACAGCCTCCCAATCCCCAGCCCAAGGACTCGGTTTCTGCCCTCGCATTTCTGGTGAAAAACTTGGTGCGTCCGAGGGGTTTAAGTCAGTTGGGGCTTCCCTGCTTACTCACAGGGACGGGAATGGCATTTCCTTGGGAGATTATCCGCCAAGCGCCCCTCGCCAGTGGTAATATCGTCGAAGATATGCAGTTGGGGTTGGATTTGGCGATCGCGGGTTATCCCCCTCAATTCTGTCAAACCGCTAAGGTAACGGGAATTTTGCCCCCCCAAGGAGAAGCCGCCAAAAGTCAGCGCACTCGCTGGGAACACGGTCATCTACAAACTCTCCTTACCCAAGTTCCCCGTCTCACAATTGCCGCAATTCAACAACTGCGTTTCGACCTGCTTGCCCTCGCCTTAGATTTAGTTGTACCGCCCCTTTCTCTGCTCGTCATGGCTTGGGGTGCGGGCTTAATTATCGCGGCTGTGGGGGCGTTTCTCGGTGCGTCCTGGCTGCCGTTTGGGGTACTCGCGATCGCGGGTATTTTTATCTTCTTTAGTATTGTCAGCGCTTGGGCAAAGTTTGGTCAAGAGGAGATTCCGGGTAAATCTCTCCTCGCTGTTCCCTTTTATGTCCTCTGGAAAATTCCCCTTTATTTTGCCTTCCTCGTGAAGCGTCAAAGTCAGTGGGTGCGTACCGAACGCTCGACAGCCCCCTTTGACCGCAAGAACTAACTAGCGCTGACCTGTCACAATATAAGATACTCGCTGACCAATGTTCGTCGCATGGTCAGCCATACGTTCGAGGTGACGGATTGCCAAGCCCAGAAGTAAGATAGGTTCGACCACCCCAGGAATATCGCGGGTAAAGGCGAGGGTATGATAAACGCTATCGTAAGCCAGATCGACGGCATCATCCATCACCTTAACAGTTTGTCCCGCCTGAGCATCGAGTTCCGCCAGGGCAACTAAGCTAGAAGCCAACATCATCTGGGCTTGATTGGACATGGCTTCAATTTCCCCCAGACAAGTATGGGGAGGGTAAGGAAACAGCTTAACAGCCAATTCGGTCAAATCTTCAGCGTAGTCGCCAATGCGTTCTAAATCGCGAATCAGGTGCATAAAGGCACTCAGAAGCCGTAAATCCTGAGCGACAGGGCGTTGTAGAGTCATGAGGGTGGCACAGTCCAGTTCGATTTGGCGATAATAGCGGTCGATTTGTTTGTCGAGGGGTTTGATTTGTTTAGCGACTTCGAGATCGCGAGTGAACAAAGCTTGATGGCTTAAACGAAAGGAATGTTCGACCAATGCTCCCATCCGCAGCACTTCTTGGCTTAAACGTTTGAGCGATCGCTGAAAATGAGTGGTTTCTTTGTAAGAATTTGTAGATGAGGATAGAGTCATAGTTTTTTAGCGATTTTATTAAGAGTGAATTAAGAGATTTCTAAAAATGTGTTCGCGCCAGACAATAAAATTGTGGGAATTCCTATTAAGTTTTTAATATTGGCGCATTGTGCTTACTAATGAAGATAAGTAAGGCACAAAATGCAGATTTATTATCTTCTGTAATAACAAATAAAAGTTAAGAATAAATAATATTGGGCAATTGAATGCTCAACCAAGCGCCTTGGGTTGTGGGGTGGTTCTGGGCTGAAATTGTACCGCCGTGGGCTTGAATAATTTGTTGGGCGATCGCCAATCCCAAACCGCTACTATCGCGGTTGCCTGCCTCACTTTCAGGTTGCTCCCTCGAAGGCTGTCGCGTGCGAGAGGGATCGCCTCGGTACAAGCGCTCGAAGACATGGGGCAAATCCTCAGCACTAAAGCCACAACCCGAATCGATAATATTAATTATAATCCAAGAGTCTGGAGAATCCGGCTCAGAAACCTGGGACAAGGAGGGCGATCGCAGCGGTTGGACTTCAAGAATGACGGCGCTTTCTGAAGGGCTGTATTTAATACTGTTATCAAAAATATTCAGAAAAACCTGAGAAAGTCGCCCGGAATCCGCCCAGAAGCTTAAATAGTCTAAACCCTGATAATTCAGCACAATACTTTTCTGCTTGGCTAAAGGTTCGAGGGTTTGCCAAAGTCCCAACAGAAAAGTTTTGATTTCGATTTTTTCGTATTTAAGATGTTGCTGGGGATTTTTTTGTAACCGACTAATTTCCAGGCAGTTCTGAATCAAGTCGATCAAGCGATTGGTTTCTTGGAGGAGTCGCTCTACCCAAGTTTTTTCTTGCCCGGTTAAACGACTTTGTAACATTTCCGCGACCAAACTAATGGAAGTCAAAGGGGTACGCAGTTCGTGCATAATATCCGAAAAAGCGCGATCGCGAGCTTGGGTCAGTTCGAGAATGGCACTGCGGTCTTCTAGAAAAACCCCCACTTGTTCGTCGGGTAGAGGGATACAGGTCGCTCGCAGGGGAACAGTATGTAAAATCGAAGGGCGATCGCCTTGGGGTTCAATGGTTGTGGTTTCAAACACCCAATCCTCAATTTGTACCGTTTGGCTGTGACGGGCTTGTTCTATGGCTCGGTCTAACTCGTAAGAACGCACCAACTCCAATAGTAAACGCAAGCGATTGGGCTGCCAACGGTCGATACACAGCAGTTGTCGGGCTACAGCATTACAACTTACCAGTTGATTTTCGCGATCGAGGCGTAAATAGCCAATGGGGGCGATCGCGATCGCCGTTTCCCAAACGGTAATTTCGGCTTCTAAAGCGGTCGAAATAGCCCGCGATCGCGTAATTTCTCGACGCAGACGGGAGGTTACGGAAAAAGAAGAATTTTCTGCCTTTCCTTGAGCGGCAATTTCTAAGATTTTGGTCAATTGTTGACGCTGGCGATAATGCCACAGCACACTTATGGCCAAACCTATCCCTAACCCCAATATCAAAATCAAAAAATCCATCGTTTGTGGACAATCGCTGGCGTTTGCCTTTATCTTAACTGGCGAAGAGCTGACGCGCGATCGCTTTGGTGCGTTAGTACCGGAATACACAAATCCTGGCTAATTCTCCTCAAATTATTAGCGTTAAAACCACAGGTAAGGTGACTAAACTCAACAAAGTAGAAGCCACAATTGTTTTCGCGACGCGAGGAGCATCACCGCCAAATTCTGTGACAAAGACGAGGGAATTAACGGCAGTAGGCATTGCTGCTTGTAAAACGAAAACTTGTAATTCCAAGGTGTTGAATTGCAATAAAAGTGCGATTCCGAGTCGCGATCGCTGGAAGAAAAACAGCCATTGGTTGATGTGATGCTTTTTTTGACTTCAAAGCGTAAAGTCGCGATTGCCCATCTGTTCGGCGTTACAGCTTGTCGGGAATGCGATCGCCACTGACTAACTTAATAAAACTTTACCAAAGACTGCATAAAACCCGCCGCCCAATACCGAGGACTTAATAGTGCCAGTGCCTTCTTGAGGGGCATGGGTACAAACCTGCTTCGTAATCCACCCAAAATCTCTTATGCGACTTACGCTTTTGCTCTTTGCCCTAGGCTTCATGATTGCTCCTCAAACAGCAGTTATCGCCTCGTCTTCTCACACCGTCCTAGAAATCGCCGCCAAGGTGAATATCGGACGGAAAGACCCAATCGTTCCCCCTTATCATCCCGATTGCTTGTCTTAAGGAGCTTTCAGCGCAGTTTTCCGCTTAACCCACTTCGAGGTTCGAGGTGGGTTTTTGCGGTTTGAGGAGAGATGCTAAGGTATTGACAACTCCCACCGTTATAGCGACGAGAGGAGCTTAACGGGGGTCTTCACCCCGACATTTTAGATAAAGTCTAGCCATCCCCTTTTTTTATGAATGCGCGATCGCCCATCCAACTCTCTTTACCGGATGCTGCTGCCACTTTCAAGCTTGGTTATCAATGGGGGCGATCGCTCCCTCCCCTCAGCGTTTTACTGCTATACGGCGATTTGGGTGCGGGCAAAACCACTCTGATTCAAGGTATTGGGGCGGGTTTAGGCATTACTGCCCCCATTGTCAGTCCCACTTTTACCCTCGTTAACGAATACCGAGAAGGCCGTCTGCCGTTGTATCATCTGGATTTGTATCGCCTGGAAGCTTCAGAAGTGCCGGGAATCGAGCCAGAATTTTATTGGGAAGGCAGAGAAGTCGATCCCGGTATTACTGCCATCGAGTGGGCGCAACGGTTACCTTATTTACCCGATGACTACTTGGAAATTCACCTGTCTCAGCCTGTAGAAGGGATGCGATCGCTCCAGGTGAAAGCCTTTGGTGATGGGAGTTTAGCACAATTGGGATGACACGACTTGATAAATTTTCAAAGCTTGTTGTTTGCCGCGTGGGGCGATCGTGTCTAGATAACGAAACTCGTAATTTGGGGAGGTTTTGGCGATCGCCTGAGCGCTGGCAATAATATCGCAATGATAGGTTTTTGTAAGTTCTTCGAGGCGAGCGGCTGTATTCACCACATCCCCAATGACGGTAGAATCCATCCGAGAATCTGACCCCACCGTACCGATAACGCCGATACCCGAATGAATGCCGATGCCGATTTTGATTGCTTCTGGAAGATTGTAAGTCTCTCGTTGTTGATTGAAGGCTGTTAAGCTACGAAGCATCCCTATTGCTGCCGCGATCGCGTCCTGGGCATGGTAATCTTGGCGATCGAACACGGCCATAATCGCATCTCCCAGAAATTTGTCAATAAAGCCGTGATGAGCCGCGATCGCCTCATTCATCTGAGTGAAAAAAGCATTCAGCCAGCGAAATGTATCTTGGGCGGGTTGCGTTTCCGAAATGGCGGTAAAAGAGCGAATATCCGCAAATACAATTGTTAATTCTTCTTCTCTGGCATTGCCCAATTGAATAGAATCCACGCCTTGGGGAGCAATGCGATTTAAAAATTGTTCCGGGACAAATAAGCGAAATTTCTCTGATAAATGTTCGCTCACTTGCCAAGCTGCTTGAGCGCGATCGCGGCTTTTCTGCTCTAATTGACTTGGTTGTTGGGGATTTCTAATCGTATTTAATTTTAGTAAACTTTTGATTTTTGCCAGTAATAAACGGCTATTAATCGGTTTAGTAATGTAGTCGTCTCCCATCATTTCTAAACCCTTAAGACGAGCTTCCTCATCATCCAAAGCCGTTAAAAAAACAATCGGAACTCCTTGCAATTTTTCATCAGAGCGCAAAGTTTGACAGACTTCAAAGCCGTCCATATCGGGCATCATAACATCCAAAAGGACTAAATCGGGAATTTGGGCTTGGGCTAAGGCGATCGCTTGCCGACCCGAACTTGCCGATTCAATACTATAGCCTTCACTCAGCAATAATTCCTCTAATAGTAATAAATTATAAGGCTCGTCATCAACCAATAAAATCCGGGTCATACCTAATTAAAAGACGAATTGCATCGTTAGTGAAACCGTATTACCATCAAAACGTATTGAGATGACCCTCGCAAGTCTTAATTTTAACCCAAGTTATCCAGCCCTTTCAAGGTGAAGCTTTCGCCCTCAGTCTTACTGATTTGGAGGGGGATTTTCAGTTATCAGCGATTAAGGGGCAGTAGGGATTGGGCAGTCGGCAGTCGGGGGGAGTGATAATTTTGCCCCAGAAAGGGGGTCAGTTTTGGAGAGTGGGAGGAGGGGGAAGAGGAAAACTGTGCTTTCATCTTCAGATTGGTTATCAAAAGGGAATAATACGAGGGCAAATGACTCAAAAATTGGGCTTTGAAGCTGATTCTTGGGGGAAAAAACCACACCTTGACAGGGCTGTCCAAGTCACCTCAAGAATACAAACAACTTTCTCTTCCATCGTTCGTGACCTGGGGTGTTGATTCAGGACAATCTCAAGTCAGGAATGCTCGTATTTTAATCAAAAGTTCTTCGAGATTGATAGGTTTGCTGATATAGTCATCAGCCCCGGCTGCCAGACAACGCTCGCGATCGCCCGGCATTGCCATCGCCGTTACCGCGATCGCGGGTAAATGCCGCCAGGTTTCATTTTGGCGCAATTGGCGCAGAATGGTAAAACCATCGACTTCAGGTAACTGAATATCAATCAACAGTAAATCGGGTAAATTTTGGGGATTAGCCAAAGGCGATCGCAACAAATCAACCATTGTTTGACCTTCGTAGATAATCTCGACTTCGTAGCCTTCGATTTCCAAAAACTCCGAAACCAAGGCTTGATTAAAAGGTTGGTCTTCTACCACCAAAATCCGTTGGATTACACTCCGGGGCGATCGCTGTCGCAGAATTTGGGCTGGCCTTTCTGAAGTGGAGGGGGCTGCATCTTCGAGATTGTTGCGTAACTCCGTCAACGGCAACCAAATCCGAAAAGTGCTACCTTGGTGTTCGACGGATTCTAGGGAAACAGTCCCTCCGTGTAACTCAGCCAAACGTTTCGTCAGGGCTAACCCCAAACCCGTTCCTTCATGTTGGCGCGTCAGGGAAGAATCGATTTGTTGAAACGGACGAAATAATAAATGCTGCTTGGCTTCAGGAATACCAATACCCCTATCCACCACTTCGAGACAGACATAGGGGGTACTCTCATTCACCGGACTGCGATCGGGGCGTTTTTCGGCGGCTAACTCGCTACCGTAAGCCAAACGACCAATTAGTTTAACCTTATTGCCCTCAGCACTAAATTTAACCGCATTGGTGAGTAAATTGATTAACATTTGGCGCGATCGCCGTTCGTCGAGGATTACCCGATCGACTTGGTAATCCAGTTCTAAGGATAAAGCAATGCGTTTTTTCTGAGCGCGGGGTTGAATCATCTTCAAACACTCGCGACATAAATCTTGAATCGAAACGGATTCTAACTCAAGCTCGATTTTGCCAGCTTCAATTTTCGATAAATCGAGAATATCGTTAATTAAAGCGAGTAAATGCTGACCGCCTTTATCAATTGCACTAACATAATTGAGTTGACGAGCCGTTAAATTGCCGCCAATCTGTCGCGCCAGCAGATCGGAAAAACCTAAAATACTGTTGAGTGGGGTACGCAATTCGTGAGACATCGAAGCCAAAAACTCCGATTTCATTTGGGAAGCCCGTTCGAGATAATCGTTAGCTTGACGTAACTCCTCTTGGGCTTGAGCGCGTTCGATGGCAACTCCCAAGGTACGACAAGCTGCTAACAACATATCCGGTTGTATGACTTCTTCGAGACGACGATCGACGCGGGATTCGAGGGTGAGTACGCCGATAATGCTGCCCCCTGCACTGGGGATAGGGAAAATACCGAGTTGTTGAATGCCGGGATGACGAAACCCCGCGATCGCGTTGGGATGATTTTGGTAATCATTCACAAACAACGGTTCTCCACTTTCAACCACTTGCCACAGCAAACCCTGACCATAGGGAATGCCTTGTTGTAGCACTTTTTCCATCTTCTCAATCGCCGGGACACCATAAGTCGCGATAAATTCTGAAGAAATGTTATTGGTAATCGTACCCGCAGAACGGTGTTCGCCTTTGCCGGAAATCACCTTCACATCGCCAAAAGCGGCTCCCATCGTCTCGACGAGATAGGATAAAGCAAATTGACCAATTTCCCGTAAATCGGTAGCGGGTTGGAGATGTTCGGTTAAACCGAGCAGAAAAGATAGGCGCTGAACTTCGCGCTTTAAACTGGCTTCGGATTGTTGGTAGTTGGTTAAGTCGCGGATGTTAAAAAGGGTACTGCCGTTGTCGGTGCAGGTTACTTCTACTTCGATGTAAATGCCGTTGTGTTGTGCTAAACAAAAGCTGTCGTGGAGTTGTTGTTGGTGGAGGGAGTCGCGGAATTGTTGAGCCTGTATGGGAGTCCAATAGCTGCGAGCGACACATCGAGCGGCTATGTCGTCAAAATGCGGTTCTTGTTCGAGCCAATCTGCCGCGAGTCCCCAAACTTGGCTGAGTTTTTGGTTGAATAAGATTAAGCGATCGCCCCCATCAAACAGCGCGATCGCGTTATCAACACGGTTCAGGATTAAATTTTGTACGGCATTAATGTTATCCAAGGGTTTGTTAGGGTTCACGATAGCTGACTGCGAAAAGAATAAGGGAAATTGAGGCCGTTGGGAGTCAATCCCTAAGTTTACGCCCGAATCGGGAGCGAGACAGGGATGATTTAACTCAAATTGAATTTGTAATCTTTGTCTTCATAAAATTTTACAATTTCGAGTCAAAATGCTCTGTGAGCCAAATCTCAGCATTGGCGTAATCTCAAACAACCCCATCCCACTGCATAAGTTGAAAAAAAGCCGACATAGGTAGGGATAGACCAAAGTTCAAAGGGAAGTTTTACGTCGCTTTGTGATTTGAGTCGCACCCATGACCGATCTTAGATCGCGCAGTTCGTGACATTTATTAGGTTATCTGACTAGCGCGATCGCGGCATGAATAATGGTTTCGCGGTCAAATGGAAACCAACATAACCGAAAAGTAAAAAATAAACGTTAAACCAAGCGGGAATAGGGAGTTGTCATGCACACTTTAAAGCAGGGGTTAGAGGAGTTATATTTAATGACCACGTTAGCAACTGAGTTAGCAACCACTTGGCATCAACGCTTACAAGAGGACTATCCCCATCTCAGTACAGCAGAAAAAACCAGCATTGTACGTTGGCTGTTGGGGGAAGAACCACATCAATTAGAAAGCTTTGCTCCCCAGCGTCTCGAAATCGCGAAAAGAGCGATGGAGTATCGTTATCGCATTTTGCGCCAACGGTATTTGGGCGTTTCACCGACTCAAGCGTACAAGCGCTTGATTGCGCGTTTGGCTTCTTTGGCGGTGCTTCGTAATAAAATTCGGACTTGGGTTGCACTGAGTCGCGATCGCCATCGAGCCGTTGCTGATGTGTTACAAGAAGTTATCCAGGAAATGCTCAACAGCGATCGCAATATCCAAGCCGCGATCGCCTGGATTCGGCAATGTACCAACGATCGCCGCTTGCGCGAAGCCTTACTCCTCACCAGTGTTGAAGAATATTGTCTGCGTCCAATTCGCAATCAACCGTTACTCGCTTATCGCTTTGTCAACTTTTTACGGCGATCGCAGCGTAGCGGTATGACCCAAGTTCCCCAGCAACAACACATCCGCACCATCTCAGAAGAAATCACCCTCGATGAAGGAGACACGCCTTTAAGCTTAATTGACAACGAAGCCCTCGAAACCTATCAAATCGAGCAAAACGAGGAGGAACGACAATTACTGCGCTTAGAAGTCCAAGAGGAATTTGAGCAGTATCTCGCTGAAAAAGTCGAACCGTTAGCTGTCGATTGGCTGCGCTTGTATCTACAAGGCAAAACCCAAGACGAAATCGCCACTCAACTCAATGTTCCCATCAAACGTATCTACCGCCTGCGGGAAAAAGTGAGCTACCATGCCGTTAAAGTTTTTGCCCTCAAAGCGCGTCCCGAATTAGTAGCCAATTGGCTGCAAACCTCTCTCAGCGAGCATAATTTGGGCTTGACGCTTTCTCAATGGCAAACCTTTACTCAAAGCCTTAATCCCCAACAACAAGACCTGTTGGAGCGTTTACAAGCCGGAGAGAGCTTCGAGGCGATCGCCTCAGCTTGGCAATGTAAGAAAAGCCAGGCAATCAATGAATGGCATCAACTTTATCAAATGGCTCAGAGTTTGCGGAATGAAGGGACTTTCAGTTAACAGCATCTAAGGGTCACGTTTGTTCCCTAGCTTACTGGTTTTTTGTTATTCGCGATTAAGGGGCAGTAGGCAATCGGGGAAAGAGGGAGGAGGGGGAGGATTTTGGGAAATTGGCAATCGGGGGG
>JAWQFT010000144.1:0-13550 GCA_035968055.1 Jaaginema sp. PMC 1080.18 | reverse complement strand
TCATTTGTTGAAGTGGCTCAGGCGTGATTTGAACACGCGGCACGAGGCTTATGAGGCTTACTGAAAGAAACTACTAGGGCTATTCAAAGAGATTGACTACATCAGTACGATGCAGACAAACTGATATAAATTCGAGTTTGAACTTCGAGTCAACTTATGAGCCTTTCTCAACAACAGCTAACTGAATACGGACTTCGCCTTGCTCAACCCGTTCCAGAATGCAAAAAATTCGGGAATGGATGGGTAGCTAGATGCCGATTCCGATTAACAGATCACGAGATTATGGTTCTCGATGACCAGGCATTTAACCATCAAGTCGGCGTGGAACTTGAAGAGAAGAGCTTTGAGCGTATCACCGACAACAACTCCTATGAAGTCAGAGCGACGGCTACCAAGCCGGGGGAAGTCGCTTCTTGGAGTTGGAAACGCCGTGATTATTATTTCGATCTCCGAGACAATATCGAAATAACAATCGAGAGATCGATGACCAGGCATTTGACCCTAAATCGCGATTGGGGACGAGGCACTCAAGGGCTTTTTATTCAGCCAAACCTCGAATTAAAATCAGCAGTTGAATACCTCATCGTCAAAGAAGAGGAATCCTTTAACGCCGGCGGGCAATACTTTAACTGGCGTGTCTTTCGGGGCGACCCAGACGATTTAGATAAAGTTTTTGATTGGCACGTCAAAAACATTGGTAGCCATTACCACAGTAAGACGGTTAATCCCTATTATGTAAATGCAATCGACTTAAATCCCGACAGAGACCCTTCTTATTGCAGTAGGGGGACTGAGGAGGGAAGTACGATTTACGGAGTGAGTTGCCGGTTTGACAACTACAGCGAGACGACTGCTTGGACAAAAATCAAGCAGATAACTTTTCAAGGCAATCCAGTTAGGGCCCGGCTTGCGACGCTTCAACTTGGCAACGAAAGAATGCCCTGGACAGTTGTAGGGCCGCGCTGGAAAGACTACATCGTAAAATGCGACTTTCCAGATGACCCCGAATTACGCCCCATCCATAAAAAAGGGATCAAAAAGACTTTTCTAAGACCGACAACTGACAACATTATTGGTCTTCCTGACGGGGAAGAATACGATCAAGAAGTTTATCTTCCCAAGATAATTAAGTCGAACGGGGAAGACCATGAAATCCCCGACTCTAAAATTTCTGCTCGTCTCGACAGTGTTAATTTCTATTATTGTGGCTGTCGAGATGGCGAAATAGAATGCGAGGATTCAGAAGGGAATGCTTGCTGTGTTGATTGTTGTAAAATCGGGGAATTCGTTTTAGATATATTTGGTCATTAGCCTTCGTCTCCCACCCAAGACCCGTCCGGAAGACGTTTACGTGCTTGGGTGTCTTCAAACATAGAGTAAGGTCTTCTGGAGTACCCCAGAGACTTCTCTAATTTTCTCTCCGCATCTCTTAAATGATGATGTAGTTCACCGATTTGTCTCTCCAAATCGGTGAACTTATGACTGTCGATGTCTTGGCTACTGCTTAGGTCTTTAAGCTTCAAAAGAATGTCTGTTCTAAGCTCAGCATTCTTTGCCATCAAAGCAGATTCAACTCGCATTATTCGCTGGTTAATCTCAGACGAATAGACTCCGACTCGAAACAAAACCCCTCCCAATCCTACAAGAGGCGCGGCTATTTGTAAAAGTTCAATTATCGTCATTTTTGATGAGAATTTCCTCTGCTAAGTTATCGATTTCTAAGGAAGCATGAGGGAAGATTAAAACTGAGGTGGGAAGCGTTTTGTGTTTCCTTTCATCCAAGCTAAATGCAGCAATTTCTAGCCCCGTATCGAACTTTATTTGTTGATGGCTTCGACTAAAATATTGGTCAAGCTCAACAGAATAAATACCCCATTGTCGATGAAATTTTGGTCTCCCTTGAAAATGAAGGATGACGAATTTGTTTGTAATCGGGGGCTTACAGAAAGGAGAAAAATCTAATTCAATCTTGGTCCTTTCTTCCGCGTTGCAAGTGACACAAAATCGCCTCGACTGCCTCTTTAATATTTGCATATTTAGTAGGTAATAAATTCGTGAGCAATTGAGACAAAACTAAGTCCTCCGGTGTATCCAGGAGAATCAGTTTCAAAATCAAGATAAACTTCCTCTCCGTTAAAAGTTGCGGTGTCAATTTCTACTGCTTGCATGGGATATCCATTTCCTCTATCCTGTCCGTACATTTGCGTTCCGGTTTTAGTTAACAGAAGAACGTCGTCATTTTTTCTGAACAATTTTAGCCGAGTAACATCCCCTCTTGACGCAGGGGCGAAAGCACCAGCTACGCGGACAATTAGCTTGTTTTTAAGAGTTAAATAGCCAAATCGAATTTTGCCAAATGCGGCTGATGTTTGAGGGGGGAAAGTATTGACGTTATTCCAGGTGTAGTTTCCGTCTACATGGCGGAATCTGAAGCATTCCCCTGCGTCTAATACTTCTAAGCGACTACCTTGAATAACAGTTGTGTCTCCAGTAGCAGGCGATCGATTGAGTAAAGTATCAACCTTTGCCTCTATTGCTGATAATTGAGCGCCAAAATTTTCTCTTTCGCCAACAACTTCAACAAACTCCTCAATTTCCCCTTGGATGACCACTTCATCATTGCTGGTGAGTGGCCCGCCGCCCGTATTTTCAATCGAGGCAAAAAAGCGAGTATCTTCACCAATAGGAATTGTTCTCACCCGTTGAAGAAGATCGGCTTGTTGGAAGCGATAACCCTCATTTTTAATCAGTAAGATTTCGTGAAAGCGAATAGGAGCTTTTTTAGGGGGTGCGACCCAGAAAACCAACAACCGAGCGAATTTAACATCATCGATTGTCTGAGGACTAATTAACCCATCGGGACGAAGGAAAGCGTCAAGCGATCGCCCTGACTGAATATGCCAACTAACAGTTAAGCCCAAAACCTTAGCCGAATAGAGCAAGGTAGCGCCTGAGCCAATCAGATCGGGATTATTTCCTAGTAAATTGGTTAATTGTCCCTGGAACAGGAGAACTTTATTCGAGCTGTTCCCCGCTCCCAACTTTTGGTTGATTGGCGTAATTTGTTGGTGTCGGGTCAAAGAATTTCCCACGGTTCGATCTTGTATCCTTGTTGAGTTAACAGCCAACGCCTCTCTGAATCGATTTGCTTCCGAACGGCTAAATAATCCATATTTAATTCCCTCATCAACCTTTCGACCAAGTTCCCTCTGGGCTTGTATCGATACGGGCGTTTATACCCACCAGGGACAAATTTATAACGCCGTTCCATGGCCCGTCGTGAACGAGTAGACATCCGATCGAAACAAATTAGCTTCAATTTAAACCCCCGCTAACTCCTCAAGTTTGATTGCTAGTAATGGGAGTTGCCGAGTTTTGGAATATCCATTCCACCGGGTCCGGCTGCGCTTTACTTCGATCGCCCGAATGACCAACGAGGTTCGATCTTGGATTTCTGGGGGCGGGGGTAATTCAATGAGTTGAGTTTCTGGCTTTGGGTAATATCTCACGGAGGGAGTTACATCTCCGGTCGGTTGGATAACTTGCCGAATCCACACCCACCCCCTTACATCTTCTGGGTAGGGAGTGGTAACACTAACTCGAAAAGTCTTGTTTCCCCAAGTCGCTTGCTTGATAAATTTCTGCCAGATATCCGGGCGGGGCTTGACAATGCCCAAGTTTATCCACAGCCCTATATCATCAGGCATTCGTCACCCTCTCCCAAAACTTCCTCGTAATAATCATATTCGCCACCATAGAGATATTCCGCTAGTTCCTCCTCCGAGGCAGGCTCTAGTATTTGATGCTCGCCCCTGGCGATATAAAAGGGGGCGGGTTGCGACGTTGGAGGCAGCGTTCCCGCCAGCGTCGCATCAAAAAGCGGATCGCCAGGAAGGATGATCACAGTTCAAGGGGGGGGACAAGTTGAGTAATGATTTTCCAGCCAATTTTTTCTAGATCGGCTACTTTCGAGTCAGCTACATAGGTAGAGAAACTGGCTTCAGCTTTTGTTGTGGTATTAGAAACGATTGTCTCCATTACAGTTGGACGAGGGTAGCTTACGCCTCGAACTAAGTTCAAACGCTCGGCTCCCGAAATAGCTGCCTCAACCCCGATCGAAGCTCCAAAGGCGGCAAAGTCGTCAGCGTTCATTGACCAGGCGTATAGCGTGTTGCTTGTCTTAACAACAGCTAACCTGGATCGACCGCCGCCACCGCCAACGGTTTTGGCTGTAGAAACCAATGACCAACCACCGTTAAGAGCGGGACCCAATGCGTCTGCGTCACAAAACGTCGAGACAGTTAGCTGTATCTTGGGGTCACGAGAGCGACTGGCTACCCATTTAACCCTTGCTGGCTTGGGACGATTTGCACGAAAAATCCCTTTCAAACCTTTTAGCTGTGTAGAGTCCTTGTGTCCCAAAAGTTTAACGTCTTTTTCCGTTATTCCCGCAATTGCACTAAAATTCTTGGTTTTCCAGCCATAAGCAATCGTGCTATTCTTGACGGGCTTGACAAAGCGGGTTTTATCCAGAGGAACGCCGCGAGTGTAACTAGGCATGAGTTTAAAGAATAAATGAAGATGTAAGGGAAAGGGGCGGGTTGCCCCCTTAATTAAGGCGATTACGAAACCATTAAGGCTTAGTCGCCAAGATAAGCTGAAGCGGGGTGGGTCAGATTACCTCCAACGACAGTTTGGGTCACGGGAATGGAAAACGTACCAGAGAAGGTTAATGCGTCCGAATCGACGGAACTGGTTACGTTATTGTCTCCATTCGGGTTACGGGTTTCGTCGGCTTCGGCTTGTTGAAGTAACGCGACGACTTCCATTAATTGTCCTTCGAGAGTTGTAGCGGTCAGGGTTGCTGCTGTTGCCATGGTTAAATTCCTTGAGAAAATAGCAAGTTGAGTGTTGTTTCCCACTATACGCAGCTTTCGGCTCCTTGTGGGGGTGCGATCGCCCCAGAGGAACACCATACTACCCTCTATAGAGTCCTGGTTTAGCACATAAGAATTTCTGATGGGGCAATAGTGGTACACTTGAGCTAACTTTTTACGCTTAGGTATCCGCTCTTGGGCTACAAAATCAAGACCGCTACTTTTGACGGGTTGCTCTCTGACCTAAGTAACGCGGCTGCTGATATGGATGGGGACACCAATACATTCAGTAGCCCAAAACAAGCTAATAACAGTAGGTCTGAGCGACTTAGGCAAATTTCGCGCAATCTGGGGACAATATCGGGAAAGTTCTACGCCTCAATTTCCGACGAGTCCAACGCCAACGCCACTCATACTTGCTTAAACTCCTCTGTCTCTAACCAAATTGACCAAATTGGCAATATTGCCGACTGGATACGTTCGTCCCCAATTGCCCTCCTTGAGAAAATCAAAGCCAACGCAGCACCAACGGGGAATTTATTAGAGGGGTGGAAAAAACTTGATGAACTTAGCGAGGTAGCCGCAGACCTCCCCACGATGAAACAGGAGTGGGCGGGGAACGTTAGCCGATTGAGATCAATTCAGAACGCGATCCGATCGGCGGTTAAGAAATGTGACGACCCCGAAGACGACCCCGAAGACGACGAAGATCGCCAGTACGGGGACGAATGCGATCGCATTGCCAGCGCCTTAGAGAAACTGGCAGAATGCGCCCCGAAAAAGGACGACAACAACGACGGCGACGGCGACGGTGAGGAGGGCAATCTAAGCGATCGCCTCGACAAGCTTGAGAGGAAGCTGGATCGAGTCTGCGAGTTATTAGGGGACGCAGACTTCCCAGTAAAAGTACCGGAGTGCTTGACGGACGAGAAAGAGAAAATCGTCGAAAAAACTAACCTTCCGCAACTGATAAGCTGGCAGACGCTCCAATTGGATGCACTCATGGGACAGTTCCCTATCTGTATCAAAATTAAAGATGCCGACCTGGACGAGGAAGGCGATCAAGAGAGAGAAATCAAAATACCTAATATTGCTGAGGGATTAGCCGAATTATTGGGACAAGCGGCTTCTGGGGCGATTATTGGCGGTACAACCTTAAATGTGGCGACTCGCTGCTTAATTGAGGCAGGATACGCCAAAAAAATCGCCACTCAAAACTACTTCTACCATGAAGCCACTGCTGACTACATGGGATATGAAATCGAGGAAGGTTACGAGCCGGTGGCGTTTAGCTTCGACCCGTGCCAAGTCGAAGATTTAGAAAAGGCATTGCAGGCAACGGAACAGCCAGTTCCTTGTGTCCGCTTTAAGCAGAAAGACAACAACGACTTACCAGCAACTTTAGAGCAACTGCTACGGGCGGCGGCCATCATCCACGGAGTATTCTTTAACCCAGTAAACCCCAACAACCCCAAGGGAACGTTCAAGCAAGATTTAACCGCTTTAGACCGAGAGGACGAATCAGAATTTGACGACTTTACCAGGGATACCGAAAAAGGCTTTACTGGAAAAGCAGGTATTCGGGATGCTGATAACCCCTGGGGGCGGCCTTACGAACAACGCCCCCGAATTAGAGAAATTGGCAGTGACGGTGATGCACGCGAGGATATTAGTAAATAATGGGAAGCGCCGATATTAGTTTTGGGGGTTTAGTCTCGCGAGCGATCCGATCGGAGATTGGCGAGAGGTTAATTGATGTTCGCAACACTGCCGACGACGGCCCAACTTCTGGCGGCCCTATTCAAAAGTGGATTGACGATAACGCCCCGTTTTTGTCAGGATTGGCTAAAACGGTTTTCTCTGGCGGGAATCAGCTTAAAAACTTCGCGACAAACATCAAAAACAAGCTGACTTCTATTTCTCTCAGTGAGGGATGGGGATTTTTCCAGCAAGCCAAAGAGTTTGTCATGAACTTCAACTTCAACGCCACCGACGCGGAACTGGATCAACTGGTTAAATCTTCGCTACAAACACTCGTCTCTGAAATTGGCGAAATGGCTGGGTGCGCTGTGGGGTATGCCACCTGCGGCGGGTTACTGGGTGCGGGAATTATCTACATTGACCCCGGTGCGGCTATCCCGATCATGAAAGAGGCCGTTCCCGAACTCAAAGATGAGTTCGCGGGGCTGTTAGGCGATCTGGCGAGAACGGCTGCTAGAGCTGCCACCCGATGGCTTGCGGTGAATGCTTTTAAACATGGACGGCGGCTTATCAAGCGAGTTGCCCAAAATCCAGGAATTAAGAAGCGACTCCCCGCAAAATTAAACAAGGCAATCGAATCTTGGGGGGCTGAGGGCAGCAAGCCCTGGACGATCGCACAAGCCAGGGACAACCTTATTGAGAACATCCCTAACGAATACCTCAGAACCTTTGCTGAGGAATTCGTGGAGGGCTTCGATGAGTGCTGTACTGAGGCGGGTTACGTTATTGCTCAAAGCTTCGATGGTTACAAAGCCCAACAACTTGATATGAGAGAGAGCGTTCTGGGCGTTGAACGCTACGTCGAGGTCACACCTAATCGCGACTGCCCGGATGAGCGGTTTATCTTGGCGGGTCGGGATGCGGTACTTCGTCCAGCCCTGGTTAATGCGATGACCACTTACTCGCTGATTAATAATCGGGACGTGGGCCAGATTGTGGCTGCACCAGTGACGGCAGCAGTGGAGAAAACGGCTAAGTCCGAACCCAAGACGGTAACGCTCATCCTTCAGTACGCCCCAATTAACCGACCGCCCTTTACTAAGCGGAATGCTCCCAGCACGGTTTATTGGCGAATGCCTACTTACCAAATCCCCTATGCCGATCCAGACAAAATCGACTATGCCAAAATTCGCCGGGGCATGGGGGGCAGCGATGGCATTATCTGGGGTAAGTGGGAAGCTTCTGGTTGGATAGACGGACGGAAGCTGTCGGTTCGGGGTCACACTGAGCAGCAAGCGATTAAGAATCTCGAACAACTCGCGGAGTTTAGTAGTAGACCACTGGAAGCTATCGGAGTGCGTTACACGACTAGGAGGGGCGAACGCGGTAAAGTCCTCACCCGCAATGATGACGCGCAGCGTGTTTACCCGGCTTACGCCAGCGTCTTAATCAACTCCCTTGTAATGGACAAGGACGAGGGGCGTGTAAGCATTGCGCGAAACTTCAGCCCCAGGAAGGAGCGCTTCGAGATGTGGGCTGACAAGCCACTGCCGGGGTACAAGGAACTGATGCAGATACTAAAGCAGGAAGCGAAAAAAGCTGAGGCGCGGAAGGAGTAAGGATAACAAGCTATGATGGAAGTGTCACATCTGGGTGACGGTTCGATTTCTGGCGCAGTATTGGAATTTAAGTAGACCGAACAAAAAGGATGCTGTTATCGGTAGCAGCATCCTTTTTACTTGGTATCTAATGGTTGTTATTCGGGGGGCGGGTCGTCGTCTGGGGGTGTTTCGGTGAACTCGACTGTGAGTTTTATCGTCCCGGTTTTCCACCCGCCTGGTTGAGTAGTAGAGAGTATTTGAGCGTCTATTCCCTTCACGATGTCTTGGTCGCAATACTCAAGCTGGTTATAAAGCCAATTTAAGAGCTCTTCAACCTTAAAGGTTTTCCCGACAGACGGCGGGGTGTGTTTGGAGATGTGGATCACATCTTCGTCGTTTAGATTCATTGTTGGATAAGTAAGTAGACCTTATCCAGATTGTTCCCAAAATTACCCCGCTACGCTCAACTGTTGACTTTCCCTTTGCCTTTCCAGTTTTTTGACTGTGGGCAGGTGATGAAATGCGGCTCAAGCGGATTTAGATCGAGGGGGATAAATTTCCCTTTCTTAGTCTTGGCCCAAATGATGTCGTTGTCGCAGGATTTACACTGAGTCGGCTTGCTAGAGATTATGGTGTAATCAGCCATTGCTACCTCCTTACTCTCCTTTAGGAAGCCAAGTCATTGACCCTGGCAACCAAAACGCTATACAGAGATGCCCAAGGAAGTTTTCGGCTTCTTCGTCGTAGAGGCGAATTTCCGCGTAATCAGAGATGGTAAGTATTTTGATGCCAAACGACTTTCGGGCTTGCCGCAGTAACTCTGAGGACAAGGGATTGACCGCGCAGATGTGGTGAAGGTTGATGATGCCTTCTGATGTGCCAATAAGTATGGGTGGTTTTTTCATGGTCGGTAAAATTGGTAAGTGAATAATAATTGAGTAAGTCTTGAGGGAGGGATGATGGGCGGCTGGCGATATGCCCCCGCGATCGCCCCCCTCCTTTTTGCTGGGGAAGCCCCCAATTCGGCAGAAGTTAACGGCGTGACTTCATAATGTCGTCAAGCTGTTTAATCTTGAGCCGTAAGTCGATGAAGGTTTCGTAAACTTCCTCAAAGTTCTCAGTAAACCTGTCCCACTCCCACGCGGGGGAGCTAGAAACCTCTTGATAAAAGGAGTGGACGGCTTTATGAAATTTATCCATCGACTCTGAGGTTGAGGTGACGAGTTTTTGGTGTTTTGGGTTTATTTCGGGTTGATTTTGCATGGTTTTAATCTATGGGGTTGGGCAGAGAAGAAACTATTAGATAAGCCCAGTATTCGCCGTTAACTCCTTTTTTCTTGTAAGTTTCTGAGTCTGGCGATGGATGAATATCAAAATACTGCCTCAAAGCCATCATTGCTTCTGAAATTTCTGGCTCCGATCCGATGAGCCTAATTTTCAGCGACATTGTGATTGACCCCCGCAGCGCAGTTAGCCCCGTACTCAATAAACATGGTTTGGACTCCGGCGCAATCCCACCAGACTCCGACTTGGTGACTGGGCCACTGACGAGCCATTGCATAGGCTACGCCCTCGGCGGTGGAGTAATGGCGATAACGGGAGTGTAGTTGCCCGTTGAGGTAGATCGCGAATGGTTTGATTATTTCCTGGTACATTAGTATTTGTGGCAATTTAGTGAAAGTTGACACGAAAAAAGACACTGCCCATGGGTTGGGCGGTGTCTACACGCTAAGGGGACTGGTCTGGATTGCGTTGTTGTTCGGCCAGTTCCTTTATTTTTTGAAGTTTATTTAGTTTCGCTTCGTATTCAGCTTTTTCATCCTCATACCACTTAATACAATCCTGGCTTTTGACCAAGCGATCGCGCGTGTCCTCAATCAGTTGGTCAAGGATTCCCCCAGCGAGATCAAATCCTGGAATTGAGGAACAACCTCCCCCCGTGCGATCCGTTCCACCAGTTCGGAACGGCTGATTTTCAGTTCCTTGGCTAAATGATCCAACCGTTCGGTCGCTTCTGGGGTAAGCGTTAGGTTGACGGCTTGCTTGTTCGCTCCGTATTTCTTGGGACTGACCCTGTGCCTTGTTGCCATATTCTTTTTTTTCTTCCATATCTTCACCAGAAGAATAACATTTACAACGCATAACACTATGCGCATTTAATAGTATATACTTTTTGCTAAATGCGCAGTAAACTTTTATTAGGAGGTGATAAGCAAACCTCTAAAACCAAACAAGTACATCCGATCGCCTTAACTCTCAGATCGGCTCTTGTCTCTCCAACAACAACACCGTGCGGGCTGCTTGACCCCATGACCCGCCCCTTCCTCTCTCTCTTGCCAATCCCTAGGAGGTGATGCCTATCCAAACAGCCATAGCGAGGCAGAAAAAGTAATCGTGACTATCCGACTGTAATTTTCATTGGCGGGCGGTTTGTTGTGATTCCAGCCCGCCATTCATTCACCCAAACCCGTAACATTAACCAGCGTGATTATGACCAACAACTTACCCGCCCCCTGGGGCGATGGGGAAACACCCAGACCCGCAGCCTTCGATTTAGAGAAGGCGATCGATGGGGCAGTTGCAACAGAAGCCCGCCGTCGTCGTTCGGTTGAAACTATCGAAGCGGCTCACGCAGAATGCAAACAGATACTCGCGAACAAGTTTGATGAGTTGATCCGCTTGTCCCTCCCAGAGTGGTTACTTGAAACGCTCAAGCATGAAATCAAGCCCGGACGCACGATCTGGGGCTGTTCGTGCCAGTTAACTTATCTGGATGTGCCTGTCGTTATTACCCGTCCAGATGATTCCCTGAACGATTGGCGGCTTATGAGCGAAGTTTTCCCTACCGAGTATTGCAGAGCGGCTCATCTGCCGCAGACTTTAATGCTCTACCTCGATCGCATCCGGCAAGCCGTGAAGGACATCCCTCTTGCTGACCTCCCCGAAACAGAAGGGGACGACGACGACGCGATCGAGGGTGTCTACTTTGCTTAAGTGAGCAGGGAAAAAGCCAGGCGTTAGAAACCTGGCTTTCACTGTTTACTTTCACCCGCAAACAAAAGGGGGAGTTTTAAAAAATAAGTGTTTTTATTTGGGGAATAAAATCACTCACAGAAATCGAGAAATCCGTAGGAGATATTATTAATGGTAGCACAATTCCGACCAAAGAATGACATCGGTTTACCGCCTCAGAACATTGATTTAGAAGCCGATATTTTGGGCTGCTTAATGTTTGACGAAAATGCTTGGGATAGACTCCAACAATTAGAGTTTGAGATTACGCCAGACGCATTTTTCGCACAAGACCACCGCATTATCTTTCGCGCAATTCAATCCCTACGAAAGAAGGGTAAACCATCCGACCACATGGGGGTACTAACCCATTTAAGAGACAAAGGACAATACGAAAAGATAGGGGGAAATGCCAAGCTTGCCTCATTGATGGATCGGACTGTGACGGCGGTTAACTTTGACTATCACTGTCGAACCTTGGCAGATAAATATATCAGGCGACAATTAATGAGCGCCGGGCATGACATTATTGATAAAGCCTGCGACACTTACAGCCCTCTAAAATATGTCTGCAATGCCGTCCAATCCCTTATCAATCCGATTGTTAGCCCTATAGTTGCGAATACTACTGAGGAGGATTTTCACTACAATTCCATTATCGAAAGAGTCAAGGGAATTCAACTCAAAGAGTTTCATGCAGGCAAGCGGCATTTTCGCATGAACAAGCTGTCAAAAGAGACAGGATGGAGCGTAAAATCCCTTGAGAATTTATTTTTCTCGCACATGGCGGCTGAACAATACGAGCCGCTTCTGACTTTCGATGAATTAGTTAATAAGTACGGAAAAGATACTCAGAAGTGGATCGTTTCTGGGCTGATTCCCCGTGGTTCATTGACCGAGATTTTCGCCGCCCCTGGAGATGGGAAAACCTTATTAACTTACGACCTCTTATTTCACTCTTTAACGGGGCAAGCCTGGAATGGTTTTCCGGTCAGTAATAAGGAACTAAAAATCGTCGTGATTCAGAACGACGAGAGCCAACAAGCGACCATAGAAAATCTACGCGATCGCCTCGAAGGGCAGAACTACAAAATTTATTTCCGAACGGCTTGGAGCATTGAGCAAATATTCCAACTGCGCCAGGAACTCATCGATATTGACCCAGATGTTTTGGTCATCGACTCCCTGAGTTCGATCTCCCGAAATACCGGATTGTCCGAGAACGATTCAGCGTTCGCTCGAAATGTCTACGCATTGCGCTACATGAGTGGCGAATTGGGTATCGCCACATTATTAATACACCACGCTAATAAAGATGGGGACAGTCGCGGGACTTCTGGTATCCCTGCTGCCGTTGACCAGGTTTTTCGTTTAAAAAGACTTCCCGATTCCACAAGTTCGGCAGACTTGCGCCGCCAGTTAGAGATCAAGAAAAGTCGGTTTCGCTGTCCGGCGACTTACGACTTGGAACTTCAGCCCGAAACAAAAACTTGGGTTGTCACTGGGCAGGCAGACAAAGGCTTAGATTTTGATGGCAACACTCGCGATCAAGTTGTGGGCTTTTTGGATGCCGACCGGGGAACGGTCTACTCGAACAGGGAACTTTCCGAGATTTTATCGATTGCTTACAACACCATCCGTAAGACAACGGCCCAACTTCATCAAGAGCGACTGATTGAGAAGACCCGGAAGGCTAACCACGTTCTGTACTATGTGCCTGACGATAATCTCGATAAAGGGTTTGAGTTTGATAGTGAGGCTCAAACTGATCTGCGAGTGATCCACGGATCACCTACGGATCACTCCGAACCACCCCAAAAGCCGGAAGTGATCCAGGGGCGGATCACTTCAGAACCCAGTGAATGCAAGGATATCGAGGGAAGTGATCCGTGGATCACTTCTGAGATCACTTCAGCGCCGCCTGAAACCGAAAAAATAAATGATCCTGGATCGCTTCTCCTGAAACGCCCGTCCCGTCTAAATCAGAATGCGATCGCGGGGTTGATCGCTCGCGATCGCCGCGATCGCTTCCCGCGATCGGGGCGACGGTCGGAATTTTCGAGGAGGGGGAATATGTCCTGATTCAAGTGACAGGACATCACGAGGATGTCGTCGTCGGCTACGCGGAAGATAATCGACGATTTGAGGTGCTGGTCGATCTTTGCTGTGAGCCGGACATTCGCGATCGCGCCGGGGCGCAGTTGAAAGTGGGGGACAAAGTTCACTACGTCGGGGATGACCAACGCCTGGCGAAAGTCTCCAAATCGGAAACTCTCACGATTAAATCCTTCCGCTATGGCTGGGTTTGTGCCGGGGGCAAGGGTTGGGGTTCGCGTCTGACCAATCATCCAGCCCATGA
>JAWQFT010000143.1:0-13608 GCA_035968055.1 Jaaginema sp. PMC 1080.18 | reverse complement strand
ACCGGGGGGCGGCGGGGCAACTGGGCGTTGATGTTGCTGTTCTGTCATCTTTAATTATTACCAAGCTTGCTAGATGCTAGAAACATTATTTCAAGATTGACTGAGGCTGTTTGTTTCTACAAGAAACAAAGAGTCTACAGGTATGTTGTCTATTGTAGGTGAACTTCCGTTGATGCGGTAGTTTCCCGCGAATTATGAGAGTTATTCAGCTTATTGTAAATAAATGTAAACAATCATCTGTTACATTATCCCAACTTGTCGCGATCGCCCCGGATCGTGGGAGATGGGATTGCCCTCAAAAGACCGTGTGGTGGGAGTTTTCCCGACGCGATCGCCTCCTTTGTACTCCCTCCAACCAGACCCTAAAGCACTCTTGTTGAACCTTGATTGTAAATTTTGATTAAAAAATGCTCATCTTCTCATTGAGTTTACTTATACTGACTAATCACAACGCGATCGCAATTTAGAGCGCTCGACAAATAATTTATTTAAGTTTTGTTTAGTTTTGAATACGGAGTAAAAGATATAATGCTGACTCAAAAACAAAGTATCGCTCAAACTTATGCTTTAGCTTGGATCAAAAGCTTTTTAATTTGGAGTTTTACATTAACAGTTTGTTTGTTGGTTGTCGGGTTTCCTGTGGTGGTTTTGATGGCAACCGTCGGCGCGTTAGCTGCGATTGTTTTACAATCCGTGCTGCCCGTTAGTGCTGTTTTACTGGTTGCGGGTTCGATCTTGATCGCCAATGTTTTAGGAATTCTATTAGGCGCTATCCTGTTAACCAGCAAAGGCGTTCACCCCCGCGAAGTCAGTTGGTTAAATTGGCTGCACGGCGAAAACCGCAAGCCCAAAGCGGCAATCTATGCTGCTTGCCCTCTAACCTGCGGTTTAATGAACTAAGTCTGATGTGAGTTGACCGATGAGGCATCGTCTAGGGGCGATGCCTTTCCTTATATTTATCGTACTTTTAAAGTCGGTAGTTGATACCAAATAATAAGAGGAGAAAGATTAAAATACTGCCCAAAGCCGCGATCGCCAAATTGGTCATATTCGACTGACTTGCTGAAGCCATTGCCGTATTGAGGTCTGCTGCATCCAAACGTTCGTAATTTTCAATGGCTACGGTCATTTCCGGTAACGAAGTAATTAAAGACCCGACGAAGTAATGCAAGCCTGCGAAAATTGCCGCCCCAAAGAAATCTTCCAAAGTATTACTATACAAACTCGACCAAGCCAGAAAAAAGGAATTGAGAATATAGCAACAAATAATTAAACCAATTGTTCCTAAAGCAAAGCCAGACCAACTGGGTGAATGGTTATCTTCATTAATATTTTCAAATAACTCCAAACGTTTAGCTTTCAAGCGATTCTCGAAAAAGAAAAAGACAAAAATCGCTACCAAACAACTAATTCCTCCCATTAATAAATAGAGTTTTGGTTGTAAAGGAGTTGGATCGTTAGTTGTTCTAAACGGATTCACTCCCGTCATACACCAATAAGCAAAAGAAGCAAAGCCAAACATTAAAAATGACATTACCAAATGCCAAAAACATAAACCTTTCTCTCTAGAAACTAAATTAAAAAAGCGTTTAATTCGAGAAACTTTGCCCAGAAGTAACCACTTTCCCATCACAACTAAAGGGGCAAAAATAAACATCAAATAAATATTGGCGAAGTTCGATCCCAAAGGATTGGCCAAGCCCCCAACGCGACCTAAAGAAAAAGCCACTAACATCGAAAATAGCTCTGGATTATTGGTACTCGAATTAATCACCAAAGTCCGGCGATCGCGTCCCCAGTATTTCCCCGCTAAACCTGCCGCACAATTAATCATCAAATCTGTGGTTATAGGAATAAACCAAAAACAAGTCACAATCGCCACAATTGCTGAAATAATTAGAAACAGTCTATTCCCAATTTGCAGATGTAAATTCAATAAAAAATCGAGCATAATCTCCGAGCTAGTAAGAGTGCCTTAACCACTTATAATTAATTTTATATTAATACAAATTTGATGCCCTGGCGATTTTTGAATTCTTTTGAGACTAAATAACGCAGATTTAAGGAAAGCCAAATCAACCCCATAAAACCCTTCTTTACTTCAAGTTACAAAAAAGGATTCTCATCAAGACGCAAAGGTTAACATCTTTACCCTTGTTTCCTGAAATTTCCTAAAATCAAGAATGTTAATCTCTGACCTCAATCATTGCATGACAAATTCACAATTTTCCGTCAGTATCACTTTGGGGACTCGTCCTGAAGCCATCAAACTTGCGCCAGTGATTCAGCAGTTTCAAACTGATTCCCGCTTCCAAGTGCAAGTATTACTTACGGGACAGCATCGTGAAATGGTTGCTCAAGTTATGCAGCTTTTTGGCTTGCAAGCCGACCGGGACTTAGAGATTATGCAACCTCAACAAACCCTTAGTGACATTACTTGTCGTAGTTTACAAGGTCTTGCTCCCCTCTTCAAAACCACTCGACCCGATTTAGTCATTGTCCAAGGAGACACGACGACGGCTTTTGCTGCGGCTTTGGCTGCTTTTTATCAACAAATTCCCGTCGGTCATGTTGAAGCCGGACTGCGGACGGATAACCTTTTTAATCCTTATCCCGAAGAAGCCAATCGTCGCTTGATCTCCCAACTGGTACAACTCCACTTTGCACCAACTCCCCTCGCGGTCGAAAATCTCGAAAAATCCAACGTTACTGGGAAAATCTGCCCTACCGGAAACACTGTTATTGATGCCTTGCTGCGGGTGGCTGAGAATCAACCTGATTGTCACGTTCCGGGGTTAGATTGGCAGCAGTATCGCGTCCTACTGGCTACAGTACATCGTCGTGAAAACTGGGGTCAACCCTTGCAAGACATTTTAGCGGGCTTTCAGCAAGTTCTCGCGGCCTTCCCCGACACGGCTTTGCTGTTACCCATGCACCGCAATCCGACTGTAAGAGAGCCAATTCAGGCGGCTTTGGGGGAACATCCGCGAGTCTTTTTGTGCGAGCCTTTGGATTATGGGGAATTGGTGGGAGCAATTCAACGTTGTTACTTACTGCTCACGGATTCCGGGGGTTTACAAGAAGAAGCTCCCAGTTTGGGTAAACCTGTTTTAGTGTTAAGGGAAACGACCGAACGACCGGAGGCGATCGCGTCGGGTACAGCTAAACTTATTGGTACTGCCTCAGACTCGATCTTTGATGCCACCAGCGAACTTCTGAGCAACCCCACTGCTTACGAACAGATGGCAACGGCAATTAACCCCTTTGGCGATGGCAAGGCTTCTGAGCGTATTGTGGAGATTGTGGCGCAGTATTTGGGTTGTTAGTTGTTAGTTGTTAGTTGTTAGTTGTTGGTTGTTGGTTGTTGGTTATTGGTCACTGAAAAAACTAACCCCGTCGCTCGTCGAGAATGCGGTAAACGTCCCGTAACTCGACATTGTGGTGAGCGAGGGCAACAAGGGTATGGTAAAACAAATCAGCTACTTCTGAAGCGATCGCGTCGGGGTCATTGTCCTTACAAGCCATCACCACTTCCGCTCCTTCTTCGCCAATTTTCTTGAGGATTTTGTTGTCTCCTCCGGCAAAAAGTTTGCAAGTATAAGAGCTTTCTGTGGGATTATCCCGGCGATCGCGTATCGTGTCGTATAAATTGGATAACGTCTCAGCCGGGGGTGATTCCTTACGATCGCCGACTTGATGAAAACAGCTTCTTTCCCCTGTGTGACAAGCAATATCCCCAATTTGCTCTATGCTGAGTAAAATTGCATCGCTATCGCAGTCATAGCGGAGCGATCGCACTTTTTGGAAATGTCCAGATGTTGCCCCTTTGTGCCATAATTCTTGACGAGAACGACTCCAGTACCAAGCTTCCCCCGTTGCGAGGGTTTTAGCCAGAGATTCCCGATTCATCCACGCCATCATCAAAACTGTACCATCGAGATAGTCTTGGGCGATCGCGGCTACCAAGCCTTGGGAGTTGTAGCGAATTTGGTCGAGGGGAATGGCGTTGATTATTTCAGTCATCAGCATCTAAAGGGCAGTTTTTTCAGTTATCAGCGATTAAGGGGCAGTAGGCAGTAGGTCTTGGGCAGTCGGCTCTTCGGCAGTCGCGGGGATTTCAGCCATCAGTTGTCAGTATCCCTACCTCAAGTTAGAGGCTGGTAATCTGGAATAGAGATTCAGCTTTGGACGTTTGGCAAAGGCAGCTTTCTTAATTTTATAGTCAATTGTGTTTATGCTCTTCGATCGCCAAATCTTTAAAACAACCTTAAGACAACTCAAAGTCAATCCTAGGGTAAAACTGCATTACTGGGATATTACCGATTCGACCAATAAGCAACTGTGGCAAAGTCTAGAGGGCGATCGCCCTTTACCCCAAATCGCGATCGCCCAGCAACAAACCGCCGGACGAGGACAGTGGGGAAGACAATGGCAGTCAAGCCCAGGAGGATTATACCTTTCTGTTGCCGTTGCGCCGCAAATTTCTATCTCTCAAGCCCCCTTACTCACCTTTGCCACAGCTTGGGGTATTGCCAGCAGTTTGCGGCGTTACGCAGTCCCAGTTCATCTGAAATGGCCCAATGACTTGATTTTGCAGCAACGTAAATTGGGTGGCATTAAAACCGAAACTCGTACCCAAGGCGATCGCATTGTACAAGCTGTTGTGGGAGTTGGGATCAACTGGAGCAATGCCGTTCCCGAACCCGGCATTAACTTACAAACCTTTTTTCGCGATCGCGATCGTCCCCCCATTTCCTGTTTAGAACAATTAGCCGCGATCGCCCTTTTCGGTATCCTCTCCGGATGTCAGCGCCTCCAAACCGAAAATAGAGACGCGATCCTTACTGCTTATACTGAACTATTATGCTGGCCTCAACGTCCTTTAATCGTTGATAACTATCCGGGTAAAATCGCTGGAGTTGCGCCCACAGGAGCTTTACGCATTCACCTCCAAACCCCCCACGGCAAGATAGAAATTGAACGAATGCCTGGGGCGATCTCTTTAGGCTATGATGACTTGTGATTTGAGTTTTGTGCGCGCTCTGGTTCAACACCACCATCCTCGAAAAAGCTAAAATTTTAAGCTTTCTTTCTTTCCCAAATCTGAAATTTTGATTTTTAATATTATTTGTGAGTTGTGAGGAAACGATGAATAAACCGACCCCAGAAAATCGCACTCTATTGCGCCTTGTGACCCAGCATCCCATCGCGATCGCCAGTGTTGCTTTTGTGAGTAGTTTGAGCTTTCTCAGTAACAACTGGGTTATTGCTCAAACCGATGCCTTGGTTGATACCATGAGCGTTCCTGCGACACCAGCCCCTGCTCCTGCTCCTGCTCCCCAAGTGGCAGCCCCAGCACCCGCTCCCGCACCTGCTCCCGCACCGCGAGTGGCAGCCCCAGCTCCCGCCCCCGCACCGCGAGTTACAGCCCCCGCACCCGCTCCCGCACCCGCTCCCGCACCGCGAGTTACAGCCCCAGCACCCGCTCCCGCACCGCGAGTTACAGCCCCAGCCCCCGAACCCGCTCCCCAAGTCGAATATTCCGCTCCAGCCCCACTGAATGCGCCTCGCGTCAACGTTCCTCAAAATAACTCAAATACCTCAATTCCCGAACGCCTCATCGATCGCCCTTCTGCCCAAAACACGGGAGTACAGCCTCAAATCCAAATTTTAGACCGAGGGACGAATAACTTTGCCGATAATTTAGGGGGATCGAACAGTCGCGGTTCAGTTCCGGTACAAATTACCGATCGCGCTACAGGTTGTCGTACTATCAACGGTCAAGCTGCCAATTGCGGGGGGTCTAGCACAACTGCTCGTCAACCTGTGACTACTCAACAATCTGGGGTGGCGATCGCTTCTCCGATTCAACAACGCCGTCAACTCCAAGTGCAACGCCAGGCGATCGCTACTTCTCGTGCGCGCACGGCAGTTCCCGTACAAACGGCCAGCAATTATCGCCCGTCTTCGGGTGCTAAAATTCAAGCGATTCCCGCCGAACAACTGGCATTTTACCAAAATGCTCAACAAGAAGGCACATTACCCGGTAATACTGCCTTGATGTTCCCCTTATCGATTCCTGCTAATATTAGCTCTGCTTTTGGCTGGCGCAATCATCCCATTTTAGGAACGCAACGTCTACATTCAGGGACAGACATTAGCGCCCCCACGGGAACGCCCGTTGTAGCTGCTTATCCCGGTCAAGTCGCGATCGCGGGCAATGTTGGCGGTTACGGTTTAATGGTCACTCTCCGCCACGAAAACGACCAACAAGAATCCCGCTACGCTCACCTATCGGAAATTTTTGTCGAACCCGGTCAAGAAGTCGAACAAGGGCAAGTCATTGGTTTAGTGGGCAGTACGGGCTTATCTACAGGGCCACACCTGCATTTTGAATGGCGACACCTAATGCCTTCTGGTTGGGTCGCTGTGGACGCAGGAATGCACCTCGAAGCTGCGATGCAGAATCTACTCGCTGCGATGGATCGAACTGAAGCCGAGGCAGTCCTCGAACCCCACGAGGAACTGCAACTTACTTTTGAGATCGAACCCCGTCCCGAAACTGTGGCTGCTCGACCCCAAGCGGATTAGAGATTGTTTTGATTTGGGTCGAAAAAAAGGGTGGGTTGCAATGACCCACCCTCCCCAGAAAATTAAAACGGGTTGTTACGCACCCACGGCTTCTTTCGCGGCATACATTACCTCTAAGGTAATCTCGCCAATACCGCGATCGCGTGCAAATTTTTCGGTATTGCGTTTGACTTTACCGCGCACAAATCCCGGCACTTTATTTAGCTCGGTTTGGGCATCTTTTGTCCAATTTAAGTCAGAATCAGCCGAAATCCCCGACGTAATGGCTTCTTTCGTATCGTGTCCGCCGAAAATTTCCAATAAGTGGTCTTCCATTCCCAGGGTAAAGGAATTGTAGATTAAATCTACCACCTGATTTGCCCCCTCATAGCCCAGATAAGGACGATAACCGACGGGGAAGTTCTGAATGTGAATCGGGGCTGCAATGACACCGCAGGGGATATCTAGGCGTTTACCTACATGACGTTCCATTTGCGTGCCAAAAATGGCTGAAGGTTCAATTCGGGCGATCGCGTCCCCAATTGCGCCATTATCGTCGCTAATCAGCACTTCATCGCAGTATTCGCTGACTTGCTCTCTGAACCATTCTTCGTCATACTTGCAATACGTCCCGGCTAGTACGACATGAATCCCCATTTCGCGGGCTAAAATCTTAGTAATCGCCGCCGCGTGGGTATTATCGCCAAAAACCACCGCTTTTTTCCCGGTTAAATTCTGGCAGTCAATGGAACGGGAAAACCAAGCGGCTTGGGAGACGAAGCGGGTTTGGCGATCGATATAATCTTCGTAGTTAACTTGCGCTCCTTGGTCATTCAATACCTGCTGAATCTTGCGGATACAACGAGCGGTTTCCACAATGCCCATCGGCGTAATATCGACGTAGGGCGTGCCAAATTCCGTTTCGAGGTACTGAGCCGTCATCATGCCCAATTCTCGGTAAGGAACGAGGTTAAACCAGGCTTTTGGCAAATTTTTGAGGTTATGAACTGAAGCCTTATCGGGAATCACTTCGTTGACTTCGATTCCCAAGTCTGCCATCAACCGTTTTAATTCGGTGCAGTCGTGCTGGTTGTGGAAGCCGAGGGTGGAAATACCAATAATGTTAACCGAGGGCTTTTCGGTTTTATTTTGGGGAATTTCCTCTTTTTTCCGGGCTTTCTGAATGTAATATTCGACGATCTGCTGAAGGGTGCGATCGGCGGCTTGTATCTCGTTAACGCGGTAATGATTGACATCCGCCAACATGACATCGGCTTTGGCATCGAGTTGAGCGCGATCGACAAAGTTCTGTAAGTCTTCTTGCAAAATACTCGAAGTACAGGTGGGAGTCAAGACGATTAAATCCGGCGTTTCTTCGCTATCTTTGCGGGTGATATTATCAACCACTTTTTCTTGAGAACCGCGAGCCAAAACGTTGCGGTCTACAATACTGGCAGTAACGGGGGTAAAGTCTCGCTCTCGCTCTAACATTGAGCGCATGACGTTAAAATAATCATCGCCCAAGGGAGCGTGCATAATGGCGTGGACGTTTTTAAAAGAACTGGCGATGCGTAGCGTGCCAATGTGGGCAGGGCCAGCATACATCCAATAAGCCAATTTCATATAGTCGTAGCCTCCAGTGAGGATTTGCGGTGCTTGATGTGAATCAAATTAAGTTATTGCATTGTTTCGCATTGTCGCAGAATTGCGATCGCAGTAAAAATACACCTTTACAATTCCTCAATGCAACGTACTGCAAGGGTTACAGAGGCTTTGACTGGGGAGAATTTCTCTACAAATATTGTCAAAAAGTAAAAAAAAGTAATGTTTCGCTACAATCTCCTCCCTCTCTTCCCACTACCCCTCTCAAACCAGTAAGGCGAAAGCGAAGTCAAGACACCGACTGATTCCAGCTACTCAGCATTGCCCATCAGCCCGATAATGCCCCTAGAAAGGCTTGTACCTTGAGATCGACTCCGGTAATCGCTCCCCCTACAACAATCGCGTCTGCCCCCAAATTTAGCGCCTTGGCTGCCATTTCCGGAGAGGTTATCCCCCCTTCACAGATGACGGGGACGTTCATTTCAGCGACGAGGGCTTGCAGCAATTCCCAACCCGGAGGAGTCAATGCTTGAGTTTCCCCTGTATAACCATAAAGGGTTGTCCCGATGATATCTGCCCCCGCAGTTTGGGCAAGTTGGGCGTTTTCCAGGGTGTCGATGTCTGCCATGACGGGTTTGCCTAATTCGTCGTGGATGCGGGAGATGAGCGTCGCGACGGTTTCGTGGTTGGGACGAGATCGTTGGGTGGCATCTAGGGCAATCATATCAGCTCCTGCCTGGGCGATCGCGATCGCATCTTCAAAGCGCGGGGTAATATAAACGTCGTAGCCGGGGAGGGTTTGTTTCCACAAGCCAATAATCGGGGTATCGGGCAATAAACCGCGAGTCGCAGCAACGTGGCTTGGGGTATCAATACGGACTCCTTTTGCCCCCCGCAATACTGAGGCTTTGGCTATGGCTGCAATTATATCGGCATCGTGGAGAGGGGAGTCGAGAGGGGCTTGACAGGAGACGATGAGGCTGTTTTGCAGGGTTGGTAAGGGAAATGTTTTTGCCATGAGTTATTGGTTGTTGGTTGTTGGTTGTTGGTTGTTGGTTGTTGGTTGTTAGTTGTTAGTTGTTGGTTGTTAGTTGTTAGTTGTTAGTTGTTGGTTGTTGGTTATTGGTTATTCGTCAAAATTCTCCCCACTGCCTACTGCCTACTGCCCACTGCCCACTGCCCTCTCCCCAATCCCCCAATCCCTACTGCCCAATCCCTACTGCCCAATGCCCACTGCCCCTTAATCGCTGTTAACTGAAAATTCCCCTCCCAAAAGGCGAGCTTAACGAAAAATAATCTTATTTTTGTAACACATTTAACAAAGCTTGACGCATAACATCATCAGGAACAGGTTGCTGTAACCACAGTTGTAAAGCGGCTGCTCCTTGCTGGACGAGCATTTCTGTACCGTCAATAATGGTTTTGCCTTGTTGTTGGGCAAGGTGGAGGAATTGCGTGGGACGTGGGGTATAAATGAGGTCATAGGCGATCGCGCTGTCGGGAAGTGTCGCCAGCAGGGTTGCGTCTACGGGGGTGGCTTTGTCATGGGGTGACATTCCGATGGGGGTGGTGTTGACGAGGAGTTGAGTGGTGGGGAGGAGGAGGGCTAATTTGTCCCAGGAATGTAGGGTTATGGCTTCAGCAAAGGGGGTATTCTGCCAGCTTTGTTTAAATTGGGTCAACTTCTTGGAATTGCGCCCTACAACGGCAATCTGAGGACAGCCCAGTTCGACGCAACCCGCCACAACCGCCCTTGCAGCCCCCCCATTCCCTAGGACGACGGGGACAATTTGCGACCAATTTCGTTGTAATTTTTTCAGAGGGGCAATAAAGCCCGTAAGATCGGTGTTTGTGCCGTACCAGCCTGTAGGAGTGCGGGAAACGGTATTAACTGCGCCAATCGCGGCGGCGGCAGGGTCTATTTCGCTGAGATGCGCGATTATGGCTTGTTTGTGGGGAATGGTGGCGTTAAAGCCGATAATGCCTGTGGCTTCGAGTCCCGCGATCGCGTCTTTTAATCTGCTAGGATTCACGGGAAAGGGGACGTAAATGGCATCAATTCCTAAGTGCGCGATCGCGGCGTTTTGCATTACGGGAGAGAGGGAATGTTCTACAGGATAGCCGATAATGCCGAGAAGTTGCGTTTTTCCAGTAATTAACATGGGATTTGTTGGGGATTGCACTCACCAATTGAGGGATTTAAGTTGAAATAGTTTTAGCCTTTACTACAAACTGATTATTCCATGCGTAAATCAAAGGGTAATAAAGCATAAATTCCTCTGGGATCGGTGAGGGATTGGAGAACTGAAACTTCGTCTTTGAATTTCTGAAATTCTTGAGTCAGAGGATCGGGAGTAACAAAGCTTTCGACTTGGGTTTGTTCGGAAAGAATGCGAATAATTTTGTCTTCCCAAGTTGATTCTTTCAGGAGTTCTTGAACTTCCCAGTCGTCCCCTAACTGGGCAATTTCGGCCGCTTTGGCGATCGCGTTTTCGAGACCGCCAATTTCGTCAACTAAACCTACTTGTTTAGCATCAATTCCCGACCAAATGCGGCCTTGAGCAATTTCGGAAACTTTGGCTTTGGGGAGGTTGCGGGCTGTGGCTACTTTGTCTAAAAATTGATTATAAATTTTGTTGACCAAGCGTTGGTATAATGCCATTTCTTGGGGTGTTTTGGGGCGGTTAATTGCGTCTAAATCGGCAAAATTATTGGTTTTAACGCTATCCCAAGTAATGCCATTTTTCTCGCTAATTTCGGCAATATTAGTTAACACGCCAAATACACCAATTGACCCCGTAACGGTGTTAGCTTCTGCAAAAATATATTGAGCGCCAGTGGCAATCCAATATCCCCCGGAAGCGGCAGTATTGCCCATCGAAACCACCACGGGTTTATCTTCAGCTAAGAGATTAAGTTCTCTTAAAATAAGCTCAGAAGCAGTTGCACTCCCCCCCGGACTATTAATACGAAGAACAACAGATTTGACATCTTCATCTTCTCGTAAATCTCGTAATTCTCGACGCAGGCGATCGCTACCAATTTGACCGAAATCTCCTGTCCCTGTTACAATTTCTCCTTCAGCATAAACGACCGCAATTTTATTTTCGGAGTCGCGAGCAACGGCTTTGACGGGGATATCGAGATAACGCTGCAAGCTGACTTTCCGAAAAGTGCGATCGCTTTCTTTACTTTCGGTTAATTCTTTAAGATCGTTCGCAACTTCATCGTAATAAGCGACGCGATCGATTAATTTGGCATTGAGGGCTTCTTCGGGTAAGAGTATACCTTGGTTATTCGCGATCGCCTGCAATTGAGCATTATTCAAATTGCGACTTGTCCCTACCTCACTCAAAAATTGCCCCCAAACATCATTAAGTAAATTGGTAATTTGTTGGCGATTTTCTGGGCTAAGTTTGTCTTGGATGAAAGGTTCTACCGCCGCTTTGAATTTTCCGACTCGGACGATTTGTACCCCCACCCCAAACTTTTCTAAAGCCCCGGCAAAAAAGACTTGTTGCGAACTTAAACCATTGAGTTCTATTGTCCCCATCGGATTGATAATGACGGTATCGGCAATGGAACTCAGATAGTAATCTTTTTCTGCTAGATCGACATCGTAAGCAATCACTCGTTTACCACTATCTCGAAAGCGTTGTAGAGCTTTTCTGACTTCGGATAAAGTGGCATAACCCGTGCTATTACTTCCTTGAGAAGCATCGAGAAATAGCGCCACAATTCGGTCGTCTTGAGCGGCTTTATCTATTGCTGTAATAACATGACGTAAAGGAAGATTATTAGGAATTTCTTCGGATAAAGCTTGGGTTAAATTAACCGTAGGTTCGGTATCGCTAATAACTTGAGATAAGTCGAAAACTAAGACAGATTTATCTTTGATTGTGGGTTCTTCTTCGCTTGCTACCGCAGCAATAAGTAATACAACCAAGCTGCTTGCACCCAGAACGCATAATAAGCTAATACCCAGAATCGTACCCACTAAACTTGCAAAAGTATGTTTGAGGAATTGACGCATTTTTTTGTAGGAGTTAAGGAAAAGGTTTTACGGGTGATTTGTTTGTGTTTTGATAATGGCGCGATCGCTTTTTTCTCTATAGCGACAGTTGGCAGTAGCGAGAGGGAAAAAATTGGATAATAACCGATAACTAAACACCTTATTGTAACTTTTGTAAGGAACTGTCGTGTTGTAATGCGGCTACAGTACGATTTCCAGTACAAAAGAGAACCGTTGTCATCTCAGCCATGAGCAGTTGGGCAAGTTCGTCGAGGGCTTCTATGGACTCGTTAGCGGCTTTGAGGAAGGGGTAAGCCAAGCCTACGAGGTCGGCCCCTAGGGCGATCGCTTTCGCGGCTTCCATGCCGTTTCTCAAGCCCCCAGAGGCGATGAGAGGCACGTCGGGGTAGGCGTGGTGAATCTGTGCGACGCATTCGGCGGTGGGAATGCCCCAATCGGCAAAGGTACGTCCAAGTTGGCGTTGGCGCTGATTTTGAGTACGCTCGCTCTCTACTTTAGCCCAGGATGTCCCACCCGCCCCGGCTACGTCAATGGCGGAAATGCCTGCATTTAAGAGCTTTTGCGCCATTTTTGCCGAAATGCCGTTACCGACTTCTTTGGCGATCGCGGGAACGGGGAGTTTATCGCATAGTTTTTCTATTTTGTCAAGTAAGTTTTTGAAGTTGCGATCGCCGTTGGGTTGGATACATTCTTGCAGAGGATTGAGGTGTAAAATTAGGGCATTGGCTTCGAGGTCATCGACGACTTGCAGGCATTGGTCTAAACCATAGTTGTAGTTGAGTTGGACGACACCGAGATTGGCGAAAAGTAGGATGTCTGGGGCTTGCGATCGCACAGCGAAAGTGTGAGCGACTTCGGGTTTTTCGACGGCAACTCTTTGCGAACCCACTCCCATCGCGAATTGGTATTTCTGCGCGATCGCGGCTAATCTATAGTTGATTTCCTTAGCTTGTTCTGTCCCCCCTGTCATGGAAGATATTAACAAAGGCGCGCCCAAAATTTTATCGAAAAATTGGGTAGAAAGGTCGATTTCATCATAATCTATTTCAGGCAAACAACAATGTTGAAAGCGGTAGCGCTCAAAACCATTGGTTACTTTTTGAAATTGTACATCTTCTTCTAAACAAATACGAATATGATCGGCTTTTCGTCCTTGAGTATTAGTCATATTTTGTAGTAGTTAAGTGGACGTTTATTCGAGGAGTAACTGATGTTTTTCTGTCGATCGCGATCGCTATTTTCTTTCCCTTTTCACAATTGCCTATTGTCCTCAATCGCTGATATAGCACTACAATAAAGCGTCGGTACACTTCGTAAAAATCGCAATTTAGAAGCCCATCTTCCACAGGCTACGGCTTATACATAAATCGATCTTGAATTTTAACACCCTTGTCTATTCCTCT
>JAWQFT010000142.1:0-13729 GCA_035968055.1 Jaaginema sp. PMC 1080.18 | reverse complement strand
GAACCCCCCCCGGCTAAAGCCCCCAAACGCACCATTAGTCTTGCTTGTTTTGGTCATAAAGCCAAACCCAAAAGCCCAGAACTCGCTGTCTCTAGAGCCGAACAATGCCGTCAAATTGGCAGCGCGATCGCCAACGCCAGAATGACTCAAAACCTTTCCCTCGAACAAGTCCACGTCCGAACGCTAATTCCCGTATGTCACCTCCGCGCCCTCGAAGCCGGAAACTTAGACGAACTTCCTGAAGATGTTTATTTACGCGGCTTTATTCGGCAAATTGGCAATGTTTTAGGCTTAAACGGGGTCAAATTAGCGGCTTCTTTGTCTGAAGCGCACTCTTCGGTCGTACCATCGTGGTATCGCGCTCCTAAATCTAGTTTGAGGATTGGAATGCAGGTTTCCCCCGTTCACCTCTATTTGGGTTACACGGCTTTGGTTGCTGGCACAGTGGGGGGCTTATCGTTGATGTCCGACTATCACGCCATGAATGCTTCGATACAACCGGATTTACCCGACGCGGCCAATCCCTCTACTCGCGACCTAGAAAATACTCAAATCAAGGCAACGACTAGCGAACAAGCTGCCGCCAATGTCGTGCCGCCAGAAACCATGAATAACTAGGTTTCCGGGGTGCAGATAACCAAATTATCCCGATGGATCGCGGTTTCTGCACCTTCGTAACCTAAAATGGCGGCAATTTGGTCGGATTGGCAACCTTTAATTTGCTGCAATTCTTGATGGTTGTAATTGACAATGCCGCGAGCGATCGCGCGACCTTGGGGATCGCACAACAACACGGCATCTTCGGCTTGAAACTCGCCTTCAACTTGGGTAATCCCCGCCGCTAAAAGGGACTTTCCCCCCTCGCAAATCGCTTTCACCGCACCCGCATCCAAATACAGTTGACCCATCGCTACCAAACCGTGAGCAATCCAGCGCTTGCGAGCATTTTCCGGACGAACTTGGGGTTCAAACTGCGTCCCAATCGCAGCTCCTGCTAAAATTTTGCCGATATTTTCGGGATGCTGACCTTGGGTAATCGCCACTTTTACCCCAGAACTGGTGGCAATACGAGCCGCAGCCAACTTGGTCGCCATGCCCCCCGTTCCCCACAAAGAGCCTTTTGACCCAGCATCGACCTGTAGTTGGGCTAACTGTTCGACGTTGACATGGGTAATGGGATGGGCATCGGGATGGGTTCGAGGATCGGCTGAATACAAGCGGTCTACATCCGTGAGGAGAAAGAGCCAATCGGCGGCGACTAAGCTGGCGACTAAAGCCGACAGGGTGTCGTTATCGCCGAATTTGAGTTGGAGTTCTTCGACGGCAACAGTGTCGTTTTCGTTGACTACGGGAATTACCCCTAGTTGCAGTAGGGCTTCAAAGGTGTTTTTGGCATTGACGTAGGCGTTGCGATCCATGAGGTCGCGGCGGGTCAGGAGGATTTGAGCGATGGGTTGACCGAGGGTGGTGAAGAGGTCGTCGTAAACGCGCATTAAGCGCCCTTGACCGACAGCCGCTACGGCTTGTTTCATGGCAATTTTTTGGGGGCGATCGCGCAGATTCAAACGAGCGCAACCCACACCCACGGCTCCAGAGGTAACTAATACGATGCGATGATTTTGAGTTTGGAGGTGGGTGAGAGTTTCGACTAAGCGCGCGATCGTCCCTAGGGCGAGTTGACCTTGACGGGTGAGGCTAGACGTGCCAATTTTGACAACGAGGGTTTCAGGCATGGCGGTTATCCCAGAAGGCAGTATCGGTTATTTTCCCACGAAAAAGGGCTAGACCCCTAGCAGGAGTCTAGCGTTTTGAATGGTTATTTATTATCGTTGGGGTCTTTATATAAGCTTGACCCCTTTGAAGGTTATGTATAGAGGAGGTCTTTTATTTAGGACTGACCTCTTTGAACTGCAATACTCTACAGCATGACAGAAAATTTTGGTGTACTTTTATTTCGTAATATTTTCTTTATATTTCGATAAAAGAACGATTGTGTATTTAAGTTAAGTTTCATTGCTTCCTTTTAACGACACGCCGAGCCATTGAGATAAGGTCACTTCCAAGTTGCGCCAAGAATAAAGACGCGGCGAGGCAGTAGGGCTAATCATCGGTTCGACTAGAACGGAGAACATTCCCAAACGGTTGCCCACCAAAACATCGGTAAAAAGGCGATCGCCCACCATGGCCACTCGTTCTTGGGGAAGCTGCATTTGTTCTAGGGCTTGACGCACTTTGCGCCGGGAAGGTTTGCGAGCGCCGAATAAATAGGGGACTTGTAAAGACTCGGCGATCGCGGCAATACGAGTTTGACTAATATTGTTACTCACCAACCACAACTTCGTAGTTTGGCGGATTTCGACAATCCAATCCAAAACTTCGGGACTTACTTCTTTTTCGCGCATGGGAACTAAGGTTTCGTCCACATCTAACACCAAGCCCTGGATATTGTGTTTTTGCAGAATTTCTGGGGTGAGTCGAATCACCGGGCCATCGAGAACTAAGTTCGGTTGTAAGGGCAATTCCCAATTCATAACTAATTTTCCGTCAAGGATTCAGAACTAATTGAGGGTAACGAACTTATGACTTGTTTTGCAAAGCTTCTCGTTGCTGACGCACTGCTTTAACGGCGGCTTCATGTTCTTTGAGGGTTTTAGTAAAAAGATGAGTTCCGTCGTAACGAGCCACAAAATAGCGGTAATCGGTGGTTTGGGGGGCAAGAGTGGCTTTGAGACTGTCCAAACCGGGAGAGGCGATCGCGGTGGGAGGCAGTCCTGGATAGCGATAGGTGTTGTAGGGAGAGTCGATCTGAACTTGTTTGAGGGTTAGGGGTTGGTCGGCAGTTTGGCGAATACCCAAGGCATATTCTACTGTGGGGTCGGCTTCTAATTTCATCTTATCGGCTAAACGCCCGCTAAACACTCCCGCAATCAGAGGTCTTTCTGTGGCGATCGCGGCTTCTTTTTCGACAATACTGGCTAAAGTGACCCAATCGTTTAAACTCAACGGAGTTTGGTCTTGGGCTTGGTTGTACAAAGGCAAAGCCGTACTCTCAAAGCGAGATAACATCAAATCAATGACCTGTTCGGGGGTAATGCGATCGCTGGCCAGTTCGTAGGTATCGGGGAATAAATAGCCCTCGACAAAAGGTAAATTCTGCGGCAGCCACCCATAGCGTTCTGAAGACACATTGGCGATCGCCGTAATAAATTCTTCCTCGCTAAAATAGCCCAAAGATTCAAAATACTTCGCCATTTGCCAGCGATTCCAGCCTTCAGGAATCGTAAAACTCAGACGCATAATTTGACCTTGCCACAAGCGATCGGCAATCAGAGGTAGAGCGCCATCGGTTTCTATTTTGTACGTCCCTGCTTTAAACGCCCCAGCGCGATCGTGCAACTTTAACCAAGAAGCCCAGACATTCCAAGCCAAAGACGAGCGAATTAAGCCCAAAGCTTCCAAATCTCGACCAATTTGAGCCGTAGAAGTCCCCGGTGCAATATTGAGTTGCACTTCTCCGGCATTCGTGGGGTTAAAACGCGGCGAAATCAACCAATTCCACACAGCCCAACCCTGCCAACCGCAAAAACCCAACGCGATCGGCAAAACCGCCAAATAAAATATCCATTTAGAAAACTGTTTCATCATCCCCCATTGAACCTAATTATTCAAACAATAAGTCCTCTAAAAAAGGCTGAATTTCTTGTAATTGATCCGGCGATAATAACTCTAAATTTCCGCCTTTAGTTTCTCGTGCAAAAAACAATAAAGGCATGATTGGAGTATAAATCTCGTACTTTTGTTGATTGCAATAAAACTCTGCCAAACATTGATAATCATCTTCTTCAATTTCGCCATTATCGTGTTCAAATTCGAGAGTCAGAATATCATCTTCGTGGGGTTGAGGAATTTCGCCAGCCACCGTCAAAGTATGAGCCGAAGATTGTAACGTCAAATTTTGTTCGGCCAAAACAGCTTTGGCATCATCAAAAATCATTTTAATTTCGTCATCATCTTCGAGCCAGATCACCTCAGAACTTTCTTCTTGAGTATCGCCCGCAATAATGGTAATGGGCGCATCCATCGGCAACAGCAAAAAGTAGGTATGACTTTCAATATTAAAAGATTGCTCAACGGAGCAAAGTAGCGATCGCCCTTCTTCATCAGTCAAATAAACTGTTTCGGCATCAGAGCGACCATTGCGATCGGAAAATGAGGATTTAGACATGAAAATTAAATCAGTAACAAAGAAAAACAGAATAACAAAAAATCAGGGTCAATTCCGGCATTTCAAGCGCACATTTTATTGAAAATACCAACAATCGGGTCAATCAAAGTCATAAGATTGTAATCTTTGAAAACCAGACACATCTGTTAAATCGTACTGTAGTGGTGTCACAGTAATAAAGTTTTCGCGAATGGCTTGTACATCCGTCAAAACATCTCCAGGCAAATGCAGATGATCCGGTTGGGCAATTTCCTCAATCGCTTCCCCTGCCAGCCAATAGTAACTTTTACCGCGAGGATCGACTCGCTGCTCAAACTGCTCGATATACCGCCGCAACCCTTGGCGAGTTAACTTGACTCCTGCCACGGCTTCTGGAGCAACTGGGGGAACATTGACATTGAGTAACGTAGTAGCCTCCAGGGGATTGCGAGTGAGTTGGTGCAATAACTTTAAAGCAAATTGCGCCCCCGTGACGAATTCGCGGGAAGTAAAACTCGCTAAACTCATTGCAACACTAGGAATCCCCTCCACCGTGCCTTCCATCGCTGCTGACACCGTTCCTGAGTACAAAATGTCTGTACCCAAGTTTGAGCCGTGATTGATGCCTGCCAGGACGAAATCTGGACGCTGGTTTAAGAGGGCGTGTAGAGCTAGTTTGACACAATCGGCGGGCGTACCCGAACAAGACCAAGCTGTAACGCCCTCGTCAAAGACCTCTAGGACTTGATTGGCTCGGATCGGCTGATGTAAAGTCAAGCCATGACCTGTTGCCGAACGTTCGCGATCGGGACAAACCACTGTAACATTATGACCCGCCGCCGCGAGGCGATTGGCTAAGGTTTGTACTCCCAAAGCCAAGATGCCATCGTCGTTACTAATAAGCAGGTTTAAGGATCGATCCTGGGTCATAGAAAAGTATCGTGCGGTTGAGTGTGAGTGGAGATTGCCTTTTCTCTGATTTTCTCATGGAATAGTAGGGAAATTGAGTTTATTAATCTTCCTGAAACGTAATTTGCATTAAAGATTGTTGGAGAGATTGTAAATCGGTAGCGGTATGTTTTCCTTGACTGAGTGCGTCCAAGAGACTCACAATCAAAGGACGACCCAACCCCAAGTCTTTTACCACCTCAGATTGCCGGAAAATGCGCTCTGGCGTGCCTTCAGCCACGATTTGACCTCGATCCACCACACAGACCCAATTTGCCCAAGCATAGACAAAATCGAGGTTGTGAGTGGCGATCGCGATTGTTGTCCCTTTAGCCTCGATTTGGTTGAGCATTCGTCGCAGTTGTCGGACTTGATACGGGTCGAGATAAGCGGTAGGCTCGTCGAGGAGCAGTAATTGAGGTGAAAGCACCATGACATCGGCAATAGAAACCCGCTTTTTTTGCCCCAAACTCAGATAATTTATGGGAGTATGGGCTAAATCCTCTAGCTCAAAATCGGCTAGAGTCGAACGAACGCGATCGCGCATTTCCTTTTCACTCACTCCCAAATTACCCAAACCGTAGGCAATATCTTCGCTGACAGTAGTTGCGACGAGTTGCTGTTCGGGATTTTGGAAGACTAGCCCGACATTTTGCCGTAAATGACTCAAAGCAGCGCGATTATATTGTAAAGGCTTGCCTTGAAAGCGAATTACCCCTTTTTGAGGCTGATAAAGGCCATTTGCCAATCGCAATAACGTGGTTTTACCGCAACCATTCCGACCAATTAAGGCACAGCGTCTTCCCACGGGAATTTGCCAACTTAAATTTTTAATTGCAGGATGGCGACTGCAAGGATAAGTATATTCGAGGCGATCGAATTCGATCATTGGTTTGTCATAGCCGTAAGCCCAACATCCCCTTATTCATAACTGAATTGAGAGGGTAAAATAAAACGTCGTGCCGCCATCAACTTGAGATTTCGCCCAAATGCGACCGCCGTGACGTTCAATGATACGATGAACGATCGCCAAACCGACTCCCGTCCCTTCAAACTCGCTTTTTGAGTGGAGACGACCAAAAGCACTAAAAAGCTTTTCTGAATGAGCCATATCAAAACCTGCACCATTGTCGCGGACAAAGTACACCAAATCCTCGTCTTGGTAACAACCGAATTCGATTTCAGTGTGGGATTTTTTGCTGGTGTATTTCCAAGCATTACCGAGGAGATTTTCGAGGACAATTTTGAGTAAGCCTTCATTGCCGATCGCGATCGCGCCCCACTCAATCTTACTGGTAACCGTGCGTTGTGGCTCGCCGTGCCGCAGTTCTGAGAGAACATGAGAAGCGATCGCGCTCAAATCCACTTCACCCAATTCCAAATCGCTGCGATGTACCTGAGACAACTGCAACAAGTCTCGAATCAAGGCTGCCATCCGCTTACAAGACTTGCGGATTTGTAAAATATAATCTTGGGCAACCTCGTCGAAACATTCCTCATATTCTTCTTCTAAAGATTCAATAAAAAAGCTGATATGAGACAAAGGCGTGCGTAAATCGTGGGAAACATTGCGAGAAAAAGCCTCTAAGTCTTGATTTGCCAGTTCTAGCGCCGTGGTACGCTGTTGTAAAGAAGCATTCAGTTCTTGAATCTTTAATTCAGCTTGTTTGCGGTGGGTAATATCGCGACCAATATAAACAAAATCGCGGACATCTTCTTCCGTTTCAATCGCTGCACCGGAAAAAGCCACCGCAATTGTTTCTCCCGTTTTGCGACGACAATTCACTTCGGCTCGAACTTGACTGGGCATTCCCTGAGTTAAAACCGCAGTATCGGGGATGAGTTGCGAAATCGGTTGACCAATTAATTCGGCGGTACTATAACCCAATAAAACCTCTGTTGCAGGATTGGTAGTTTTGATAATACCCGTGGGAGTGGTCACAATCAAAGCATCTGCCATCGAAGCGATAATTTTGGCAATATAATTTTTGGTAATCGCCAGTTTTTTCAGTAAAGTTTCCGCTTCATTAACGCTGTACAACAACTGACGCTGAAAGATCAACCGCTCCGTGGCATCGTTGAGCAAAATAATTAAACCGGATGCGTCTGGGTTAAAACTGTGGTGGGGACGACTGACATAAAGATCGAAATAGAGGGGGCGATCGCCATCTCCCAATCGAGCGATCTCGTCAATCTCCAAACTTTCCTGAGTCCCCGCCAAAATCGCCGCCAAGGTGTCTTCTACACCCATCAGTTCGGGAAAGCCCAAACGCACATCCAAACCTGCTAAGGCAGTTTTCGGGGCATTGGCAAAAAGATCGGCATCAGGAGAAGTTTCGAGAATAACGAGGTTGCGATCGACCATCAGATAATTTTGGCGGGCTGTAGTCGCGTTAACCCCGTTGCGACTGGGGGAAGTATCCAATAACAAATCGCTAATCAATTGCTGCATCACCCCAGCGCGATCGAAGATATCATCAATCCATTGAGTCGTTTCAGTGTCGAGATGGAGCAAATTGGGGGGTGTGGCTAAATCCGCGAGGTGTTTTTTGACCTGGACAAAAGTTTGGCGAAGATGATGGCTGGCAATGTAGGGAAACTGTTTGATCGCAGCCGCTTGGGTGTAGTGAGACGGACGCAATAGGCGATCGCGACTGGGAGTTTTTGGGGAACGATGTTGTTGTTGAACTTGTTGTTCGAGACGTAATAAACGGAGATTCAGTTCTTGCGCTTCGAGAGGAACGAGCAGAAAATCATCCATCCCGGCTTTCAATAAAGCTTCTAAAGCCGGACTGCGATCGCTCAACCCCACCAACAAAGGTCGATTAGCCAACTCGCGTACCTGCTGATAAAACGCTAAACTGGCGGCGGTAAAAGCCACCAAATTCAGAAAAATCAAGTGATAAGACTTTTGAGGATAATTCTGCATCACTTGAGATGGATGAGTACACCATTCTACTTGGTGACCCCGCGATCGCAATAGCGAAGCCAACAACGATTCTGTTGTGACTTGGTTATCAACAATAACAACATCCATTGCTTTTTTTGCTCCTAGTCAGTGGTGATGCTAACCCTTCCGTAGATATTTACGCTGTACTTGCGCCCTGATGTTGTTTTTCCCTTTCTCCATCATAAGCTCAACGAGGGGGGTTCAACTTCCACAGCAACACTTCCCAAACCAAACGCGGACTGGCATAACTCTGTAACGCCAAACGCGATCGCTCCAAAGCTTGGAGAACGGTCTGCGCTTGCCTAAAATCCTGCCAGTGCCAATATTGATGTTGCAGGTATTCAAGCAACCACAACTGCGTTTCTACATCCAGAGTTTTATCAATTTCCTGGGCTAAAGCCAAGCATTTCGCTGTATCTTGGGGCAGTTTCTCCAAACGGTTTAATAAATCCCCTGGAATTTCTTGGAGTTGCTGCCAAGCTTGAATAGCTTGTCCGGGACTGCCTTGGGCGATCGCCAATATTTTAGAATGTCGCGCCACTTCGGAATGTCCTTTTTGCTGCAATATTACTTGCATTTGGGCTTGACTCAAGGGCTGAAAAGGGATGCGCTGACAGCGAGAAACCAAGGTAGACAATAAGGCTTCGACTTTGGGAGCAAGTAAAATAATAGTCGCTCGTCCGGGTTCTTCCAACGTCTTCAATAACGCATTAGCCGCCGCTTCTGGCATCGCTTGAGCCGCTTCGATAACCACCACCGTCCGACTCGCTTCAATTGGGGGACGACCCAGAAAGGTCACAATTTCGCGAATTTGCTCGATGCGGATTTGGGGTTTTGCCCGCCGCTTTAAGCCCATTTCTGTCGCTTCTTGAGCCGTCAAACGCTGGCCTTGATGAAGATAAGTCGGTTCAACTCGGAGAAAGTCGGGGTGATTGCCAGCTAGGACTCGTTTTTGCGTTTTTTCTAGGGAAATTTCCGGTTTATGGTAAGACAATAATAAAGCGCTGAAACGCTCGGCTGCCAAAGATTTGCCAATCCCCGCTATACCGACAAACAAATAAGCAGGGGCAACGCGATCGCGCTCTACTGCTTGTTCGAGCAGTTCTACGGCTTGGGATTGCCCAATCGGGAAGTCGTAGTGGTTCATGAACAGTTATCAGCTTCTAAGGGGCAGGTCTTGGGCAGTGGGCAGTAGGCAGTGGGCAGTAGGCAGTCGGCAATCGGCAATCGGGGGTTTCAGTCAGTAGTCATCAGTTTGGGAGAACCAAACTTTGTAAAACCGCTTGAATTTGTCGTTCTACCTCAATTTCAGTGGTATTTGCGTCAATGCGGTGAATGCGGTGAGGGAATTGTTGAGCTAGGGATTGAAAACCGTGATGGACGCGCTGATGAAAAGCCAGGTCAGCTTGTTCGATGCGATCGCGTTTGCCCCGATTTTGCGCCCGCAGTAGCCCGATTTCTACCGGAACGTCTAACCACAAGGTCAAGTCGCTTTCTAAGCCTTGGGTGGCGATTTGGTTCAACTCAGCGATAAGTTTGAGGTCGAGTCCCCGACCATACCCTTGATACGCTACCGTCGAGTCTGTATAGCGATCGCACAGCATAATAGTATGATTCGCTAAAGCCGGTTTCAAATCTTGTTCGACATGATGAGCGCGATCGGCAGCGTATAATAACAACTCTGCGAGATTGCTCGGATGATGCTCTCCTAACAAAAGCGTGCGAATTTCTTGACCTAGGGCTGTTCCTCCCGGTTCTTGCGTTACTTGGACTGTATAGTAGGGCGGCAAAGCACTGTTTAACCAATGATGAATTCTGCGGATTTGGGTCGTTTTTCCCGCACCTTCGCCCCCCTCAAATACAATTAGTTTACCGCCCATACCTTGACTCCACCTCTCCTCAAGTCTTGCTCAAATTGTATTAAGCTTAAGATAGCCTACCTAATCGATAGGGTTGATTTTTTTGATATGGCTCGCTATATCTGTTCGTTCACCGTAGCTGTTACGCTTGAAGACCTTTTACCCTCGCTAAACGAGGTTCTAAAGGCTTGTAATTTTGAAGTTATTTACGATACAGCCGATTACTTGATGGGTCGCGAAGTCCCTGGTGATGTATCGTTTTCTCGGTTAGCCACGGCTGAAGTCCTAATTGACCGCACTACCGCAACGACTGATGGGGTGCGACTCAATCTTGTGGTCAAAAATGAAGAACTGCCACTTCAGCACGACAACCATTGTCGCCAGATGTTTAATAAGCTCCAGCAAGCAATTGTTGATAGCGGTCAGTGGCAATTACTCGAAAGTGCGAGTTCTTGATTGCCGCGACTTTTGCAACTTAAACTCTGTTTTGAGGCTGAAATATTGGCAAAGTCAGCCTCGAACTTTTTTAAAAGTCTACCTGTTATGTCACAGTTTTCGACCATCTTTGTTGGAGCAAAATCCCTACTCCCCCCGACTGCCGATGGCTGACTACCGACTGCCCAAAACCTGATGACTGTTGACTGTTAACTGAATATCCCCCCGACTGCCGACTGCCGATTGCCGACTGCCCCTTAATCGCTACTGACTGCGAGTGGGGGTATCGCTGTCGCCGTCTTCTCCAAACATCATGGCTGGGTCGATTAGGGTAATGTCGTAAGGATCGTCCGGGGGAATAGTCGGAAAAACGTCGCGTTCCCGCAGTTGATAAATTGCGAAAACCTGCGGGCCAAATACAACCTCATCTCCGTGTCTGAGGTCGTGGCTTTCGAGTTTGCGACCGTTGATCAGCAAACCATTGACACTGGTCTTACCTTCGCCGTCACCATCCACAATGCTGTAAAAAGAACTGCCATCTTCCCGTAACCGTCGCAAAAGCGTGGCGTGACGGCGAGAAACGAATTGAGAAGAAAGACGAATATCGCTGTTTTGATCTCTACCGATGGAGTAGGAGGCTTCTTTCAAAGAAATGCCTTTTCTACCTTTATCGTCTTCAATGATTAGCAAATGTTCTTGCTGGGGTTGTGCTGATTTGGCAGCCATTGGCGATCGCTTGTGCAATGTGCAATAAACTTATCTAAGCTTAAAGGAAATTGAGTAATTTTGACATATTCTCCAGCGTAAACTCGCGGGGATTTTTTAGCCTCTAATTTGGAGAGGGGGAAAAGTGGGAAGAGGAGGGAGAAGCGGTGAGAAGCTATCAAGATACGTTCTCTACCCCGATGTTTTGGGGATGCGATCGCGTCGAAACTGTTGCCGCAATCCTAAAGAATTGGTAACGACCATCACCGAACTGAAAGCCATAAACCCGCCCGCGATCGCCGGACTCAAAACCAGCCCCCATCCGGGTAATAACGCTCCGGCGGCAATGGGAATCGCGATCGCATTATAGCCCAAAGCCCAAAACAAATTTTGGCGAATTTTCCCGAAGGTGGCGCGACTCAACTGTAACGCCCGAACGACTTTGAGTAAAGAGGTCGGTTCGGTTGGAGTCCCCCCCATCAAAACAATCCCGGCAGTTTCGATGGCGATATCTGTACCGTCGTGGAGGGAAATGCCGATGTGGGCTTGAGCTAAAGCGGGAGCGTCATTAATGCCATCTCCTACCATACCCACTTGCTGATGTTTTTGTAATTCTTGAATGACCTCAACTTTGCCATCGGGAGGAACTTGCGACCACCAGCGATCGATACCTAACTGGGCGGCGATCGCGTTGGCAACGGTGGGACGATCCCCCGTGAGTAACATCACCTCTAAGCCCATTTCTTGGAGCTTGGAGACGGTGATTTGGGCATCGGGGCGCAATTCATCCTCCAGGGCGATCGCCCCGGCCAATTGCCCGTCTACGGCGACATACACGAGGGTTTGATGGCCCGCGACTTTTGGCTCGTCGGTATTTAAAGCGGGTAAAGCAATATTTTGTTTCTCTAACCAAGCGATATTGCCGACAAAAACGGGTTTTTGATTTACTTGAGCCGCAATTCCCCAGCCTAACTTTGTCTCAAAATCCGTTGCTCTTAATAACGGCAAGTCTCGCGCTTTCAAGCCGTTGAGCATTGCTTTAGCCAGGGGGTGATTCGTGCCGCTTTCAGCCGTGGCTGCGTACTGCAACAAAGTATCCGCAGTCCAGTTATCTTCAGGAAAACAGCCTGTAACTTGCAACTTCCCTAAAGTCAAAGTTCCGGTTTTATCAAAAACAATGGCATCAAGATCGCGGACTTGCTCTAAAATATCGCCCCCTTTAATTAAAATGCCTTGTTCTGCCCCCAAGCTCGTCCCCACTAAAATCGCCGTGGGGGTGGCTAAACCCAAAGCACAGGGACAGGCGACCACCAACACCGCGATCGCCAGTTTGAGGCTTAATAAAATGCCAGAGGGAGCGGTGGCGTGCATTCCGGCCATCGCCATCGGAGTCAGCACTTGGGGCCAAATTGCCGTCCCCAGGAAATACCAGAATACAAAAGTTAGAGACGCGATCGCCATCACCCCGTAAGCAAAATAACCAGCTACGGTGTCCGCTAACTGCTGTACTGGGGCTTTACGAGTTTGAGCGGCTTCGACTAAGGCGATCGCCCTGGCTAATGTGGTATCCTGCCCGGAGCGTTGAATGCACAGCGCGATCGCCCCCCCTTGATTGAGAGTCCCGGCGGCAACCGAGTCCCCCACCTGCTTCAATACAGGCATTGATTCCCCGGTCAATATCGATTCATCCACCGCCGTTTCCCCAGAAACCACCTCCCCATCAATCGGGATACGTTCTCCAGGTAAAACCCGCACCCATTCCCCCGAACGAGCTTGAGCAACCGGAATTTCGATACCCATTTCTTCATTTTGGTCTGATTGACCAATCAAACGCACTACAGTAGGTTGTAGGGCAAGTAGTTGCTGTAATGCCTCGCTGGCTTGATGGCGCGCTCGTTTTTCGAGGATGCGTCCTAATAAGATAAACCCCAGTAACATGACGGGTTCGTCGAAAAAGCACTCCCAACCCAACTGCGGCCAAAATAAAGCAATACAACTGGCTAAATAAGCACTGACTGTTCCCAAGCCGACTAGGGTATTCATGTTCGGCATTCCGTAGCGCAATCCCCTAGCCCCGTCGATGATAATTTCTCGTCCGGGTAAGAGTAAGGCGAGGGTTGCCAGTCCCCCATGAAACCAGATATTACTCACAATTGGGATAGCCGGGCCGCCCCAATGTTGCCAGTGACCCAAGCCGGAAAAGAGTAATAAAATGACTGCGATCGCGAGTTGAGTTTGGGCTGATTTTTGTTTGGGTTTATCTGTTTCTGGGTTGGGTTTAGTAACGGTTTGATTGCTGCGGATTTGACTGGGAAAACCGCGATCGCTTAATTTTTGGGTAAAGGCATCGGGTTGGATTTGAGCGACATCGTACTGCACAACGGCAACCTCGGTGATGAGGTTCACTTGGGCAGAGATGACTCCGGAATTTTGTAGCAGTTGACGCTCGACGGATTTGACACAACCCGCACATTTCATGCCTTTGACATCGAGGGTAACGGTTTTAGTCATCAGCTTTTTCAGTTATCAGCATCTAAGGGGCATTGGGCAGTGGGCAGCTTTTTCAGTTAACAGTCATCAGTCATCAGCGACTAAGGGGCAGTAGGCATTGGGCAGTGGGCATTGGGG